>NZ_JAGQEK010000019.1 GCF_024346075.1 Synechococcus sp. Cruz CV12-2-Slac-r
TTTGTTGGCTGAGGTGTTGCTTGATCCGAGCCGAGCACCTAGTGGATTAGCCACTGGCCGCACGATGGTGGCTGTTTATGGCTGTTTGGTATCACTACTGCAAAAGGCAGGCATCAATAATTTGAGCCATTGGCGCAGTTTCAACCTCGATGAATACGTGGGGCTGGGCCCTGGGGATAAGCGTTCTTTTGCCGCCTATATGGATCTGCATCTAGGCCAGCCGCTCGCAATCCCGCCAACAGCAATGCTGTTACCAAATGGCCTCGCTCCAAATCCCACTCTTGAAGCTGCCCGATATAGCCAGCAGGTGCAAAGCCAAGGCATTGGCCTGCAATTGCTGGGCCTAGGTGAAAACGGCCACGTGGGGTTTAACGAACCACCTTGCGGCGCCACGGCCCCCTGCCGCTGCGTGCTGCTAAGCGAAGCCACCCGAGCTCAAAATGCCGAAGCTTTTGGCGGCCAATTATTGGCGGTGCCAGAAAGGGCGATCACCTTGGGCATTGCAGATATTTTGGCGGCAGATGAGCTTTTGCTTGTGGTTACAGGGGCAAACAAGAGTGCTGTGCTGCGCCGTTTATTGGAGGAACCAGCCCAGGAGGCATTGCCTGCAAGTTGGCTGCAAAGCCATCCAAATTGTTTGGTCTTGGCCGATCGCGCCGCTGCCAATTTCTAACCAGCAGCATCAAATACCACCCGCGGTTGCAATTCCCCCGTTGAGGTGGGATGTGCTAATCCGGCCAAACTGCCATCAGGCCTCAGCATCGCCACCACATCACAATTTTGATAATCAACTCCGCTGCTGGCGGGAAGCCGTTGGCCGCGACACCAGGCCTGCCATTGCGCGCTATCTAATTTCAATTGCGGCCTTGCGCCAAGGGCCAATAGTGGATCAAGCAAGGGGGTGCTGGGCTGCAGCGCCTCAAGGGGGATTGCTTGGTTAAGTTCAAAACCTAAAGCGCTGGTGCGTTGCAATTCAGCAAGGGCAGCTCCACATCCCAGGCGCTCGCCAAGATCCCGCGCTATTGAACGCACATAGGTGCCGGCAGAACAGCGCAGCTCAATCGCCAAGTTGCCTTCAGCAACGTTCCATTCCAGCAGCTTCAGGTGGTGGATGGTTACCGGCCGCGGCGGAATCTGAAGTTGTTCTCCGCGACGGGCCCGTTTGTAGGCCCTTTCCCCATCAATATGCACGGCACTCACGTTGGGGGGCCTTTGCATTTGTTCACCGCAAAAAAGGCTCAGTAGATCCTCCAGCTGCTCTTTTTTAAGGAGGGGCCAGGGGTTTTGGTTTAAAACTTCGCCGCTTAAATCGTCGCTATCGGTATTGAGCCCCAGCTGAATGCGACCCAGATAAGCCTTGGTGCCATCTAGGTAAGGCAGCAACCTGGTGGCGGGCCCAATAGCTAGTGGTAAAACCCCTGTTACGGCCGGATCAAGGGTGCCGCCGTGGCCCACCCGGCGAATACCAAGCAAACGGCGGGCAATCGCAACACAGTCGTGGGATGTGCAGCCAGCGGGCTTATTAATCACTAGAAATCCGCAGGAGCTGGCAGAGGTCAAGTGCGGGCGAGGAGGGGGGCCATTCGCCATGGTTGCACCCTCGTAGGTTGGGAACTTGCGGATTTGCGGCCCGGTGCTTGATCACCCAAGCGTTAACGACTTTTTGAAAGATGGCTTTGGCTTGCGCCAACAGCTCTCTAATTTTTTGCAAATTGATATCAGCACTATTGAGCAGCGGCTTCCCCAAAGCACAGCAGCGCTTGCCGCTCTCCATCCAGGTGCCTTTTCAGGTAAAGCGGGGGAGCTGGAACTTGAGGTGGAAAGTTTTTATGAAACTGGGGTGGGCGACGGGCATTTGTATGAATTAGCTGCCTGGCATCTAGATAGCTCTGCCTACATTGCCGATACGTTGCGTCTTCAGGCTTTAATTGCCAAAGGGCAACATCTAGATTTTGGCGGTGGAATCGGAAGCCATGCCTTGGCAGCTGCCCAGCTGCCCCAGGTGGATCAGGTGTGGATGGTAGATCTCAATGGTAGAAATCGAGATTTTGTATGCGAGCGGGCAAAAGCGCTTGGATTAAGCCATAAGTTGCGCTGCCTGCGCGATTTAAATGCAACAGAATTGCCAAACAAATTTGATAGTATTGTGTGTTTAGATGTGTTAGAGCATCTAACAGATCCAGCTGAACAATTGAGAATATTTGCACAGCGGCTGCAACCAAAAGTGGGAGCTGCATTGTTTAACTGGTATTTCTTTAAAGGCTTCAATGGGGAATACCCATTTCATTTTGATGCCCCTGAATTAACGAAGCAATTTTTCGAAGTATTGCAAGAATTGTATCTGGAGCAATTTCATCCATACCTCATTACTACTCGCATATATGGCTTGCGCTAATGCTACTTAAAATAATAATTTTCAAGAAATTATTGATCTCAGCATTATTATTTTCTGTATCAATTTTAGCTCTGTTGGGTAGCCTTAGCTATCAGCATCTTCCAGGGTTAGTGCAGCAATTAACTGCTTCAAACCACCGATTGTTGCTGCATTTTGTGCAAGAGGGTGTTTTAGCAGGCCCTGAAAAGTTGCAGAAAATTGCCCTTATGTCGGGGGTGTATGCCAGCCTGATTGCGTTAGCAGCTTATGGCGCTTTGCGAAATGCAATTTGGGGTAATTGGTTATTACTAGGAGTATTGATTACAAGTTTGCCATACGAAATTTGGGAAATCCGTGAAAGTTATTCAATAATAAAAGTTAGTGTATTGATTCTAACTATTTTTGGATGCTTAATAATTGGATCGCAATTATTTAAACAGCAGCAACGAAAGGTATAACTGTAATACGCTTGCGTTCGCGGGTGGAACGGCGGATAGTTTCAAATTTAACTATTCCATCGATTAGCGAAAACAAGGTGTCGTCTGATCCTTGCCCAACATTTACGCCGGGTAACACAGATGTGCCCCGTTGACGAATCAAAATTGAACCAGCGGTTACTTTCTCACCGCCATAACGTTTAACGCCAAGCCGTTTGGAATTGGAATCGCGACCGTTACGGGTTGAACCTGTGCCTTTCTTGTGGGCCATGGAGAAATCAGTTGAAGGGTATGTAAATGAAAAAATAAAATCAAATAAATCTTAGACGATGCTTTTCCCGCCCACCGTGATCGATTCAACCATCACTCGGGTGAGCTCTTGGCGATGTCCGTTTTTGCGGCGAGTTTTCTTTTTCTTTTGCATTTTATAAACAATTATTTTCGGTCCGCGGCGGTGGATCATCACCTTCAAGCTCACCTCTGCTTCAGCCACGTAAGGCATGCCGAGAGTGGTGCCTTTGCCGTCGTTTACAAGCAATACCTCTTTGAGGGTAATTATTGAATCAACATCAGCAGCTAAGCGATCGATGTCGTAATAGCGGTTGGGTTGAAGCCAAAATTGTTGGCCCGAGGCCTCAACAATTGCATATGGGCTGTTGGTCATAGCTGAGCTCCGGCATTGGCAAGGCAGATCTTTCGATCATTTGAAAGCCCTGGCGCAATCCCAATTGGGAAACAAACAATAATTCTCCCAGATCGCTTTTGCTTTAGTCAAGATTGGGTTATGGAAGTTTCTGGATTGGTGATAGGGGCTTTGCTGCAAGATCAGCAGCTGCTGATTGCCTGTGGCCAGGGCTTAGGGGGGGGCAATTACAACCTGAGGATCCTCAGCGCCAACCCAAGCCGGCTCTTGGCGGAACTGCAGGGCTGCTGGGAAGCTTTGGATGGCCTATTGATTGAGCAGGGGGCCATAGATCAGGGCAGTTTTGACCTGTTGCGAGCCCATGGAATGCTGTTGCCAGCGGTGGTGATAGGCGCTGTAACAGGGGAGATTGAGTACCACGAGGCGGAACTGCACCTACAGGCTGATCAGCTGGTGCAATTGCCTTACAGCTTGGATGCGGCAGTTTGCAATTTTCTTGAAAAACGGCTGCTTAAAACCGCCAAGGCAGATTATTTGAAAAACGGCCACTGGCGTTTATCGCAACGGCTGGAGGAGCGGCTCGGTTATTTGGGGGTGTTCTACAAGCGCGATCCAAATTTATTTCTGCGTAATCTCAGCGAAGCTGAGCAAAGTGAGCTAACCAAGTCTTTAAAACGTAGTTATAGGGATCTCCTGCTTAATTATTTCCGTGATCCGGCTGCTGCTAATCAAGCAATTGAAAGCTTTGTAAATACCGCCTTTTTCAGTGATTTGCCAATTACGAAGGCTGTTGAAATACATATGAATCTGATTGATTCTTGGTCTAAGCAGTTAGTTCTAGAAGGGCATCAAAGCGAATTCCTTCAGGATTACCGCCTTGCCTTGCTCGACGTGATGGCTCACCTTTGTGAGATGTACCGCCGTTCCATCCCACCAGAGCCCATGGGCAGCTCCCAGAGCCCAAAAGCCGCGACAAGACTTCAGGAGGAGTTTTTATGAGCCCCCGCAAAACCTACATTCTCAAGCTTTACGTGGCGGGAAACACGCCTAATTCAATGAGGGCCCTAAAAACCCTGCGCAACATCTTAGAAACCGAGTTCCGCGGGGTTTACGCCCTAAAGGTGATCGATGTATTAAAGCAACCACAGCTGGCGGAAGAGGACAAAATTCTGGCCACGCCAACGCTGGCAAAAATTCTGCCCCCCCCGGTGCGGCGGATAATTGGCGATCTATCAGATCGTGAAAAGGTGTTGATTGGCCTAGATCTTCTCTATGAGGAGCTCAGTGACGATGCTGATGGCTATTCCTTTGATGAAGTTTCTGAATAATCTCTAGCAATGAGCAGTTCCCCAATGTTTCAAAGTTCAGCCGAAACCCATCTCAGCCAAGTGCAAAAGCTTGCCACTGGCATTGAAGGCTTCGATGATGTGTGCCACGGCGGCCTACCGATCGGTCGCTCCACCTTGATCAGCGGCACATCAGGTACTGGTAAAACAGTATTTTCTTTGCATTTTTTATACAACGGCATCAAAGATTTTGATGAACCGGGGATATTTGTAACCTTTGAAGAATCTCCTCTTGATATCTTGCGCAATGCGGCAAGCTTTGGTTGGGATCTTCAATCGATGGTTGATAATGATAAATTATTTATTTTAGATGCCTCCCCGGATCCCGATGGCCAAGATGTGGCGGGAAATTTTGATTTATCAGGGCTGATCGAAAGAATAAATTATGCAATACGAAAATATAAAGCAAAACGTGTTTCAATCGATTCCATCACTGCTGTATTTCAACAATATGATGCAGTTTCGGTTGTCAGGCGCGAGATTTTTCGTTTAATAGCTCGGCTCAAAGAGATCGGTGTAACAACCGTAATGACCACCGAAAGAATCGATGAATACGGTCCGATTGCTCGCTATGGAGTGGAGGAATTCGTATCAGATAATGTTGTGATACTGCGCAATGTGCTGGAAGGGGAGCGACGCAGGCGCACCTGTGAAATTCTCAAGCTGAGGGGCACCACCCATATGAAGGGTGAATTCCCTTTCACAATGGGAGTGAACGGCATCAGTATTTTCCCATTAGGGGCGATGCGCTTAACTCAGCGTTCCTCCAATGTGCGTATTAGTTCGGGTGTTTTAAAACTAGATGAAATGTGTGGAGGCGGATTTTTTAAGGATTCAATTATTCTGGCCACAGGTGCTACGGGCACAGGTAAAACCCTTTTAGTAAGCAAGTTTCTTGAAAATGCCTGCGCTAATAAAGAGCGCGCAATTCTATTTGCCTACGAGGAATCAAGAGCTCAGCTTATGCGGAATGCAACGAGTTGGGGAATTGATTTTGAGCAGATGGAATCCGATGGTTTGTTGAAAATTATTTGCGCTTATCCGGAATCCACTGGTTTGGAAGATCACTTACAAATTATTAAAACAGAAATTAGTCAATTCAAGCCATCACGAATGGCCATCGATTCCCTATCAGCTCTTGCCCGTGGCATTAGTCATAATGCCTTTAGGCAATTTGTTATCGGGGTTACCGGCTACGCAAAGCAGGAGGAAATCGCTGGGTTCTTTACAAATACATCCGAAGAATTTATGGGCAGCCACTCGATTACTGATTCCCATATCTCAACTATTACTGATACTATTTTACTCCTTCAATATGTTGAAATTCGTGGTGAGATGTCTAGAGCTTTAAACGTATTTAAGATGCGGGGTTCCTGGCACGATAAAGCGATTCGTGAATTTGTAATCACAGGCAATGGGCCTGAAATTAAAGATTCTTTTAAGAATTTTGAGCGAATAATCAGTGGTGTGCCTCATCGAGTTACAACAGATGAACGCAGTGAGCTCGCACGTATTGCCAGAGGTATTGATAATGAAATGCTGTGATTTAGGCTAGATTCTTATTAATTTTTGAAAGCATTACCTCGTCTCCATCAGATTGCTCAAGGGGAAGTTCAAACCAAAAGGTTGTTCCTGTGCCCAGTTCACTTACGATTTTGGCTTGGGTGCCATGTTTATCAAGAATACCGCGCACAATCGATAAACCCAATCCCGTCCCTGCCTCTGTATGAACAGCATTTTCCACCCTAAAAAATCGTTCAAAAACCTGACGACAATCATCTTCACCAATGCCGCTGCCACTATCGGCAATTTCTACTCTTATACGCGGTAAAGGTGAGCTGTTGTCTCCTTGCACCACAGGGCAAGTATCTGGCCATGGATAAGCCCTCAAATGCACCATTCCACCCGGTGCTGTGAACTTGAGTGCGTTGCCAACTAAATTATCAAAAACCTGCAGCATCATGTCGTAATTTCCCCTCACCCTCGGCAGCCCAACCGCTAGATCTAATTCCAAAGCCACCCCTTTATCTTGAGCATTTAAGCGATAACTGCGCAGGGTTTGCTCGATCGCAGTATCTAATTCCATGGGTTCAAAAGACCAAACCCGATCGGATTCAAGTCTGGAAAGATCAAGCACATCGTTAACAAGCCTGGTTAAACGATCTGTTTCGGAATTAGCAGTAAATAAAAATTCTTGGCGCTGTTCATCATTTAAATCCTCCCACATATCGTGGAGGGTCTCTACGTAACTTTTAATATTGAAAAGTGGGGTGCGTAATTCATGAGAAACATTGCTAATAAAGCGGCTTTGCGCTGCATTTAGTTCCACCTCCCTAGTGAGATCTTGCACCGTAACAGCAATTCCTTTTAAGGATTCACCACTGCCATCGCGCACCGCTTGCAACACTAATCGCAAGGTGCGCGCCGGTTCACCCATGGCGCAACGCAATTCAGCATTATCTCTTTTACCGCAGAGCATCTGTTCAAGGGGTTCTTGTAATTCCATTGACAGGCTGTCTGGCAGAAGCCGCAGTAGTTCAACATTTTCTAAATTCCTACCCTCCCAGCGGAATAATCGCCGAGCTGTTGGGTTTGAGAGCACTACATTTCCGCTTTTATCGAGCAATAAAGCGCCATCTGCCATCGTGGCGATTAGAGATTGCTGCTTAATTTGAGCAGCTGTGAGCTCTTCAATATTGGCCGCGTCGTAAGCCTGAAGCCGGGTGGCCATGTTGTTAAAGCCAGTTAGTAGCTCCCCCAATTCCCCCCCCATCGGCAGTGCAATTCGAGTGCCGAATTCGCCTTCGGCCACTGCCCTTACCCCTTTCAAGAGCTCTTTTACTGGGCGAGTAATGGTGAGAGCATTAAAAACTGCCCCAAGGATCACCAGCACCCAGATCGATACAAAAACCGCCACGGTTACATCGCGGGTGAGGGCAGCACTGGCTAAGCCAGCCTCGTTTGGATTTACGCCAAGGGCCATTACCCCGAGATAGCGATCGCCATCAAGCATTGGCACAAATACATCTGTTACCAAGCCATCCGGGGTTAGGTGTTGGCGGATAAGGGGATTTTGAGGGTGCTGCTGAAGATCACTCGGTAATTCCAGCCGCCGATTTAAAAGCAAATCACTGCCTGAATCCGCTCGGCTTATGGGGATCCCTAGATAAATGACCCCTTCCGGGTCTGCATAAAAGATGTAGCGCAAGCTGCGGCTAGTGCGCCAAAAATCTTCTGTTACCCGTGCTAATTCCCTGTCGTGTCCTTGCGCTGCTAAGGGCACCACATTGCTTGCCAGCAGTAAACCAAGATCCCTTGCGTAGCGCGTATCACCCATACGGGCTTCCTGCTGGATGCCGTTAAGGGAAAAGAATGTGAGGCCTGTCATCAAAAGACTCACCACCAAGGTGGCGGCAGCTAACAGTTTGGTTTGCAAACTGAATTCGCCCCACCAGTGGGTTATTGCTTCAAGCAAGCTGCGGCGGGCTGTTGTGGTCAGGGGAATTATTGGCTCTTGCAATATTAACGATGTCTTACCTGATGCCCGATGTCGCGCCTTAATTGCATTCCAGCAAAACTAACTTCGGCAAGGCGTTTATAGGCAGCTGCGAAGGCGGAATCAAAATCATCTGCCTGGGCTACAGCCGCCAGCACGCGGCCACCACTAGTTTTTAATTGTTTGGTTTGATCACTTTTTACTCCGGCGAAAAACAACTGAGAAACTTCGGCTTCAACATCATTTAGGCCAGCCCCTAAATCGCATATCAAATCACCCAACCGCGGTTCCCCTGGGTAATTAGCAGCAGCAGCCACCACACAGGCGCTGCAGAGAGGCTTAATTGTTAGCGATGGGGCGCTTTCAAGTTTGCCCTCGGCGCAGGCCATGAACACTGCTGCTAGATCTCCTTCCAGCAAGGGCATCAGTGTTTGACACTCGGGATCACCAAAACGACAGTTGAATTCGATCACCTTGATGCCACTAGTTGTGAGCATCAGGCCTGCGTAAATAACACCTCGGTAGGAAATCCCCCGTTGTCGCAAGGCAGCAAGCACAGGTTCCAACACCAGTTCACGCACTTGCTCTAGGCCAGCAGCATCCAATAAGGGAGCGGGGGCATAGGCACCCATGCCGCCCGTGTTAGGCCCTTTATCGCCTTCTCCAATGCGTTTATGGTCTTGGGCTGGGGGCAAAAGCAGCAGCTGCTTGCCATCGGTGAGGGCAAATACCGACACCTCCGGTCCGCTGAGTTGCTCTTCCAGCACTACTCGGCTTCCGGCTATGCCAAAACGCCCCGAAAAACATTCTTGAATAGCTGCGATCGTTTCTTCAAGGTTGCTGGCAACAGTTACCCCCTTTCCGGCCGCTAATCCATCAGCTTTCACTACTAAAGGGCGGTTGAGTTGCCTAGCGATTTGGCCGCCTTCCTCAGCACTATTTACCACCCAGAAATCGGCAGTGGGTACACCTGCTTCTTGCATTAACTGTTTGGCCCATTGCTTGCTGGCCTCCAGCTGGGCCCCATCAGCTCCGGGTCCAAACACCGCCAACCCTGCTGCCCGCAACTGATCGGCGAGGCCCGCAGCTAGAGGCCCTTCCGGCCCAATTACTACCAGGCTGATTTGATTGGCAGTGCAGGCGGCCACCAGGCCCGCAGCATCAGCAACGTCTATTGCCAGGGTGTTGCAGCCAGAAATTGCAGCGCTGGCCCCATTTCCAGGCGCTAGCCACACCTGGGGGTTGCCCTGGGAACGGGCTAATGCCCAAGCAAGGGCGTTTTCCCTACCGCCGGAACCCACCACCAAAACACGTGCCACAGCCATACTTGCCCGGAGCTCCACCTGCCCATTGCTCCTCACTATTACTGCGGCTGTGGTCCCTTGGGTGCTGGCAGGCGGTCTGCTGGCAAAAATTACCAAGCCGATCCCCCCTCTACCCCCAGGCGCCAGCTCGGCAGAAGCCTTCGAAGAGCTTTTGCAAAAGGGTGATCGCCAGCAATTGCAGGCCGGTTGCGCGGAAGCACTGTCTGTTGGCCTCAACGATCGCTTGCGTTTATTACGGCCGCGGCTACTGGAGCTAAACGCTCACAATCATTCATTGGCCGTGGTGTTTGCAGATGCCAAGGCGCTACTTGCTTGCAAGGCTCCAGAGGCGGCGCTGCAGGTGCTGAATCGGGTAAGCCCAGCGGCGGGAGCGCAGCGGGAGGAGTGGTTTTTGTTGCAATGGCAAGCTGCAAACGCAGCGTTAAATCATCACCGCGCCAGTTTGGCCTTGAGGCGTTTTTCCCAAGGATCCCCCCAAGCCTTAGCCGGGAAGTTGTTGCCCCTAGGCACTGCTCAAGAACTGCCGGTGCAACGCACAGCCCTTGAATTGCAAATCAAGCAATTAGAGGCCATCGGCGCTCTACCTGAAGCTGTTTCCTTGCTGCTGCAGCCCAATCCCTTGCCTGCTGTGAATGCCAGCCGCAGGCTTGAAGCAGCGCGGTTATTAACGCAGCTTGGTGAACCAGAGCGGGCAGAGGAACTTATTCCAGCAGGGCTTAACCAATCGGCCCTCGGCGCAGCTTGGGGGGTAAGTGTTGAACTACTCAGCCAGCAAAGGGCTTTGCAGTTGGCTAGCGGCAACAGCGCTGCTGCAGCCCAAACCAGTAAGCGTCAAGAGCGGTTGGCCCGGCGTTTGGATGATTCCATCGGGGTTAAACAGGCTGAATTGGCGCGTATTGCGGATGGCAGCAGCAATCCAGCTCTGGCGCAACGGCTTTTGAGTCGCCAGGAACCACTTGAGGCAAGTAAAGGAGAACTCCTAACTGCGCTAGTGACTCTCGGTGATGGGCCAGCAGCAGGGGAAGCCCCGGCCATGGCCGCCGCCAGGGTTGAGTTTGCAAAGCGGCTGGCGCAACAACTAAATCATCGTGAGCGCTTGCTTGATTTATTGGCGGATCAGGAAAGCGAAGCCCGCAAGCAGGAAGATCCGTGGCTACTGGATCGGGTGAATCGCTTGGCTTTACAAAGCAGCGCAGGTAATCCGTTGCGGGAACTTGATGCCCTTGATAAACGTTCACGGGAGCTACTTGCCGATCCTGGCCTCGGGGGTAGCGCGTGGGAAGTTTTTACGCCAATGCGGGAACAAGAAGAACTAGAGCGCTTACGTGGGGTTGAAAATCTGGAGCAAAGGCGTCAGTTAAGGCTCGGATTTGATCCTTATCCAGGTTTGTATTCCCTGCCGGCATTACTAGAAGATCTGCAACGTCTGCGTTTTTCAGTGCCTTTGCAACCTGTAATTTCTGAGCCCTTACCTGGTGTAAAGCAACCATGGCGCTTGGCGCCAGCTCAATTTGGTGTTTTGCCAAGGCAGCTGGGAAATCGACGTCGCAATTTATTAATAAAAGAATATGAGGGTGCCCTTGCTTCTCTAGAAATTACAGAACTTGAAAAACAGCAGGGTCTTAAATTATTTAGCGAACTGGTGCAACAGCTGCAGCAGCGGGAGCAGCTCACAACGGCAATTAACCAGGCCTCAGGGAGTGGCAAATTCACGCTTCAAACAATTACTCAGCAAGGGCAATTACTTTTGCTAGAAAAACAACTTGATCCAAGTGGCACAAATATCAGGGGGCTGATGGGTTTTGCCCGCTCCGAAGAAGGCCTGCGCAGTTTGAGAGATTTGCACCAACAGGAAGATCGTTTGCGTTTGCGCGTTAGAGCGCAGGAAGCCCGTAATCTCCAGGCCCGCCGGCTGCTACTAGAGGATCAACTACAGCAGGAACAGACCCGTGCGGCTCGATGGCAATCAAGGGCACCGATCACAGCACCTCAGCTGGAGGCCATCAGGCTCAGCAGGCTTTGGCGTGAATTCCGCAGCGACCCTGCCTCTGGGGTGGCACCGGCATTGCAAGACCTGGCCTATAGAAAAAAAGATGGCGCCCTTGAATTAGAGCTCTTGCGTTATCGCTTGCTGCAACTGCTTCCTTCTGGAAAGCCCAACCCCGGCAATATCAACAAATGAAAGAACTTGAAATCGGCGACTTGCTCCATGAAGGCAAAGCAAAAAAGGTGTTTCACACAAACCACAAGGCGGTGGTGGCAGTGCAATTTAAAGATGACGCCACCGCTTTTAATGCTCAAAAAAAAGCGCAACTGGCAGGCAAAGGTTTATTGAACTGGGAAATTTCCGCCAGGTTGTTTGAGGCTCTTGAAAATAGAGGGGTTGCAAGTCATTACCTGGGCTGCCTCGAGCCGGGTTGGATGGCAGTGCAAGCCCTAAAAATTGTGCCCCTAGAGGTGGTGTTACGCAATTTGGCGGCGGGATCTTTGTGTAAGCAACTTCCCATTGCCCCGGGCAGCTCTTTGCAGCCTGCGCTGCTTGATCTGTTTTACAAAGACGACGCTCTAGGTGATCCACTGTTAACGGAAGCTCGCCTTAAGTTGCTGGCGCTGCTGGAGCCTGCGGAGCGGGTTCAGTTAGAAGCCATTAGCCGTGATGTAAACAGGGTTTTGCAACAGATATTTGTTGAAATTAACATCACCTTGGTGGATTTCAAGTTGGAATTTGGCCGCTGCGATGCAGGCAAGCTTTTGTTAGCCGATGAGATCAGCCCAGACACCTGCCGCCTTTGGAATCAATCAGATCAACGAGTTTTAGACAAAGATCGTTTTCGCAAGGATCTTGGCGGTGTTGTGGAGGCCTATGGGGAGGTCCTTAAACGGGTCCAAGGGTTAGGGCCAACCCCTAGGCAGTACCGGTAGGTTTTGGTTATACGCGGTGTTATTGCCGTTTAAGTGAACTCACTATGGGTATTGGTAGCTCTCAGCTGTTTCCCCCCAGCTTGTTTAAAAGTTTTTTTTCAAGCGGTTTTTCAGCGCATTGGCTTTTATGTGTGCTTGTTCTTGGCGCTGGTGCTCCAGTTCAAGCACAGCCAAAAGGGGGGGGGCCTGCTTCCGATCAAATAGATAGTTCTTCTCCCGCAGCGATTGAAGCGAAAGTTTTAATAAGTGAAGTTTCAGTAGTGGGCCTTGAGGATCATCCCGATAAGGAAAGGTTGGAGCGGGCTGTTTACGACTCCGTAACAGTGAGGCCTGGCACGAGCACTAGCCGCAGTTCTCTCAAGACAGATATTGCTGCTGTTTATGCCACTGGTTGGTTTAGCGATGTGAGAATTCAGCCCCAAGATGGGCCATTAGGTGTAAAACTTGTAGTAAACGTAACGCCAAATCCGGTGCTTAAGGAGGTGGTTTTAACCAACCCCAAAGCACTTTTACCCAAGGCGCTGATCAGCGAAGTGTTTGCTTCCGATTACGGCCGCACTTTGAATTTAAAAAGCCTCGACCGTCGCATGGTGGAGCTACAAAAATGGTATTCAGAGCAAGGATATTCCTTAGCCCGTATCAGCGGCCCTACAAGGGTTAGTCCTGAGGGAGTGGTTGAATTAGCGGTGAGGGAAGGCACTGTTGAAGCCATTGAGGTGCAATTTCTTAATGCCAATGGTGATGCAACAGATGAAAAGGGAAAACCAATTAAAGGCAAATCAAAGCCCTGGGTGGTGAGCCGGGAAATTTCACTTAGGCCAGGTAAATTATTCAATCGCCGCCAGTTGGAAGGTGATATTAAGAGGCTTTATGGCACTGGTTTGTTCTCAGATGTAAAGGTAACCCTGAAGCCAAATCCCAGTAAGCCCGGGGAGGTTTCAATTGTTTTAGGTGTAACTGAACAATCGACAGGATCCCTCTCTGGTGGTGTTGGCTACAGTCAAAACCAGGGCTTATTTGGCCAAATTCAACTGCAGGAAAATAATCTCTGGGGTAATGCTTGGAATATGGGTTTGAATTTCACCTACGGGCAATATGGCGCCCTCGCTGATTTGAACTTTGAAATACCTTGGCTTAAAGATGATCCAAATCGCAGTAGCCTTAGGATTAAAGGGTTTTTAAGTAGGGAAATACCACAGGTATTTCAAAGCCAAAATGATGGCGCTGTGCGCACGATAAGTAGCTTCTATCAACCACCAGCAAATTCTGTTAATCTTGCCCAGGCAATTTATTACAATCGTTTGCTTAAGCGCCCTGATAATGTTGTATTAGATGTTGAAAATATTCAGTTTGATAGCGCTGCCGCTGCTGGCTTTGCCGTCTATGGCGGGTCTAGCCTTTATGAAGCAGAAGGTGATTTAGTGCGGGTGCAACGCACGGGAGCAAATATTCAATACGTGCGTCCGTTGCGGGGTGGAGATCCTTATAAACGCAATATCTGGACGATGGTTTTTGGCTTAAGCGGCCAAGAGGTAACAGCCATGAATGGCTTTAGCACTCAACGTAAATATGGTGCAGCGCCATTCACTAATAATGGTGATGCATTTGCTGATACTGACGAAATCATTTGCCTGGCGTATAATTGCTCCAGCAAAAACCAATTGGTAGGTGGTAGATTTGCTCTTTCTTATAACACCTTGAATGATAATAAAAATCCTCGATCTGGTACCTTTTTTAATGCCAGTAGTGAACAGTATTTAAGCGTGGGAGAGAATTCTCCCACTTTCAACCGACAAAGAGTTTCTGCTACCCATTTTATTCCTGTTAATTTTCTCAAGTTATATAAAGGCTGCCGGCCAAAGAAAGGTGAGCCGGAAGATTGCTCCCAATCGATTGCTTTACAGCTTACCGGCGGCAATGTAACTGGCAGCTTGCCCCCCTATGAAGCCTTTTGTTTGGGAGGCAGCAACTCGGTTCGCGGCTATTATGATTGTGATTTAGGTGTTGGCCGCAGTTATATTGAAGGCACGATTGAATATCGCTTTCCAATTTTTAAAATAATAAGCGGAGAATTTTTCATTGATGCTGGCTCCACCCTAGGTAGCCAAAATCAAGTTCCCGGTAACCCAGGTGGTTTGCTGCTCAAAACCGGCCAAGGTTTTTCGATCGGCACTGGCGTAATTGTTACAACCCCTGTGGGCCCACTGCGTTTGGAGGTGGCAAGCCAAGACCTAACGGGCAACTGGCGTTTTAACGTTGGTGTGGGCTTTAAGTTCTAAAGGTGTTTTGGCCAGCTGATTACAGCCGTTGTTTTGGTTTGAGCTCTGCGGTGGAGCGCCGCGGTATCGGCTTGCATTCCGGTGAGAAATGCACATTGAGATTGCAGCCTGGGGCCGCAGCTGGTTTTCGAGTGGGCTGGATCGATCGCCCAAACGATCCTCCCCAGCTGCTGGATCCAAGCCTCGTTCAAGACACGCGCCTTTGCACTGCCTTGCGGCTTGGTGATCGCAAAGTTGCGACGGTTGAACATTTGCTTGCGGCCCTTGCCGGCACAGGCATCACCCAGGCAGAACTTTGGCTGGATTCTGAGGAGGTGCCATTGCTAGATGGTTCTGCTCTTCCTTGGGTGGAGGCGATCGCAGAAGCTGGAATGGAGGATCTAGGCCCCCGCCCGCCTTTGCCTCCTTTACTGCAGCCGATTACGTTGCAGCAAGGCAATAGTTTTGTGGCGGCTCTACCAAGCACTGAATTACTACTTACAGCAGCTATCGAGTTTCCTCAAGCCGCCATTGGCCGCCAATTGTTTTCATTGGCGCTTACCCCTGAGGCATTTGTTACTCAGATTGCCCCTGCCCGTACTTTTGGTTTTCGCGATCAGGTGGATCAGTTGTTGGCGGCGGGATTAATCAAAGGCGGTGCCCTAGATAATGCCTTGGTTTGTGATGGTGAGAATTGGCTGAATCCCCCTCTGCGATTTATAGATGAACCCGTTCGCCACAAACTGCTTGATTTGATTGGTGATTTAGCCCTGGTGGGTTTACCCCAGGCACAAGTGATGGCCTTTCGCGGTTCACACTTTTTACATACCCAGCTGGCTGCTGCCCTCTACCAAAAACAGACTTAATGACCAGCCCCGACGCCTCGACACTCAGTTGTGAGCAAATTCTAAATTTGTTGCCACACCGCTACCCGTTCGCCCTTGTTGATCGAGTGCTGGAGCATGTGCCAGGGAAGCGGGCAGTGGCTTTAAAGAACGTAACTATTAATGAACCCCAGTTCCAGGGCCATTTCCCAGGGCGGCCGTTGATGCCAGGTGTGTTGATTGTTGAGGCGATGGCCCAGGTGGGTGGTTTGATTGTTACCCAGATGCCAGATCTGCCAAAAGGGCTTTTTGTGTTTGCAGGTATAGACGGCGTAAGGTTTCGCCGTCCGGTAGTTCCGGGGGATCAGTTGCTCATCACTTGCGAACTGCTCAGCTTGAAGCGCAAACGCTTTGGCAAGGTGCATGCCGAGGTCACCGTTGATGGTGCTCTTGTGTGTTCTGGCGAGCTGATGTTTTCTCTGGTGGATTAACCATGGCGCCATCAACCTTGGCTACCAAAATTCATCCCACCGCGTTGGTGGATCCTGCCGCCCGTTTGGCTGAGGGGGTGAGTGTTGGCCCCTTTGCCGTGATAGGCCCTGAGGTGAGTGTTGGCGTTGGCAGTGTGATCGGCCCCCATGTGGTGATTGATGGCCGGGTGAGCATCGGTAGCGATAACCATATTTTCCCTGGCGCTTGCATTGGCCTTGAACCGCAAGATCTCAAATACGCTGGCGATGACACCGAGGTTGTGATTGGTGATGGCAATCGCATCCGCGAATACGTCACCATCAATCGGGCTACAGCATCTGGAGAGCGCACCGTGCTGGGGCATCACAATCTTTTGATGGCTTACAGCCATATCGGCCATAACTGCCGGTTAGGCGATCGCATTGTGATCGCCAATGGTGTGGCGGTAGCAGGCCACGTAGACATAGACGACAGAGCAGTTATCGGTGGAGTTTTAGGGATTCATCAATTTGTTCATATCGGCAGCTTGGCAATGGTTGGTGGGATGAGCCGCATTGATCGCGATATCCCCCCCTACGCAATCGTGGAGGGCCATCCAGGTCGCTTGCGAGGTTTGAATTTAATTGGATTGAGGCGCAGCGGCCTTGCTGATGCCAACAACGGCGCCGTGATGAAGGAATTGCAATTGCTTTGGAAGCTGATTTATCGCAGTGAATTTCCCCTTAGCGAAGCCTTAGCGCAAGCACGTTTGCAGCAACTTTCAGCGCCGGCCGAGAAATTGGTGGCATTTTTGGAAAATAGTTGCAAACAAGGCAGAAGGGGGCCGTTGCCGGCCCAGCGCCAGTGACCCATCTGTTGATAAGCACCGGCGAAGTGTCTGGTGATCTGCAGGGCAGCCTGTTAATTAAGGCTTTGTATCAAGAAGCAGAACTACGCAATATTCCTTTGCGGGTGAGCGCCCTTGGGGGACCCCGCATGGAAACTGCTGGGGCAGAGCTGCTTGGCAACACAACTCCCCTTGGTGCCATTGGTTTATGGGAGGCACTACCGCTTGTTTTGCCAACGCTGCAACTGCAACGCAAGGCACGCCGTTGGCTGAGCAAAAATCCACCTGATGGCGTTGTTTTAATCGATTACATGGGGGGTAATACCCCCCTGGGCCGCCGAGTTAAACGTGAAAGGCCCAGCCTTCCTGTGCTCTATTACATCGCCCCTCAAGAATGGGCTTTTCGTATGGGGGATGGTGGCACCACCCAATTAATTGGATTTAGTGATCAAATCCTTGCGATATTTCCTGAGGAGGCTCGGTTTTATAGCGAGCGGGGAGCTGTGGTGCATTGGGTGGGTCATCCCCTCCTCGATACTCTTGGCGAATTGCCAAGCCGCGCAGCTGCGCGCCAGGAGCTTGGCATCGCAGAAGACGAACCACTTTTGTTGCTTTTGCCGGCCTCTAGGAAGCAGGAATTGCGTTGGTTATTGCCGCCCCTTGCAGAAGCAGCTGCCAGGTTGCAAAAACTATGCCCCAAGCTCAAGGTGATCGCCACCGCAGCTCAAACCGGTTTTGAGCAGCCTTTGCGCGATGTAATTGATGAATTTGGCCTGCAAGCAACAGTTTTGAGCTCGGATGATTCCGATCGGCTGCGGCCAACTATTTGCGCAGCAGCTGATTTAGCCCTCACAAAATCCGGCACCGTTAATCTTGAATTGGCCTTGCGGGGGGTACCCCAGGTGGTGGCCTACAAGG
>NZ_JAGQEK010000190.1 GCF_024346075.1 Synechococcus sp. Cruz CV12-2-Slac-r
CATCGGCTTTTAGCTCAACGGCTTCACTGGTGGCTGCCACCACCAAAACCAGCCCCAGGGGTAGGGCCAGCCAAAGCAGCAATTTGAGCTCTGCTGGTGCCAGTAGGGGCAGGGGCGCCACCATTGCCAAGTAAAGAGCGATCAGGGTGAAGCGGATCAGCGCGGCCATCGGGTAGCGGTCGCTGCTGTCGGCCAAGGTGCCGCTCATCGATCTTCGGGGGAGCCGGCTATGGGTTCGATCAGGGTCTCTGGCTGGTAGCGGCCGCTGAAAACTTCCTGCTCGCGGCCTTTCCAGAATTCGCCAAGTCGCATCAGATCGGCGTGGGCCTCCTGCAGGCTGGCCATGTAGGCATCCGGGTCCATGCTGGCTTTGGCCTCCTTGAGCTTGGTGAGCCGCAGTAGCTGCAGCATCCAGGGCTTGCTGAGCTCGCCGCGTTGCTCGAGGTAAGTGGCCAGCTCCGCGGAGCTGGGGGTAGGGGAGCCGGGCATTATCTGCATTGGGGCTATTTGGGCAAGGCTATGCAGCGGGAAGTGGGATTGTGAGTCGGTTTCCACCCACAAGCTCAACCAGGGCGGCGATGTTTAGGGGCTCAGCGAATAGATAGCCCTGGAATCGGGCCACCCCCATCTGTTGCAGCCGCTGAAAGCTCGCCTCGGTATCCACCCCTTCAGCGACGAGGGTCATCGATATGGAGTTCGTGAGCCTGGGGAGCAGTTCCACGATTTGTTCCGCATAGGAATCGTTGAGAACTCCGATTACAAAACTGCGATCGATCTTCAGTTCGTCAGGCTTCAGCAATAGCAGCAGGCCCATGGAGGAGAAGCCCGTTCCAAAGTCATCGAGGGAAATTCGCATTCCAGCGTCACGGCAATTCCGCAGATTGATTTCAACTGCTGCAGTGGAGTTGAAGATCGCCGTTTCGGTGAGTTCAAGATTGATGCTGTTGCAAGAGATTCCATGGGCTGCAATGGCGTCGATTAATTGGCCTGAAAAAGATGCGTCTGTGAGTTGGGATGGGCTGACATTGATCGCTAGGTTGAGCTGGTTGGGGGTTACTTTTAGAGCTTGGATCAGCTGCTTGAAGGTCTTCAACGTGGCTTCGATGAGCTGCCAGCCAACGCGACCCATGATTCGATAGTGTTCCGCTACCGGGATGAATAGAGTTGGGGGAACTTCCCCCAGGTCTGGGTGATCCCAGCGGGCGAGAGCCTCAACGGCTAGGACTTCGCCTGCGGCGTTGACGATCGGTTGAAATAAAATCCGGAAGCAGTCGGGCTGCGATGGCTCAAGTGATGCTTCGCAAGCCTGTTGGAGCGCAGTAAATAGGCGATAGTCACTGAGCGGATTGGACTCATTTCCCGCTGTGAACAGGTGAATGTGTTCCCCCTGGGATGACTTTGCCTTGTACATTGCCAGGTCTGCTTTTCGAATGATGTCTTCACTACTGAAGTGGTGTGGATCGCTGATCGTGATCCCAATGCTCAGGCTAAGTCGGTAGGGCGAGGCGGAGTCAACTTGACTTTTCTCAAAGGACTCAAGGATCCGGTGGGCTACCTGTTTGGCATGGAGGGCTAAATCATCTTCATTGCTGGCGTTTTGAGAGTCTCCCAGAATCAGAATGAATTCGTCGCCGCCGTAGCGCGCCAGGAAATCACCCTGGCGGCAGAGGGCCTTGAGTTGGTTGGCTGCCTTGCGCAGGGCTTGATCACCGATGCGATGGCCATAGGTATCGTTAATGCTTTTGAATTTGTCGAGATCGATAAACAGCAGGACAAGAAGTGTCTGCTCTTCCTTAAGGCGATCGATTTCTCTTTCAAGGTGTTCGATGCAATAGCGGCGGTTGGCCAGGCCGGTGAGTGCATCGTGCATGGCCAGATCGCGGGCGGTGCCCAGAACCTGTTCAAACCGATTGGCAATCAAATGGATGTCTACTCGTTGGCGACCAGCGGGTTCGCTGCCGGTTGTGGTCGACCCCTCGATCGGTTGGCTGGCGCGTGGCGAGGCAGGGTGTCGCCGTTCCTCCTGCAGCATCCCCCTGAAGATGAAGTTGCTGCTAGGGGGTGGGCTGGCAGGGCTGTGATCTGCTGAAGGGAGCGACTGGGGGTCTTTGAAATCAAGGATTTCAATCAGTGCACGGTGACTTCGGCGGATGCGTTGGGTGGCCCAGCGTTCCTTCTTGCGCAGCAGCAATCTCTGCCGGCGCTCGGCCAGTTTCCAGCTGAAGCGCAGGGCCAGGGCGATCAGTCCCCCGCCGGTTAGCAGCAGCAGCAGATGGTTTAGTTCCCTGCGCTGCTCTGCCTGGCTATTGGCGGGTTTGACGCCCATCAGTCGCCCGTCTTCGCCGAAGGTCTTGGGTTTAAGCGCAGCCAAGGGCTCCCCCGTGGCGATGACTCCAGCTGGGGGGATGGGCTGCAGCTGAGCCTGGATGCGGTTGAGCTCCTCCTTCAGGTTGGTGCCGAACTGGGGTTCGACTAGCGGGTTGAGGAAAATAAGGGTCGCTGTTGTGGAACGGCTGTTGTCGCTGGTGCCGATCGTGGTGGCGAAGCCGACGTAGAGGTTGTTGGTCTCGTCTGAGCAGATCACCCGGATGCCGGCGAGGCCCAGTTGGCGGCGGGTGCGGGCGGCTGAGTCCAGGCAGCGCACCAGCCGTTGATCAGGGGGCCGGCTCGGGCTGCTCAGGCCCACCTGAAGGGCCCGACGTTGGGCTTGGGCGTCGTAGATCGCCATGGCGGCCCCTTGATCAAAGAGGGTGCTGGTGGCCAGGTTTTGGGAGGGGAAGGAGGGGGTCTTGCCCTCGATGAAGGCATAGCTGTCATCCCACCAGCCCCAGTCGCTCGCAATTCGCTGGGCGTCCCGGAATTCGGCTTCGAGTTTTTCCAGGGCGATCGTCTGGTTGGTGACGCTTCGGCCCTTGGTCAGCTGAATCCTCCGGACC
>NZ_JAGQEK010000191.1 GCF_024346075.1 Synechococcus sp. Cruz CV12-2-Slac-r
TACGGCATCGAGGTATCACTATTTACCAGGCAGACTGGTCTTTGGCTGCCATAACCCTTCAGCTCGGTAATAGCCCGTTGCTGCAATTACCTTTACAAACCTTTCCTGAATTGGGTGAACAGGTATGGGGGTTAGTAATACCAACCAAACCAGATGGTTCAGGTCCAGTATTAATAGCCTTGCAAACTGAACTCGGTCCTGCCCAAGTATTTGCAGCGGGTAGTGAATTGCTTGGCCTTCTACCTGTGGGGGGTAATGCGATTGAAATTGAAGGTTTACCAATACGCCTTGTTGATGTATTACCAGCTAGCGGACTACTTATAAAACGCGACCCAGGTGTACCGTTAGTTTATACAGGCTTTGCGATTTTACTATTAGGTGGCGGACTAAGCCTTATTGCAACCCGGCAGATATGGGCAATAGTTGATGGTGATAAGTTGCATATTGGTGGCCTCTGCAATCGAAATCTCACCGCATTTGCAGATGAGCTTCCTTTAATTGCTAAAGCTGCTGTGAACCATGGCGCACTGTAATAACGGTGTGCACATTGCCTCTAGGATTAAAATCAGCCACCAATTCCATCCAATTTGGTTCAGCCGCCAACACAAAATCATCCAGAATGCGATTCACTACTTCTTCATGGGAGATGCTGCAATCACGCCAGCTGTTCACATAAAGTTTAATTGCTTTTAATTCCAACACTTTCGGGCCTGGCTGATAATTTAGCTGCAGCTTTGCAAAATCTGGATAACCAGAAAATGGGCATTTGCAGGTAAATTCGGGCAAGGAAATTGCGATGTGATATGGCCTTTCCTGCTGGGGATTTTCAAAACAAATCAGCTCCGCTGCTGCGATATTGCGTTCGCCATAGCTGGGGCGCTGGGTGCTGGAGGTGGTCACAAAAAAAGAGATAGAGAGAAAAAAGGCTTAACCGTAACTATCGCTACGCCTTCAGAAGCAAAGGGCTCCTGAAATAGCTTTGCCGCCATAATTCTGGCAAAGCACCAAACAGTGGTTCTCTCAAAATGAAAAAAGTAGAAGCAATCATCCGCCCCTTCAAGCTCGACGACGTGAAGATGGCGTTGGTTAATGCCGGCATCATTGGAATGACGGTGAGCGAAGTGCGTGGCTTTGGTCGCCAGAAAGGCCAGGTGGAGCGCTATCGCGGTTCTGAATTCACCGTTGAATTCCTGCAAAAACTGAAGCTTGAAATTGTTGTAGACGACAGCCAGGTGGACACGGTTGTTAGCGCTGTACAAGAAGCTGCCCGCACCGGTGAGATCGGTGATGGCAAGATTTTTGTTTCCTCTGTGGAAGCGGTGATTCGCATCCGCACAGGCGATCGCGATGTTGAAGCTATCTAATTTGCTGAGGCCACAACCTGGGCCACTAAATCAAGCCATTGATCAGCCCCAAAGGTGTTGTTTGGTCCGAGCCAAAGCAGGTACTCATGGTTACCAGCTGGGCCGGTGATGGGTGATGCCACCAAGCCCTGGGGCAGCCATCCCAGGGGCAATGCTGCCTGCGCCACAGCCAGCACAGCATCCGCTTGTGCCTTTGTATCTCTCACCACTCCCCCCTTCCCCACCCGCAAGCGCCCCACTTCAAATTGCGGTTTCACCAGGAGAATTGCTTCTGCAGTTGAGCCCCCCTCAAGCAATGCCTGCAGAGCAGGCAGCACCAAGGCGAGGGAGATGAAAGAAAGGTCAGCCACTGCAAGGGTGGGCCATGGGTCTTGGGGGCCATAGAGCTGCTGGGGCTGCAAATGCCTCACGTTTGTGCGTTCTTTCAACACGAGGCGTGGGTTGGTGCGCAGGGCCCAAGCGATCTGGCCGTAGCCCACATCAATGCCATATATCCGGGCTGCACCGTTCTGCAACAAGCAGTCGCTAAAGCCTCCGGTTGAAATGCCGGCATCAAGGCAGTAGCGCCCCTCCACTTTGATCGGCAATTGGCTGAGGGCCGCCGCTAATTTTTCTCCTCCTCTTGATACAAACCGAGGCGGAATGGCCACCTCAGGTAGAGCATCCAGTTCTATTTCTCTTCCGGGTTTATCAAGAATTTCCACCCCAAGGCGCACCCGCCCGGCCCGGATCAGCTGTTGAGCCTGATGGCGGCTAACTGCTAAGCCCAGTTCCACTAAGCGCAGATCCAGGCGTTGGCGACGGGCCATGGCAAAAGCAAATTTTGAAAAGATCTATGTAAAAGAAAAGCATCTCAAATCCGAGGAAATCCAAACGCAATTCCAGCAAAATCAAAAATTCCCCCCACAATTAACGAAATTTTTTGAGGAAAATGGCACAAGCTTTAGCTAATGCCGAAGCAAGGAGTAGCCAAAGCGCCACAGTATTGATGTTCCCCACCAGGCTGCAGCCAGGTTGTTTTGTAAAACTTCTGCAGCATCCCCACGATCTGCCCCCGTTCGAAATGATCCACTGCAATGGGCGCAGTTGTTGGGTGAGGCAGCAGGCCTGGGGGCCGGCGGTGTACTGGAAAATTTCAAGATTGAAGCTCACACACAATGTTAGCTAGATTGAAAGTTGATTAATTATTTGCCTTGATTGAGCGTTATACCCTGCCGGAGATGGGCAGCATCTGGACGGAAGAAGCAAAATTTCAATCCTGGCTGGATGTGGAAATAGCTGCCTGCGAAGCCCAAGCCCAGCTGGGAATGGTGCCAGCGGAGGCATTGGCAGAAATTAAAAAGAAAGCGGCCTTCAAACAAGAGCGAATTCTTGAAATAGAAGCCGAAGTGCGCCACGACGTAATCGCTTTTTTAACCAATGTGAACGAAAACGTGGGGGATGCCGGAAGGTATATCCACGTGGGCATGACCAGCTCCGATGTTCTTGATACCGGCCTTGCCTTGCAACTCAAAGCCTCGGTGGCACTGCTGCGCCAGGAACTAAACAAGCTCGCCGCTGCAATTC
>NZ_JAGQEK010000192.1 GCF_024346075.1 Synechococcus sp. Cruz CV12-2-Slac-r
CGGACGATGTATTTATCCCGGCAGCCCCTACACCTTCCCTGCTGGGGCTTGTAGATGCCTCTAAGGGCTCAGGCCGTAGATCAATATCCCAGCGTTGATTGGCTAGTTGAAAAACCTTGCCATCCCGTTCGGTGCGAATGCGCAGCGAATGGGGGTTTCTTGAATCACAGATCGTCCACCCGCTTTCCCATTCGCCCTTTCTGAATACTTGAACCGCCTGCTCTAACTGGGGTTTGAGCGTTTCAGTGTCATTTGCAGAATCGTTTGCATATAACGCGCGCTCGTTAGAAGTTAGACCAGCCATAAAAGGCATAGGGATAGGTTCTTTTAAAGAAGAAGAAGAAGAAAGAGAGTTCAAACCCGTTTCCTTATGTTTCCATTCAGTGATACCAATGGATCTGAGGCGGGTTTTTGCCTGTTCCATTGGTTTCCTTTGGTTTCCATTCAGTGATACCAATGGATCTGAGGAGCCGCACAAACCTGTGGAAAACTCCGTTTCTAGTGGTAGACAGGGTTGCTCTTTTTGGCTCAAAGTGATCGACCCCTTTTTAGGAGAAGAAAATTGATCCAAATCCTGCGGATTGGAGGGGGGATCGATCGCTCCCTTAAGGTCGCTCCTCCCCCCTAAATCAGCGGAAGGGAGAGAAGAAGCAGAGCCCTCTTCTGTGCGCTCGGCCCAATGTGGGTAATACGTATAGCCTTCGGCACCCTTCTGGCCGGTTCTTATGAATAGGCCCTTGCGATGAAGAGTCGCTAGATATCGCCTGGCCGCTTGGCGGGAACACTGCAGCAGTTCCATAACAGCTCTAGCTTTAAGTCCTTTGCCAGTGTTCTCATAGATCGTCTGCCCCTGGTCGTAAACCTTTACTTGTTGGCTAGTTAAAGCCTCTTCGGCCTTAATAATCGCCTCAGCCTTTATTAGATCCTCTGCATTGCCGTGGTTGACCCATTTAGCAGTCGGGCCTACCTGCTCAACAACTATTGATTGATCCTCTCCTCTGCCGCTACTGGTAACGAGAATCCGCTTATCTCTCTGCAATATTTCAGTATCTGCTGGATTTAACCAATTCATGTTTAAGGTTTGATCAAAAGCTGATGTAATCGAACTATGGCCGGATGCTGATTCAATTGCAGTTGCTCCACCGCTTTTTCTTGCGTGGTGAATACAGATAACAGTCGTTTTGCAATCCGCTTCTGCCAATGCAACCATTAGCCGATCAATAGGTGCAATAAAATCCCTAGTGTTTTCATCGCCATCTGAATAGGTACGCAAACAATCAACTACTAACATCGCATTAGGTCTTGCTACGCACAGCCCAACGATATATTTAAGACCCTCGCGGCTTAGATCTAACTTAGTTCCTTTTGTAGCTAGTTTGATATTCGGCATATTAATCTTGCCGTTAGGTTTTTTTGTTCCCAGCCCCTCTTTTAAAATTAGCTTCTTCCATTGTTTTCTCGCCATGTCACTGCCAAGAATAATGAAATGGTCGCAAAGATTGTGTATTGGCTGATCTAAACAATGAGACTTACGGCTCATGATGCAACCCATTATATGGGTAATTAATGATGTCTTACCAACTTTTGGGGCTGCAACAACTAAATTGCTAGATCCATATAAAAGTAAGTTACCCCATAGTTCTGCTTCTGAATCATCTGGCATATCTACATCTTCGCCGTATAAAACTGGTTCTTTATATCCGGCCTGGCGTATAAAACTATTCACTTCAGCAGCAGCTAAGCTAAAACCTAATTCAGATGCTTCCTTTTTAACTAATGCAGATCGCGTTAAAGGATCTTCATGTTTATCTACAATTGTTTGAATCTTTTCTTCAAGCGTAACTAAATTCTTTTCATTACTGCTTAAACCGCTATCTCCCATGCTGCTAATGGCTGCCAATATCTGCTCATTTGATGGGCTTTTCGCGTAAATCCAATCCTCAATACCCAATCCTCCATCAGCAGGCGGCTTTGGCCACGGCAGCCCAGGTGCCAATAACTGCATTACCCCTGGCACTTCGTTCGATAAATATCTGAACCACTTATCGAGATCGGCTTCATCGCAATCGGGCACCAATACGATCTCAACCCCATCGGCCCGCATTTTTCTCAACTCAGCAGCTAGACGCTCGTCTTTTTGATTCAGGCAGCTAATGGCAGTAAATCCTTTGCCAGCTAGCAGCTCAGCCTTTAGCTCGCCCCTAACAACAAACAGCTGCCTAGCGCCTGCGGCCTTCTCCCATAGGTAAGGCGCTACCTCGTTCTGTGATCTACCCGCAAGGCCTCCCTTGGCCCATTTCACCTCCTTTGGCTGGCCTTCCACATCCTTGCGATAACGCTGCGCAGGCACAGCAGCCCCATCCCAAAAAAAATAATCGAAATACCTAATCCCGTATTGCCTGGGGGCCTTGGCTGTCATCGCATCGTCAAGCTTCCACATCCCAGCCCCTTGGGCTTCATCGCTCTTGCCTAGATAGATATAAATCTCATTAGATTCACATTTTTTTCCTTTGATCCCATTCTTAGCCGTATGGCAAAAGACCCTGCCATCACTGAGAATCCTGCAATCTCCATCCTTTGTTCTACCGCAAATTGGACACGGTGATTTCTGCCCAGAAGGGTTAAAAGAATTCAACATCTGATACAGTAATTTTGGTTTTGATCGACCGCATCACATTCTTAAGAGGGCCTTCTGATCGGGGTCCTTTTTTGATGCGCAGCGGTATCGCACCATATCACGCTATTCCTGGCCTTCCTAAGCCTCAAGCCGCTACCGGTAGCTGCAACCTTGATCCGGCTGTACTGATCTTTAGCCTTTTGCATAGACCCACGGGGTGGGACTAATGGCCTTGGCAATGACCAAAACGGCTGGTAGCAAACAGTTTGAACTGATAACGCACAGCCGCAGGATGTGCGAAGTTCA
>NZ_JAGQEK010000193.1 GCF_024346075.1 Synechococcus sp. Cruz CV12-2-Slac-r
TACCTTGGATAATAGGTAGCTCTGCAATAGCCTCTGTTGCAAATGTAGTCTCTATTGTCAATATATATAGGTTGAACAACCCTAATAATTCTCACCGGAGCCACATTGTGGTTAGCTGACTGGGAAGATACAGGTTCAGTCCACTTTTCACCATTAAAAAACGTATTCACATATCCACCTTTACCGTCCTCGCAACTAAGAGCGGTAGTTCCATGAAATTTGCAGCCGCCGGCATAAATAGGGGGAGCAAACAAAGCCGAGGACCCAATGCCTATCAACAAAATAATCGTTTTGAGATTTTTCATAGTGTAGAAATAGATAAAAAAGAATCCCGCAGTTTAAGGGAGTTTTAGACCATCTTGAGCAACCATTAGCTTCTCGTTCTGCCGAATGCAGGGTGATTCCAAACCCAGCTCTGCACCTTTACAACCAACTGCGATAAGCACTACGCATTTTTCTAGCGGCTGCTTTTTGTTTTGCAGTGCCAAATTGCGGGCTAGTTCCATTACGCCGCCGCCTTACCCAACTGCCTTTACGTATTAAAGCAACATCAGCAGCTACTGCACGCTGCGCAGAAGCAATAGAGCCGTAACCCTGTTTCTTTTGCTTAGCAGCAAGCCGTCTTGCCTGAGCAGCACCTGTGGCATTAACAACCGTTGCAGTAGATCTGCGCTCCCAGAAAACGAGGTAATACATACCCGCCATTGCCGCACCCGCAGGGCCAACACCCACAGAGCCAAGACCCATTGGGCCGAGCGTTCGGCTTCTCGAACTTGGCACATCCTACGGCTGTGCCTTTTCGTTCTCAGCCTCCGCTCTATAAATTGGCCCATTTGATATTAAGAATTGGGCCTAAAGTTATTCCGGCGGCTGCCGTATTTGCTCAGTTGTTGCAACAGGTTTAGCCGCTATAGCTATTAATTATATGCTAAAATATGGAGGCACCAAAGGCCCCGAGCCCATCGCCTGCGGTAGGTTTTCTCTCTTTATGTTCACCTCTATCTTTATTGTTTATGTCTCAAATTATTGTTGCTTGTGGAGGCCGTGATCTGATTATTTCAGATCGTGAATGTGCCCTTTCAATGTTATCTGTTGTTCCAGGTTGTGATGTTCATTTATTGATTCATGGCAATGCCAAAGGGGCTGATGCTGCAATTGCAGGGGCGGCCTATCAATTGGGTTGGCCGTGCATTGGGATCTCAGCTGATTGGTTAAAGCATGGAAAAGCTGCTGGCCCTATTCGTAATGGGCAGTTATTGCAATTAGCAATTGAGAAGGCAGAAATGCTTCAAATTGAGGAATTAGCTAAAGCCAAAGCTCAATTTCCGCTGTCGTGGGCTTCTCATTCATTAGCCCAGATCACCGTGATCGCATTTCCTGGCGGGAAAGGCACAGCTGATCTAGTGCGGCAAGCGCAGAAATTATGCAATAGATCCCCAGTTCCAATCGTTATTCGCCACATTTCCGCCCCTCGAGTCCACGCACTTTCTCCTGCATTAGCAAAATGATTTCCCTTCCCTCCATCCCAGCCCCACAGGGGCCAGCCCCAATGGGGCCAGCTACAGCCACAGTATCAGTTACAGCAACAGCTACATCGGGCCTTGGTTTATGGCAACTCGGTATAGAAGCTCAGTCGCTTACAGCTCAGATCGCTGCACTAGCTGAACAGTTAGAAGCAGAAGATCCAGCGCTTGCCCAAACAGCTTTAGGTGAACTTGAAAGTGTTTTATTGCAAGAAGAAGGCAATAAACAAAAACTATCAGATAAAGCAGATGCCACCTGTTGGGTAATTGATCACCTCAGAGCGCAAGCAAATTACAGAGCAGCACAAGCCAAAAGGCTTGCTGATATTGCAAAAGCTGATAATACAAGGGCTGATGCACTTGAAACCTCGCTTTTATATGTTCTTACCCGGCTGCAACCAGAAGCAAAACGTTTTAGTTTCCCTAATCATGAAATCACAAGCCGTAAATCAACTGTTGTTGAAATCATTGATGTTGATAAAATTACTGCGGAATGGTTACAGGTAAAAACTATTACAACACCAGATAAAAATGCAATAAAAGATGCAATAAAAAAAGGCGTAAAGGTAGAAGGTGCTGCTGTTATCAACCGTACAAATTGGAAGATTAATTAATTATGTTTACTCAATCACAGCAAGAAGCATTAGCAGCACCGCTTGATCGCGCCAATGTTCAAACCCGCAGCCAATCAAATCGCAATTTCTCTTACCTAGAAGGTTGGCATGTGATCGCAGAAGCAAACCGTATCTTTGGTTTTGATGGCTGGCAGCGTGAAACCCTCCACTGCCAATGCGTATCAGAAAGGGAAAGATCCATTGGTTCAGGCCAACGTTCAGGTTGGGGTGTTACCTACACCGCCAAAGCACGCATCCAGGTAGGGGAGATCATTAGAGAAGGCAGTGGCGCTGGTCACGGCATCGATATGGATCTCGGTCAAGCCCATGAATCAGCATTAAAAGAAGCAGAAACCGATGCGATGAAAAGAGCATTAATGACCTTTGGTAATCAATTTGGTCTAGCGCTTTATGACAAACAACAACGTGAAGTAGCCGCAAAACCAGCTCCCAGGGCCAACAGAGGCGAACCCCACAGGGTCGAAACCCCAGCCCCGATGGCGGCACCAGTAGTTAGAACCCACAAGGCCGAGCCAGTAACTCCACCAGTTACTAGGCCAGTAGTTACTCCAGTTGCTAGGCCAGTGGCTATTCCTAGAAGGGCAAACCACACAGGGAATGAGGGCCAACGGGCTACTGCAAGGGAATTACTTGCTGCGGAGTTAAAGGAATTAATAACGCAAGCAAAGCAATTACCAGCGGATGGTTTACTTGCTGTTACCACATTATTTAGAGAGAAATATTTAATTACAGCTGATATTCCAATAAC
>NZ_JAGQEK010000194.1 GCF_024346075.1 Synechococcus sp. Cruz CV12-2-Slac-r
GCTCTACCTCCCTCCACGCCAAGCTTTGTTCTGCAATCGCTGTCGCCTCTGCATACTGGCCGGCTTCATAAAGCTGTTCAACCTCTGCATCGAGCTGCTTCACCTTCTCGGCATCCAACCCCGCATCTACTTGCGATGTGGCCTGCGCAACCCGCGGATCAGCAGCAGCAATCCCCAAAGGAGGCAGCGCTAGGCCTCCCATTGCAATCAGCAAAGACATCGCTGCGCTAGTGGCAAATCCTGTCAGTGCCATTACCGAAACCGCGTCGAGAGCAACGCCTGGTAAGACCATATTCCCAGTAACCCGGACCAACCACGTGACTCACATTTCTGGGTTTAGCCCTGCATACAGGCGCAGGACCTTGAGATTCTGGGGAAAGAAGCTCAAAGTTGTGAGAAATGCCTTGAAGTAACCAACTGCGCTAACGGCAGGAGGTATCAAGGGTGATGCCATTAATGGCTGAGGTATTAAAAGGAACTACCAATATCAACCAAGCCTTGGTGGCAGCAGGTGCTGCTTTTGTTTATTGGCATTACATAGAAGGATGTGACCGTGAAACCTATTCACGCCTTGAAAACGAAGCACGTTTAAAAAGTTTTGGTGTATGGGCAGTGCCTGGCGGTATCCAACGACCCTGGGATTACAGAAGTGGCAGGAGAAGTTCCGGCAGTGCTCCTAACAGGGGCAGGTTTGGATTGAGCCCGCCCCATTGGAGCCTGCAAAAGGCAAGCGAGTTAGAGAAAGGGCCCGACCTTATTCCTGACGCCACGAAATGGTTGCTAACTTCACTTTCCCTTTTGAAATGCTCTTTTTTTTGGCCTTAGCAGCTTGCAATTGGGATAGCTGCGCTGAGACTTACTTTCATTCCCCAGGGTTTGCTGAACTAAGCAGGCTTCATTTGACGTCAGGGTTGAACAGCACGGGGGTTGTCTCATCACGTCGCAGGCTGCCAACTCACCTCGAATTAGCAAGGGCTACGCAAGTCGCCTTTGGCGCCCCTTGCAAATCCTTCGGATGAATGGCGCGATCTGCGCGTAATTCGTCAAAGCCCCAATGCAAGTTCAATTCCCTTCCTGCCCAATTCGTTGCCTGATCATTCATCAATATGCCCCTGGCATCAAGAAAGCTGGTTCTCAGCCATGCCAGATCAGCAATATCGGTAAGCGCGGTAAAGCAGTTAAAAAGATGCGTTTTATTCCAGCAGAAAAAGCATTTGAATTTGCAAAAAGATTCGCAGGTACCCCTGGCTGCACCGTATCCGTTATCTAGGGCGCAAGCCCTCCCTCCTACGGAGGGTTTTAACTTCCCCTGCGCGGAGTTTTAAACACTCGGCTTTATGGGTCTTACTTAACAGGGGAGAGCACTTTAGAAGACTTATATGCGCTGTAGATCTTGACCCTATGGGTCTTGGCTCTTTGGGTCTTGGTCCTATGGGTTGCTGCGGCCCAGAAGCAAAAGAGCAAAAGAATGGCCGGCAATGGGATGTAGAGAATTGACATCGGGTGAGGGGCCGGCGCTATTAACTGTTGCCTTAGGTGCATAAATCCAGCATCCATAGATCTAGGTGATACGAAATAGCGTGATAGGGGTACACCAAAGGCAAATGTTTATTCGTCACGCAGGTTTCTGCATTGTTTCGATATGGCGCAAGGGCTAAGGCAAGTTTGCTGCGCGAACCCTTGCCCTCATATCGAGTCACAAGGCAGTCCTGCGTTTCCTCGCAAATGTCTGTTTCAAAGAAAAAGTTTGATGGTCCCGCGCCAGAAGAAAAGATCGTTGCTGGTTTAATTGAATTAATGGAGGCAGGCATTGCGCCATGGCGTAAGCCTTGGGCAGAAGATGGCTCTAGTTGCCATCACGTAAATCTTTTAAGCGGCCATCAATATCGGGGCTCCAATGTGATCTTGCTCACAATCGGCATGCACGTTAGAGGTTCAGTGCTGCCGTATTGGTGCGGCTACGCAGAAGCAAGAAAGCTTGGGATTACGCCTAAGAAAGGTTCTAAATGCGCTTATATCGTGCGCCCGCAATTAAATCGTTATGAAGAAGAAGGTATTGATGGCGCTGATGGCAGCAAAGGTGAATCCACCGTAAAAGAATGGATGGCCTTTAAGCCCACCGCTGTATTTAATGCCAATGATCTAGAAGGCGAGAAGCTGGAGGAATTGATCAAGCTGCGTAAATTCCAGGCTGGCTATCAAGTAAAACCAGAGCCAGAAAGGCTAGAAAATGCAGAAGCTGCCTTAAGAAGCTGGAAAGTGCAGGTGGGCTTTGGCGGTAATCAAGCCTTTTATGCACCAGCTATTGATCGCATTCAGTTACCTGAAAGATCAGCCTTTAATAGCCCTGCTGCATTTTGTGCCACCTGGGCCCATGAAGCGATCCATTCCACCGGCCATCACTCGCGGCTTGATCGCGATCAGAAAGGAAAATTTGGCTCCAAAAGCTATGCCATAGAAGAGCTTGTAGCTGAATTAGGTGCAGTTTTGCTCGGTGATCGTTTGGAAATTGGATCTGAAATTGAATCACATGCAGCTTATTTATGCCATTGGATTGGGCTATTAAAAAAAGAGCCAAAGATTCTCTTCCAGGTAATGCGTGATGCAAATTCAGCATCAAAGCTGATTTGGCCGGAGGAATTAAATGCTCCATTTATCCCATCCCAGTAGGTAGTGATCGGCAGCTTGCGGCTGCATAAGCCGCCGAGGGCTAATAGCCCGAAGCAATGGGAAGTAGCTTCTGCTCCCCTAAATATGTACACAAAAACAGGCTTAAAGGCACCATGAAATTTGGCGTCCTAAATCGTTCTCATTGTTCATTGGTTGCCC
>NZ_JAGQEK010000195.1 GCF_024346075.1 Synechococcus sp. Cruz CV12-2-Slac-r
GATAATGATCACGTCGTAATGCGAGTCGTCAATGATCATTGGGATTCCTCCTTAAGAACGTTGCCACACATAAATAAGCAGAAATAGAATAATCCAGATCACATCTACAAAGTGCCAAAACAGGGAGGTGGCCTGGATTCCCTGCTCTCCACCTTTGTAGTTATTAGGTATAAACGATTTCACCAGCATTAACAACATAAGCAACACTCCTGTGAGCACATGCAAACCATGAAAACCAGTGAGTAGATAAAAGGTGCCACCGAAAGTGCCAGAGGTAAAGCCAAATTGCAGGCCGCTCCACTCAACTGCTTGCCCCCAAAGGAAATAGCCCCCTAAAGCCATGGTTGCTAACCACCAACCTCGGAATCCCCAAATGTTTTGGCGCGCCATTTGCCGTTCAGCCAAATAAATCGTGCCAGAACTAGATACAAGCACAAAAGTATTTATTAAGGGAGTTTGCCATTCCAGGCCTTCTACCCCAATCGGCAACCAATCAAGCGCATTTAACTTTAATAATGCAAATCCAGAGAAAAAGGCAATAAAGATTACGCTTTCTGAGCAGAGAAAAATAATAAAACCGGTGAGGTTATGGCTGGCGTGCATACCGTGGCTGGCGTTCATACCATGGCTTTCATTATTAGCTGTGGTGGTTTCCATTCTTTATGCCTCTAAAGGAGATTGGGTTTCATAGGCCGCCTGGTTTTCCACAAGTGGTTTACCTGTGCCGTAGCCATAGGGTCCGCTGATAACAGTGGGCACATTTTCTTCAAAATTCTCAGCTGGAGGAGGTGAGGGAAGCAACCATTCCAAACCAATGGCATTCCATGGGTTCTGTGGAGCTTGCGGGCCTCGAACCCATGAACTAATCATATTTAAGAGAAACGGAATAATTGAAACTCCTAATAGAAAACTACCCAAACTAGCTACAACATTCCAAAAGGTAAATTCGGGATCATAGGAAGATACCCGCCTCGGCATTCCCATCAAGCCGAGGGGGTGCATTGGAAAGAAGTTAAGGTTTGTACCAATAAAGGTTAGAAAAAAGTGCAACTTCCCCAGCCCCTCATAGTACATTCTACCAGTAAACTTAGGGAACCAATGATATATAGCTGCGTAAATACCCATTACTGCAGCGCCATAAATAACGTAATGAAAATGTCCAACCACAAAGTAAGTATTATTGACATGAATATCTATCGGCACTGTGGCGAGCATAATGCCAGTAACGCCTGCAAAAACGAAATTAAAAAGTCCGCCAAGGCTAAAAAGCATCGGGGTGTTTAAACGTAATTTGCCTCCCCATATTGTTGCTAACCAGGCGAAAACCTTCACACCAGTTGGCACCGAGATAAGCATAGTTGTAACCATAAATAAATTTCTCATCCATTCCGGCACACCACTGGGAAAGAAGTGATGCACCCAGACAATTAAGCCAAGAAATACAATTGCAAATGAAGCTAGGGCAACAAACTTATAACCAAAAACAGGCTTACGTGAATGGCAGCTAAATAATTCAGAAAAAATACCAAAAACAGGCAGAATAATTACATAAACCGCCGGGTGAGAATAGAACCAGAAGAAATGTTGATAAAGAACGGGATCGCCGCCGCCCTCAGGCTGGAAAAAGCTAGTACCTACTACTAGATCAAATAACAACATAATTGCACCACCGGTTAAAGCAGGCAAGCCAATTAACTGAAGTGTTTGGGCAGCCCATACTGTCCAGATGAAAATCGGCATGCGGAAAAATGTCATACCAGGAGCACGCATCCGAATAATCGTGGTTACAAAATTAACTGCACCCATGATCGAAGAAACCCCTGAAAGAGCTACGGCAGTGAGCCACATCCCTTCACCACTCACAAAATTTCCAAGGGGATTTTGTGTGCTCACCGGCGGGTAAGACCACCAACCAGAATTAGCGGGGCCACCTGGAAGCAAAAAGCTGGAAATTAAAATCACCCCAAAAATTGGCACCAACCAGAATGCCACTGCATTCAGCTTGGGAAACGCCATATCCGGAGCGCCAATCATTGTTGGTATTAATAAATTATTAAGACCATTTAATACCGGAAAAATAAACATAAATAGCATGATCGTGCCATGCATCGTATAAAGCCCGTTATATACAGTGCGATCCACGAGATCATTCTCGGGGGTAATCAATTCGCCCCTCATAATCATGGCTAGCAAACCACCGATCAGAAGAAAAAAGATTGCAACGGTGATATATTGAATACCTATTACCTTGGCATCGGTATTAAAACTAAAAAATCGTTTCCAATTATCTGGGGCACCTGGTACAGGTGCATTTGATTTCAATACTCGAGGATCATAAGAAGCAAGTGTCATGGTTTAACCGTTGTGGGGAAGTTGATTTGAGCCGGGCACATTTACCATTGGGGCTGGAGCAGGCACAACAGTGGGCCATCCCCTTGCGCCTTCACTTTGGCGTTGTTTATATTCAAGAATTGCATCACTCAAGCCTGGTTGCAGAGGCTGAGTAGCCGCTTGTTTCAACCAATCGCTATATGCTGCTTCACTTTCCACCACAACATCAGCCTGATTTGTAGAAAACCAGGTACCGCTATACATAGAATCCCTTAAGCGGTAGCGCCCTTCGCGGGTGGGGGTGAGGTTTAGATTGATTGCCCTACCGGGGATTATGTCTTGCTTTAACCTGAAAGCAGGAACATAAAAACCATGAATCACATCTTCGCTAACCAATCTAAAAGTAACGGGTTTATCAACTGGTAAATGTAATTCTG
>NZ_JAGQEK010000196.1 GCF_024346075.1 Synechococcus sp. Cruz CV12-2-Slac-r
TGAACGTTGGTCTTTGGCATTTAATGTGATGGCCATACCCAAACGTGTAGATGTAAATCCCGTTAGCTCTACCGATAATGCGGAGCTTTTTAGCGTTCGTAAGCGTCCCCAGGGCTTTTAAATTGATGTTAGAGGATTATCTCACCGGTAGACATCTCTTCGATGGCCGACTTTAATAATATCGACCACATGAGATTGATCATCAACAGAGTAGATGACTCGATAGTTACCTTGACGTACGCGATAGAGGCTTAATCTGCCCGCAAGCTTTTCAGATCCAGATGGACGTGGTTGAACTTGCAGTAATTTAATCCTTTCAATCAATCGAAGTAGGGTATCTTTATCTGTTATGGCCTGAAGTTCCTTCGATGCCGATGGCTTGATTATGAGCCTATATCCTTCCACTATTCCTTAAGTTTGAAACAAACTCTTCGAAGTCAAAACTCTCCTCAGCTTGCCTCTGATCAGCATCTTTTAAATCGTCTGCATCTTCGGCCAACGTGATGCGAACTGACTCATTAACCATATCTGATATTGAGCGATTACACGCAGCAGCTCTCATGCGCAGAGCCCGATGCACTTCTGCATCAAAATAGATGGTGGCTCGCTTTGAATCATCCATTTCACTATAGTAGCGATTTAACGTCAGAACGTCAAGACGCTAGGCCCTCTTCTTCTAATTGATGGATCTAGCGCCAAGTAACAGATGGTGGCTATTGGTTTAGGTTTCGTTAGCGAAGGCCCTGCCTGGATGTTTTAGCAAAGGTGCAGGATGGGTGTAGCACCAGTCCTGCCTGGCTACCAAGAGGAATAAGCCCAGTTATCTTAATTGTTTACTAATCCCCCTCAACTAAAAGGAACTAATTCGCTAATCAAAAGCCAAGGTTGTTTAAGTAAATTAATAACTCCACTACTACGGATAAAGCGGACTGCTGGTGGTAAGTACGGCACCGATCATGGGCGCCTTGATCGATAAGTTTGCCGATGCTTACACCAACACCTTAGTTATTGGCGAAGGCGACAACCCGATTTAGTACAGATGAGCTTGCTTGCGCCCTGCTCCATGGCCGTAGCAACCCAGAACTAGTACTTGCCTTTTAAAGGCTTGCTGATCAAAAAGAACATAAACAACAAAATTAGATTTTACATCTAAGTAAATAGTAAGGAGCCTGATTTAGGGATAGTTTTCAAAGGTTCAGGTGCATAACAGGATTAGTTTGCGCCAAACAAATCGCGAAGAAGCACTCCTACCTCAGCCTTTAAGAGAATCAGATCTGAATGGACAAGCCCGAACACCGAATCGTCATCAACTGCTCCGTAGTCATGAGCAAGTAAATTTCTGAAATCAATGATCGCACGCGAGTTGGAGATAGAGAGGAATAAAGGCTCATCTAGCGCACTGATCCTTCGAAGAGCCTCCCCAATAATGATGAATTCACGCTCAACTGAGGACCTGATAAAACGCTGTCTTAGGTAATTATCTAAAGTAACATCAACCATCACATCTTCAATAGCAATACATGCATCAAGAATATCCTGAAGATAAGCGGATAGATCACGTGCCATAAAGAAGCTTTTTTGTCCGGTTAATCTCGCCGGCAATAACTTTATTTTTCACTGCTCCACTCATTACTAAATCTACTTCGGCACGAAGAATCTCCCGAAATGCATCACGAGCTTCTAGAAAAATGTGAAATTTCTTAGTGATATCTAAAGGGCCAAATTCAACAAGGAGATCAATATCACTTTCACCAGGCCTAAAGTCATCTCTAAGAGCTGAGCCAAAAACGAATAGGCGCTCAATCCCAAATCTCTGGCAAGCGGCTGAGATCTCTTCCCGCTTGTTGTCGATAAACATTGAAATGACACACTCTTAAAATCATCATACCCCAAAACCAAGGGAAATAAGCAAGTCATAAGACCCAGTAATCTGTATAGAGTTAAATCAACACTGATTAACCAGTCTATGCAGTGCTATTAAAACCCGTCCTAAATCACAATAGCTGCCAAGATCATCTCCCTTATATAAATTATTTAATACTTGGTATTGTGCCTTTATTTGCTCCAGCGTTTTGAATTTGCCAGGCGGGCTTGGTTGGTTTAGCTTAACGAGCCTGGAGACTTAGCTATCTAGCTGGAGACAATTTATTTCCACAGGAAGAGACAAGAGCGATAAAATGAAGAGGGCTAAAGCAAGCAATTCTTATGCGTTATGATTAGTGTATATTTGTTTTGGTTGGGCTCAAAATAAAAACTTTTAGAATATTAATCGGCGTGGGCTGCAGTAAATAAAAAAAAGGGCAGGCGTTATATTAATCTATTTGCGATGCTGAGATGATCCAGAGCAAGCAAGGCTTGCTGATCAAAAAGAACATAAACAACAAAATTAGATTTTACATCTAAACAACTAGCATTTTATTGACATAAGTGTGAATTTAAAGATATAAATACTTAAATAAATTCAGAATCAGTAATCACTGAACCAATTGCTTTGTGTAAACCTAAAGACAACTTTCAACCTCCAATGTAAAAGCCCTAGGTTTTTTGCTGTGGGCTTTCTTGCCGAACTAGTTTATAGATCTATCTAGACGATATTGATTGATAAAAGAAACCACCATCAATTTCCCTTTGGCTCACAACGGCGCAACGAGTTGCAACCCGCCATAAAGCCCGATGGATAGGAGTGGAGTCGTAGCGAACTAGATCGGGAAAAC
>NZ_JAGQEK010000197.1 GCF_024346075.1 Synechococcus sp. Cruz CV12-2-Slac-r
ATGTCCTGGCAGAGATAAGGGCATACCAGCAATTTGTCAATAGGGATGGTCTGTTGATTGTTGCCGATACCAGCTTTGCGGATTTAGCAGGAACACCCGTGGCTCCTTACCGATCCCTCGTCGATTCCAATCCACGCACGGCTATTGTTAGTTTTCTTGCTGAATCTGATGACTTTGAGCGCTGTGAAACTTACTTGAGTGCCTCTGGTTTGTCTAATTTTGCTGATGGCTACTTACGCCGTAAGCCTAGTGCCAAGGAGTAGGCTCTCTCGCTCGCCTCGGCCACTGCGTTCCAATTGAATTCAGCCAGGATCCTCCGTTGCAACCTCCGCACCCGAGGATCATTGCGACCTGCGTCGATGGCTGCTACCACAGCATTGAGCACGGAGCAGGGATCTGCCGGATCGCAATACCAGGCATCAGACCCCACATATGCTGCCTCGTGGCCAGCAATGCTTACCACAACAGGGGTACCAGCGAGGGCTGCCTCGAGGGTAACGAGACCACAGGTCTCGCACCAGCTAGGCAGCACGTGGACCGACGCAGCTGCATAGGCCGAAGCAAGTAGATCAGGTGATAGATGGCCATGGAGATGCAGCCGGCTTCCACCAATCGTTTTGCAAAGTTCGGTATACCCAGGATCCAGATCGTGTCGACCCGCGAGCACAACCGGCAGATCGGTGTGGCGAAGTGCCTGAAGCAGCATGGCGGTATTCTTTGGTGGTTCAACCCGCCCTGCCTGAAGTACAAACGGACCCCGCAAGCCGCTGAGTTTGCGGAAGGGCTCTGGATCTGGATCGCTAAATAGCCTGGGATCCACACCGTATGGTGCAACCTCCACCTGGGTTCCTCTCCAGGCAAGGTCACGACGCAAGGCAGCTAACTCCAGCCAACTGTTAGGGAGGAGTGCATCGACATCCTCAAGCAACCTGGCGATGCGGTTCAACTGTGCTGTTGCCGTTGGACCTGCTTGATCGAAATGAAGGACATCCCCATCAAAGATCACAGCGAGCGTGCGTGCGATCAGCTGCTTCAACAGGCGCTCGCCAATGGTTGGATCGTGCTGGAGCTTCTCCAGCACACCGCGTGCTGCCAGTGATCCCCAGCGCGCCTGGGTGAGGGAAATCCAGATCGGACTGACCACCACAGGGAGGTCAGCCAGGCGGGCCGCCGCCAACTGACCAGCCAGGGCTTGGTCGGTACGGGCGTTAAAAATGTGGACGAGGTCGACCCCGGTGGTATCAGGCTGGTTTGAGTAGGCCACGCGCACCTGATGGTTGCGGTGTCGTAAGCCTGCAGCGGTGGCCTCAATTTGCACACCGTCGCCCCCCATCATCTCGGCAGCGAGTCCATGGTTCACCAGCAGAATACGCAGGGACTCTGTCATCGGGTGCCAAAAGTTGGCGCCGGTAGATCATGAACCAGGCGCAGATCCTGAAACAGAAGGAGATGGTCTCGGCAGCGTTCCATGAGCTGCTGGAGATAGGGCAAAGCTCCCTGAGCGCGCATTACATGCAGGTCAATGCGATCGATAGGTTCAGGATTAGCCAGGACACTATCAGCTCCTTGCGTTTCCTTTAAATGCCTGCCGATATCCATCAGGCATTGCTCCAGTGCCAGCTTTAACATGAAGCGACTGTCGAGCCATTCCAGGCTACGAAGGTTGTATGTCTGCCTGTACTCGTCCAGCCTGAACGGCTCGAAGTGAACATCCCTGACCAGCAGCTGCGGACTGTCCGGCAGGCACGCATAGGCACTGGCCCAGGTTGAAGGCACCACGTGACCCTGGGCCACCGTGGCAATCAGTACCGTTCCGCCGCCGTTGAGGCGCAGCCGATGGAAGCAATGCACGTGCCCAGCCTTGACCAGGCGCCGGCGTGATTTGCTGGTGATAGGAGGGAGGCCGCTGCTACTGGAGGCCGTGTTGTTGAGCATCACCGCTGCGTGGCATCGTCCCATCTTCAACCCTGCGGCCAGACATGTCACCTATCGCAACGCGGGCCCGTTCAGGCGCAGATTATCCATAGGCTCTGTAGAGAGGCCAGCTGTGGACGATCATCAGGGTCATGCTCACGCTTGTCTGTGCCAGCCAGCAGTTCCCGAGTTATTTCTCACGGTCCACCCTGCTGGGCAGAAGCTTACGCCAGTTTCCACCAGCTCTGCGCCCGAGGTTGTTCCTGGTGGCTGGCAACCGGGGCAAGCACTGCCAAGGACTATCTGAGATCTACAACAAGGCCATCGAAGAGTTGCCCCCTGAGGGCATTGTGGCGTTTGTGCATGACGATCTGTTCGTGCACGACTGGTTTCTCCAGTTCCGCCTAGAGCGGGCACTGCGCCACTTTGATGTGGTGGGATTGGCCGGTGAGGGAGATGTTGGTCCACAGCAGGGCAACTGGTACTTCGAGCGAGGTGATAATGGTGGCTGGCAGTGGTCCCAGCGGCGGCCCAGCGGGTATCTGAATCACTGGGATCCCAGCCTGGTGGAACCCAATGCCTCTGGCCCCACACCGCGACGCTGCATGGTGCTTGTTGGGTTGCTTCTGGCCGCCAAAATTGAGGTCTTGCAACGCAGTGGACTGCGATTTGATCCCCAATTTCGCTTCCACGCCTACGACATTGACTTCTGCAGGTCGGCACTGGCGCTCGGCATGCGCCTGGGAACCTG
>NZ_JAGQEK010000198.1 GCF_024346075.1 Synechococcus sp. Cruz CV12-2-Slac-r
CGCGAGGGGGCAGTGCTAGCCCACGACAATCCCTATGTGGATCTCGCCTTGGAAGGGGAAGCTCCGGCCTTGCTGCGATCTTCTGGGTGGCGTGAAAATGGGATTGAATTCTTTTCCTTTTCAAAGGGCTGGTGCTTGGGTGGTTTTCGTCTTGGTTTTGCCGTTGGTGCTGCAGCTCTAATTGAAGCGCTAGCTCAGGTGAAGGCAGTGGTGGATTTCAACCAATCACTCGCTTTGCAGGCCGGCGCAAAAATTGCTTTAACTCAGCTGCCGCACTGGCCTCAGCAGCTCAAGCCCATCTACAAACAAAGGCGTGATGCGATGGCGGCAGCGCTTAAAGCTGGTGGCTGGACAGTGCCTCCAAGTTCGATGGCCCTTTATTTGTGGATGCCCCTGCCGCCACGGCTTCTAGCCCTTGGCAGCGAAGCAGCATGCAGCTGGCTGCTCGAACGCAGCGGTGTGGCCCTCACCCCAGGTATCGGCTTTGGAGCTGGCGGTGAAGGCTGGCTGCGTTTAGCGCTGGTGGCGGAAATAGACCAATTACAGCAAGCGGCAAAACGTTTAAACGCAGCCCTTATCGAAAATTGAGGCTGGTTCAATTAAGCGGTTTTCGTTGTGGAGGTGCCCTCTTAGCTGGCAGTGCCCTTGTGCTGCCTTGGCAGGTCAGGGTGATTCCGGTTTGCTCCAGCACCGAAACATTGCTCACGGCCTGGCTGCAGCAAGAGCCACGCCTTCCGGTAGCGGTAGTGGCAAAAAAACAACGTTTTGGCCGCGGCACCGCGAATCGATCTTGGCAATCACCTTCAGGTGGTTTATGGCTTAGTGCTGCAATTCCCTGGTTTGGAGAATCACCCCAGGCTGAAAATTTACCAATTCTGATGGCCGCCGCCTTGGAGGCGGAATTGCAATCCCTTGGCATAGGACCCCAATTACAAATTAAAGCCCCTAACGATTTGATAGTTGGCAATCAAAAATTGGCAGGGGTACTCACCTCTGTTGTGTGGCGAGGGTTGCGAGTGCGCCATGTGCGATTCGGGATTGGATTAAACGGACGTCATCCCATTCGCCCACCGGGCATTACTTTGGAGCAGTTGCTTGGTAACCGCTGCCCGCCTTGGCAGCAGTTGGTGCTCCTCGGCTTGCGGGCAGTGGAAAAGTTAGCCATCAATGTTAGCCATTAGTTAATGCTTTCCTGCAGCTGATCATTCAAACTGTTCCTATGCATAAATTATTCCTACTGCCATTTGTTGTATCGCTGGTTCTGCCGCTGATGGCGCAATTGCCGCCACCGGAAGGACCAACAGCGCCCCTTGTTTTTGATAAATCTCTACAGGAATTAGAGCAGGAGGGGGCAATCACAATTAAAGAGAGCCAACAATTGCAACGGGGCGAATACAATGCGCCGCAAAAAATTGTGCCGAATTTAAGCAAGTTGTGCAGTAGCGGAGTGTTAAGTAAAAGGGAATGTGCCAAGGCCAATGGTGTGGCATTTGTGGAGCGTGGTGGGCTTAAACAAGAAGGCTTGGGTATGCCTTTAGCTCCCCTCACGGTGCCTGTTAGCGCCTTGCTGGTGGGAAGCGAGGGCAGTTTTTCGCTTAGCCAGGTTTTAAGGGTTACGCCAAGGCCTGCACCTTTATTAGGCAACGGCAACCGCAGCTTGTTATTTCCGTTGATCGGTAGTGCTGTAACCAGTAGTGGGTTTGGTTGGCGAATGCATCCAATTTTGGGCAGCATGATTCTTCATGCCGGCAAGGATTTGGCTGCTCCAGAGGGAACGCCGGTGGTGGCTGCCCTTAGCGGAACAGTTGTTAGTTCGGGGCTTGCCGGTGGCTATGGCCTAGCGGTGGAAATTGAACATCGCAATCCACTGCGGCGCACCCTTTATGGCCATTTATCGGAATTGTTTGTGCAACCTGGGGAGCAGGTTCGCCAAGGCGAAGTAATTGGCAGGGTTGGCAGCACTGGCCTTAGCACTGGGCCCCATTTGCACTTTGAATTGCGCCGCCCCGACGCTGGGGGTTGGGTGGCGGTAGATCCCGGCAGCCTTTCCCCCAGTGGTGCATTAAGCAGCAATCAACTTCTACTTACAGGATTATTTGATCAATTGTTAAAGGGCTTAGAGCGCAGAACTTAAAAAAAGTAAGTTCAAACAATTTGCAAATCGCTCAAATTGCCACTATATCCAGTTATTTCAATCAACATATCATTATTAGCTTGAAATCCGGCTCTGTTGTCATTGAGAGCAAGAAAAGTGCGTGTGCTACTACCTGAACCTAAAGTAAAACTGGCTGCAAGGTTTGCACCAAAGCTTCTATTATTCAGCACTTGGCCTAGATCCCCTGCGCTTAAACTGCCAACAGAGCCAAAATTGCGAACAGAACTACTCGCCACTAAACCATCAATTTGATCTGCGCCGATTTGCAGATCGGTGATTCGATCAAAGCCGTTTAGTAAGGAATCGCCACGGCCAAAGCTAAATGTGTCGTTTCCAGTGCCACCAGTTAGTTTATCGCTTCCGGATAAACCGCTAATTAAATCATCACCAGCACCACCAGAAAGGTCGTTTTCAGCATTGCTACCGGTAATGATATCGGCATTTTCTGAGCCGCGAACATTTTTTAAATGTTAATATTTGTGTATTGCGTTTTGTATTGAATGTTTTT
>NZ_JAGQEK010000199.1 GCF_024346075.1 Synechococcus sp. Cruz CV12-2-Slac-r
CAGGCTGGCCACGAGCGGTTCACCATGCAGCAGGCACTCCAAGCGATGGCGCCGGATGGCGGCCAGCAGTGCTTCTTTTGGCACAGCATCCAGTTGCTGCCTTAGGCCGGCAGGGGCGTCGAGGTTGCCCTCGCGTTCCCGCTGCAACACCAGCCGAACCAGGGCTTTGGTCGCTTCCAGGGCTGCTGGTGTCAACACGGTGTACACCCAGACAGCGGCGAACGTATTAACTATGAAACTAAGACCAATTAATTCCTCCACCAACGGATGACTGGTAGCCAGGCGCATTACCGAGCTTTTGAGCTGAACTGGCGCTCCCATGGCCTAGCAATTCCTGAATTACCAGGCTGTTCTGTGGATGCGTTGGCCGGAGCTGATCCGCTGATCGCAATCGAGCCAGAAGAACCGAACTGCTGGCCGCAGCTGGAGCCTGGGCCCCACGACACCCCATTCCTGCAGATGGCCCGCGGTGATCTGCGGCTCACAGTGGATGACATCGGCTGCTTTCGGATCACCGGTGGCGAGCGCATCGCCTGGCACCGGCTGCACAGTGGCGTGAGTGACCAGGACATCAGCACCTTTCTGCTCGGTTCAGCGGTGGGGGCCTTGCTGATTCAGCGCGGCATCCTGGTGTTGCATGGCAATGCGTTGGAAAAAGATGGCAAAGCCATCGTGTGCATGGGCCATTCCGGCGCCGGTAAATCCACCCTGGCCTACGCGCTTATGCAGCAGGGCTGGAGGCTCCTGGCCGACGATCTGGTGGCGGTGAGCACTGATGGGCTGGTGCTACCTGGCATCCCACGCATCAAGCTCTGGCACGACGCTGCTAAAGCGTTTGGCTTGGATCCGGATTGCTTGCCACCAATCCGGCAGGGGATGCACAAATATCTACTGATGGGTGAGGCTCTCCAGCGAGCACCCCAATCGGTGCGACTGCAGGCGATGTATTTGATTCACCAGCACCGCCCCGACGCGGCAGATCCTGATGCTGGGCAGATCACCCGCATCACCAGCCAAAAAACGGCCGCGCTGCGCCTGCGCAATCAGGCATTTCGGCCAAGGTTTGTGCGCGGCTTAGGCCAGGAGGGCCCGAACTTCATGGCATTAGCGATGCTGCAGCAGCGGGTGCCAATGGCAACACTGCCGTTACCACAAGGCATTGCAGCCATGCAGAGCTGGCTGCAAGAGCAGGATCTCCTTATGGCCGCGGAATTGGTGACGCCATGAGCGAGCAGGAGCCTTATTGGTATCTGGCCAGCTACCCAAAATCAGGCAACACCTGGTGCCGCGTTTTCATAACTGAGCTGCGGCGCCTGGCTGGATTCGACAGCGAGGAGGCCACATCTGCGGCCCTTCAGGAGGAACGCAAACTGCGACTAAACCGTGATCTTGCGACGGGCTCGATTGTGAGCAGTCGCCACTGGCTCGATGATCAGCTGGGCATCGACAGCAGCGACCTCAGCTGGGCTGAACTCGACAAAATGCGCGGGCGCGCGGGTCACCAGCGAGCGCTCTATGCCGAATGTTTGCGTTACCACAAAGTGCATGATGCTTTTTTGACTGCTGATTCCGGCGGGCGACCGGTGGTGCCAGTGGAGAGCTGCCGCGGCACGGTTGTGGTGATTCGCCATCCGGCAGATGTGGCAGTGTCTTTGAGCCATTTCTTCTCCTGGCCCATAGAACGTTGCGTGGCTTTTTTGCTGGACGAACAGGCTGGGTTGTGCAGGTCTAGTAAACGCGGCGGCCAGCAAGTGCGCCAGTTTATGGGCACCTGGGCGAACCATGTGCAGAGCTGGGTAGATCAACAACTGATCCCCGTGCTGCTGCTTCGCTACGAAGATCTACTAGCAAAGCCAAATGCTGAGTTCACGCGGTTGGCACATTTTCTCGACCTACCTACTGACGAGGCCTTGATCAGCGAAGCAGTAGCCAACACACGCTTCGACAAGCTCCGCGCCAAGGAAGAAGAAGAAGGCGGTTTTCGCGAGAAACCGGAGGGATGTGAGCGTTTTTTCAGGTCTGGCCGCAGCGGCGAGGGCCGTGAGCAGCTCACAGCTGCGCAGATCCTGCAATTAGAGGAGGCTTTCTCAGAAACGCTGATTCGTTTTGGCTACGCGCTGAACACACCAGTGACAGCCTGAGACGCAGTTGTGCACACCCTCTCAACACGCCTCAACGACCCTCTGTGGTGCTCTCACGGTGCTGCTGCTGGGGGTGTTGGGCGGGGAGTGGGGGGTCTGGGCGGCGTTTCTGGATTGGAAAGTGGATTATTGATTTGGGTGCTCTGCCTGCTCTCGGCAGAGTTTTGGGCGGTCAAGGCGGGGCGTTTTTGACTTGGTGTTGAGGGCAGTGGGCGGATGTTGTTGAAGTGCTGCAATGCGTTTATGATGTGCCTGCTGCCTGCTGCCTGCTGCCTGACTTATGACTTCTGCTGACCTCAAAGATTTAGTGCCCGCTCACGCTCAAGAGCAGTTGGAGTGGGTTACACCGAAGATTTCGCTGCTGGAGACGGGGGATACGGATGGTAGTGGCAAACCAAAAAATCTTCTCGAATTTTTTTCCAAACAGGTCCCTCCTGACCGATTATATCTCAAACCCCTCCACACCT
>NZ_JAGQEK010000002.1 GCF_024346075.1 Synechococcus sp. Cruz CV12-2-Slac-r
AGTAAAAAACAGCTCGCATTATTGAGGCTAAATGTTGGTTTTATATTCCAAGCCCATAATTTAATGATGTTTCTTAATGCAAGAAAAAATGTGCGTCTTTCTCTTGAACTGCATGAAGAATACTATTCAGAAAATATGGATCAAATCGCTGATGATATGTTAAACAAAGTTGGCTTAGGTGATAGGGCTGATTATTTTCCGGCAAAGTTATCCGGCGGCCAAAGGCAACGGGTAGCAATCGCCCGTGCCCTTGTAAGCAAACCCAAAATTCTCTTGGGCGATGAGCCAACAGCAGCTCTTGACAAAGAATCTGGTAGAGCGGTTGTAAAATTAATGCAAGAGTTGGCAAAAGAACAACAAACCACAATAATTATGGTTACCCACGACAATAAGATTCTTGATGTAGCCGATCGAATAATTATTGTTGAAGAAGGTCGTTTAGCAAACGAACAGCAAGAGGAAGCTTTTCTAAAGAAAATGAAAAGTAGCGATCATTAATTATTAGCAATCTAAAAGTGGAATCATCTTCTCTAAAGCTATTGCTCTACTTGCTTTAAGGAGCAAATAATCACCAGGTTTAAGAATCTTTTGCAATTGCTCTGCTGCGGCCTCTGGAGAATTCACTCGCCTTACTAAATCCAGCCCGGATGCACCTGCCATCAATGCCTCTGCCTCATTGTCTGCAGCAAGCACAAACAATCCATCAAGAGCTAATGCCAATGCGCGTTCTCCAACCAATCGGTGCAAGGCCACGCTTTTATCACCCAATTCCAACATCGTGCCGATTACGGCAAAACAACGGCCGGGTTGCTGAGCCAACAAAGATAAGCTTGCTAAAACTGCCTCAGGAGAAGCATTATAAGTTTCATCAAGCACAGTAACTCCTGATAGTTTTCCTTGCAAAGTAATTGTGCGAGCCCTACCGCCTGGCAGCTGCACATCAAGCTTACAAAGGTTATTTAATTCAACAGATAATTCTTTAGCAACTGCAAACGCAAGTAACAAATTTCGGGCATTATGGGCGCCAGCTAGAGGTAAATCCACCGTAAGTGATGGCTCATTAAGAAGCATTTGCTTTCCATTAGAACTTATCTGGCCAATAAGCTCAGCAGGTGGTGTGCCAACTCCTAACTCATCATCATTTAAAGCAACCCGTATCACCCGTCCGCTATAAACCTGCGCTATTTCTGCTTCTAACAATGGATCGCCAGCTGGAATTACCAAAAGACCATCGGGATTAAGTGAAGCGGTAATTTCACATTTTGCTTTTGCAATCGCCTCACGGCTACCAAGGCGACCGATGTGAGCTGTGCCAATATTTGTAATTACAGCGATAGATGGTTCCGCGCAGCGGCTAAGGCGATCGATCTCACCTAAGCCGCGCATACCCATTTCCAGCACCACAGCAGCCAATGGCTGCCTCGCCCTGAGCAGGGTTCGGGGTACACCAATATCGTTATTTTCATTGCCGCTACTGGCTTCCACCTTGCCAAGGGGGTTTAGGCAGGCCTTGATTAATTCACGGGTGGTTGTTTTTCCTGCTGATCCAGTTACTGCTACAACAGGAAGTTGCATAAATTGCCGCCAGAGCAAGGCAACTTTTTGATACGCATCAGTGGTGTCGGCTACCCGGAGATATGCAAGTTGTTCTGGAATTTCCCCTGGCCAATTACTTGCCACAAGGGCTCCTGCCGCCCCAACGGCAACAGCTGCATCAAGAAAATTATGACCATCAAAGTTCTCTCCCTTTAGCGGAACGAATAAATCACCGGGCTGCAAAGCGCGGCTATCGGTGCAAACATTTTCAAAACTCCAGCCGAGAGTGCCGGGATCTAAAGCTGATCCACGGCGTTCAATTGGCTGCCCGAATAAATCAGCTAGATCTTGCAGGCAAAGAAAATTACTCATGGAATTAAGGGAATGAACATAATCATGCCTTGCCCCACCTGGGCAGAGCGACCCAAAATAACGCCATCCTGGGTTTGCAAACCTAATTTACTAAAACCAATTGAATTAGATTTTTCCAACCAGATATCTGCCTGTTCTTGCATTTTACTTAGAGTTAATTTTTGAAAGCTTACGGTTGGGATTATGAGCAGTCGCCCTTCCTCTGGATAGGGCTGCAGTGAAGCAATTAGTGGCGAATCGGCGTTAGGCTGTAACAGATCCAGTAATCTATCGATTACTGGATCAGTGCTTATATCAAGGCTTGGAGTTGAATATTGGATAGATAATTCTTCATCTTCTATAGATGGATTAGAACTTGCTTCGATTTGCTCAGGGTTAAGCAATGCATCTATATTTAATGTGGAATCCGATTTACTTTGTTGAGTAGGTTGTAAAGTATTTATTAATAGTAGGCTAATTAGTAATACAAATAAGAATGAAAGCAGGGGCCAGAAAAATGGCTTTAAATTAATTGGCCAAAAAGTGGGAGAAAAGAGATCACCGGCAGCATTGCGGCGCCAAAGTTCTTGAATGCTCAACCTCAATTGTGCAAGCACAGCTGGTAGGTCTTTTTTTAGGTTTTCCCCCAGTATCCGTAAGGGGCTACGCCAGGGTATTGGCAGCAGGGAAGGCGGCCCAGATTGGCGGGGATTCACTTCCGCCATTAACCACCATTACGACGCAGCAGCGAAAGCGGATTAAAGCGACGTTGAGGGGCAAGTTGAGGAGAAGGACTGGGATCCAGTGCTTCTGCCGCAGCTCTAGCCGCCAATTGTTCTGGCGGTTGCTGGATTGAAAATTGAGCTACAGCGCTGGCCTCAGGCGTTGGTTCCTTTAAACCACATACGTCTTTGTACATCGCGTCGTAGTCAAGCGCTGAACGCTCCCAGCTGAAATCCAAAGACATCACCCGACGCATCAACTGTTGCCAGCTATCGCGGTGGCGATAAGCCTCCCAGGCCCGCACTAATGCCGTATATAAATCAATTGCTTCATAACGATCAAAACAGAAGCCATTACCGGATTGCAAGATTGGATCGTAAGGAGGAACCGTATCAACCAATCCCCCTACACGGCGCACCACAGGGATAGTGCCGTAGCGCATAGCCAGCAGCTGACTAATGCCGCAAGGTTCAAAACGGGAGGGCATTAAAAATGCATCACTACCTGCATATATCAGTCTTGATAAATCATCGTCGTAGGTGAGGAAAGCGGCAAAACGTCCTGGGTGGGAACTGGCCATCTGCCATAAACCGGATTCGTAGTGGCGATCCCCAGTGCCCAGCACCACCAATTGGGTATCGGTGTAGGCAAGTAGCCGTTCTGCCACCTGTAATAAAAGATCTACTCCCTTTTGATCCACTAGCCGGCTCACCATGCCGATTAAAAAAGTATTGGGGTTAACTCCCAAGCCCATGCGCTGTTGCAGAGCCTGCTTATTAGTTGCCTTCCCTGATAAATCAGAAACGCTATAGGTGGCAGGTATACGGCTATCTGTACTGGGATTCCAGTCTTTAATGTCTATTCCATTCAGAATTCCTCGCAACTTACCGCTAATAAAATTCAATAATCCATCTAACTTTTCTCCGTATTGGGGTGTTCGTATTTCTTCGGCATAGGTTGGTGATACTGCATTTACACGATCTGCGTAAAGAAGAGCAGCGGCCATCGTGTGATCACCCTGCATATACCAAGGGCACCAGGTCATCCGCTCCAACTTCCAACGCCAAGGACCCTGATATTTGAGGTTATGGATTGTGAAAATAGTTGCAATTTCAGGATCTTGATGCATCCACACCGGAATCATGCCTGTATGCCAATCGTGGCAATGAAGCACTTGAGGTTTCCAGCAATTCCATGCAAATTCAGCAGTTGCACTAGCAAAAAATGTAAAGCGCCAATCCTCATCTTCTCCGCCGTAGATACGTTCACCATCAAAGACGGGATGACCAACTAAATAGATGGTTAAACCGTTGCTGGGATGTTTTGTTTCAAATACGGCGAAATCTGTGCCCATAGTTTGGCCCCGCCAGATCGGCTCCTTGCTCACCTGCAAACGCGACCACAACTTGCCGTAGCCGGGCATGATTATGCGCACGTCGTGGCCTAGGGCGGCCAGGGCTGGTGGCAGGGAACCCAGCACATCTCCCATGCCTCCCACCTTCACCATTGGGGCACATTCGGCAGCGGCGAAAAGTACGCGCATCTGATACGGGTTTTGAATACTTCACAACTCTACGGAGAGCCGCAGATAAGGCCAAAGCAAAGGTTGCTTAAGGCAGCACCGTGATGGGGGTGCCGCGTTGCACCTTTTCAAATAAATCACGAATGTGTTCATCAAAAAGGCGAACACAGCCATGGGAAACAGCTCGACCCACAGTCCAACGGTGGGGGGTGCCATGAAATCCAGAGCTGGTACAGCCCTCGATATCAAGAAAGCGCTCCCCATCAAAGCCACTGCGGCCGAGGCAATCACGATGAAAACCAATCCAACGGCTGCCAAGGGGATTACCGGGATCGCCAGCAGCTACTAATTCACCGCTTTGGGGATGTATCCAAATGGGATTTTGCTTTTTTTCCAGCACTTGATAACGGCCAGCAGGTGTATCCCAACCAGCCATCCCCACTGCCACGGGGTAGCGCACCAGTAGTTTTCCTTGCTCTAGGAGTAACAACTGGCGGCGGCTGCGATGCAGAACCAGGTGTCTGCCGATTTTATTGGTAATCGCTTTTGGCAGTTCCTTCAGCTGGATTTCATGGGGCCGCAGGGGATGATCTGGATCTTCAAGGGGCCCAGCGGATGAGGCCAAAGGCATCAAAAAGCTGAAACCAAGGGCCAAAAATAAAAGTGCGAGCTGATTTTTAATTAATCACTCTCACTCTTGTGCCCTCTTTCACCAGCTCGAACAGAGCTACCGCATCTTTATCCACCATCCGGACACAACCACTGCTTGAGGCTTTACCGATGCTGGAAATACTGCCAGTGCCATGGAAGCCAATCTCTTTGCAATGTTCAGCTCGGTAGTTGGGAGGATTCTGATCAAGGGAGGTTCGATTGCCGCAGGCGTACCAGAAGCCAATCCAACGGGTGCCAATGGGCCCAAGCGGGCTTGGTTTCACCTTTCTTTCTGTAAAAGGGCTCAACCACACAGGATCTTTTTGCATCCGAAAAATCGTGTGTTCACCAAGGGGCGTGGGGCTTGAAGCTCTACCCACTGCCACCGGGAAAGCGGCAATTTCCTGGTTGTCGCTGAGAACCCTGACACGTCTTTGGGAACGACTTAGTTCCAGCACCGTTGTGGGTTCAGGGCGGCTAGCCAGCTGTTGCTCACCTAGCTTGCGATCGGCCAATGCTGGATCGATAAAAAGTAACGGCAACGCAATAGAAGCCGTAAAAGGTAGAAATAAATTCCTCACCAGGTCAAAAGGAAACTCTCTTGATCTGAGCATTGGATTATGGCGTATGTGTGTATTCCTAGCAACAAAGACCCACAAGTCTTTCTGGTCTTAACTTAATTGTTGTGATTTAAAGCCAAGGAACACCTGTGAAATCTGGGGGTCTTTTCTCGATAAATGCTTGCTGTCCCTCCTTTCCTTCCTCTGTTTTATAAAAAAGATGGGTTGCCTGGCCGGCTAATTCCTGCAGCCCAGCCATCCCATCTGTTTCAGCATTAAAAGCTGCTTTGAGACACCTGATCGCAGTGGGACTGTGCTGGAGAATTTCCAAGGCCCATTGCACCCCTTCATTTTGGAGGTGAAACAGGGGGACCACCTCGTTTACCAAACCCATTGCCAAGGCCTGATGGGCGTTGTAACGGCGGCATAGAAACCAGATTTCCCTCGCTTTGCGCTGGCCCACTAAACGGGCCAAATGGCTACAGCCAAAGCCGGCATCAAAACTGCCCACACGCGGTCCTGTTTGTCCAAATTGAGCATTTTCAGCAGCAAGGCTTAGGTCGCAAAGCAAGTGCAGCACCTGGCCACCACCGATTGCATAGCCAGCCACTAAAGCAATAACTACTTTGGGAATACTGCGAATTAGGCGCTGCAAATCCAGCACGTTTAAACGGGGCACCCCCTCTTCATCTAGGTAGCCGCCATCACCTCGCACCGATTGATCACCGCCAGCACAAAATGAATAAACACCGTCTGCAGACGGACCAACTCCTGTAAAAAGAATTACTCCGATGCGGGGATTTTCACGCACCCGAGAGAAGGCGTCGTAGAGCTCCACCACGGTGCGAGGCCGAAAAGCGTTGCGTTTTTCAGGGCGGTTGATCGCAATGCGGGCAATTCCTTCATCGCTGAGATCGAGCAACACGTCTTGATAGTTGCCTTGGGGCTTCCAATTAATTGGGCAATTGCCCGGCAACACCAAACGTTTTTGTTCTGCTGGTTCTGCTGCTGCCATTAAGAATCTCCTAGACCCACCTCCCATCCTGACCGCCGCAGTTGTTTTCGCAGCTGCGCATCAGCGGCCCTTTCTGTGGCCATTCGCAACAGCAGCATCGGTTGATTGGCTTGTTCATCCGCCAACATCCAGGCCAATGCGGCCGGAAGTTCTTCAAGGCTGTTGCAGTTGCGACCTGGTACCCCATGGGCTGCCGCAAGTGCAAGCGGATCTATCGCCTGGGGCATTGCAAACAAGCGATCGAAATCAAGGTTCTCGCGGGGCATTAATAGTTGCTCAAAAATTCCGCCGCCGCGATTGTCAATAAGGATCACTAAAAGCCTCCCGCTTAGCTGCTGCCGCCAAAGCCAACCGTTGCTGTCGTGCAGCAGAGCTAGATCTCCACAAACGAGCACCAATTGGCCCCATTGCTCTGCAATGCCGGCTGCAAGTGAAAGGGTGCCATCGATGCCGGAGGCGCCCCGAAAACTCACCACCGTGCGTTGTGATTCCAACCTTGCGCCATAACTTTCCCAATCCCTCACAGCACTGCTGTTGGCGAGCATCACCGGCCATTCAGGTGGCAGCAATCGGTTGCACCAGCGAGCAAGGGCTGGTTCGGTGCAGGGTCCCTTGAGTTGCAAGCGTTGGTCTAGGTGGCGCTGCAGCCTTTCTTCGGCCTCCAGCCATTGCCTTTGCAGCAAAAGTGCCGCCTCAGAGGCGGAGCCGGCAGGCAGGGCCTCAACCCATCGAGCTAAGCCACCCCAATCCTGAGGGGCATCACTGGCAAGGGGATCTTGGCGGCGGGGTTCCTGCTCCGTAATAACCAATTGAGGTATTTCTCTAAAGCCCTGGAGCCATTGCTGTAAACGCCTGCTGGCAGGAAGCGGCCCCAGTCGCAAAAGCTGAGTTGGCAAAGGCACCTGCGCCGGTTTCTCCAAAAGCAGGTCGTAGCCACTGATGAGTGGTAACGGCAGCCCCCTGAGGCCTGAGGCTGAATCTGCCAACACAGGCCAGGCGGTGCGTTCCACCAATTTGCGTAAAGCCCCAACAAAAGCTGCGCCAGAACCGCGGCGCCAAGGGCCCACCACGATCAGGCCGGCCTGATTTGGGTCTAAACCCAGGGGGGAAGGCAGCCTTGGCAGCTCCACATCGAGATTTGCAACTCGATTAATCGGTTTTTTGGGAGCTGGCGAAGTTGCATTTGCATGGAGCGGTTCCTCAAAAGCAAGGTTGAGGTGTACCGGCCCCGCAGGCACTCCAAGGCACTGCCGCCAGGCCAGATCAGCAAGATCTTGTAGCCGTTCGCCTGTCGCTAAATGCAAACCGTTAAAGGGGCCTTGCAACAGTGCTCTGCAGGCCGGTTGCAGAAAAGCCTCCTGGTTGACACTTTGATTTGCTCCGCAATTTTTTAAACGTTCCGGCCTATCGGCGGTGAGAAAAAGCAGGGGCAAAGCACTGCGATCAGCCTCCACTGCAGCCGGCAATAATTCGGCAACAGCAGTGCCTGAAGTTGTTACCACGGCCACCGGCTGGCCATTAGCCCGGGCCAACCCCACGCCAAAAAATGCAGCTGAGCGCTCATCGATGGCGGTAAAAAGTTTTAAGCCTTGGCTTTCTCTTCTCAAGGCCGCTAAGGCAAGGGGCGCTGATCTGCTGCCAGGGCATAAAACCAAGCGGCGCAAACCAAGGTCCATAAAGGCCCCCAACAGGGCCTCGGCTGCGTTGAGATTGTCGATGGCATCAGGGCCCACTGCATTGATGCGTTAAGAAGCAACGATTGTGCTGCCTGCTCTGCCCGCCATGGCTAATTCAAAACCCCAAAAAAGCGCTTGGTCTCAAGTATTTAGCTTTTTTTTAGTTGCCGCACTTGCTCTCTTACTGCGTTGGGCGGTGTTGGAACCCCGCTGGATTCCTTCCGGTTCAATGCTGCCAAGTCTTGAATTACAAGATCGAATCCTGGTTGAAAAGCTGAGCCAGCGCTTTAAGCGATTGCCAACACGTGGAGAAATTGTGGTGTTCAGAGTGCCTGAACCACTTCTGAATTCCGGCTACGACCCCAAAGCTGCCTTAATAAAAAGAGTGGTGGGCATACCTGGCGACCAACTAGAGGTGGTTGATGGTCGATTGAAACGAAATGGCGAGTACGCGAACGAACCATGGCTGGCTGAACCGATGAACTACAACATGAAACCAATTGCAGTGCTGCCAGGGCAGCTGTGGGTATTAGGAGACAATCGCAATGCCAGCCTTGATTCGCACATTTGGGGTGGAATGCCACAGCAAAATTTGATTGGCACAGCCATTTGGCGCTATTGGCCCCTGGCTCGTTTTGGAGCAATCAAAGCAAAAGCGAGCTGAACGGGCCTATTTGTTGTAGATTGTTATTAGGGCTACAACCGGTGGTGGAGTGTTCAATCCTGAGTTTTTAACATCCGAATCAGATCCAAGTAGCGGGAACGGATTGATTCGCTACCTACAAGATCAAAGCCCTGACGTATTGCAACGAGTTGCCCGATCTGCAAGCCCAGACATACAAGAAATCATCCGTCACAACGTTCAAGGCTTGCTTGGCATGCTGCCTGGTGAACAGTTTGAAGTAAAGATTCAAACCAACCGCGACAATCTGGCTGGATTGCTGGCTTCTGCCATGATGACTGGCTATTTCTTAAGGCAGATGGAGCAGCGCATGGAACTCGAGCGAACCGTGTTTGGTGCTGGCGGAGAAAATGACGAAGATAAAATTGATTTCTAATTTGAAAGCCTGATTTCATAGCCAGTATCAACTACTCAAATATTATTTGCTTATTTTAGTGGCACAAGTTTTAATTTCTCTAACCGCTTATTGAAGTTGCGCAGTAAACTGCGGTTTGCTTTTTCTGAATCAGTACTTCCAGCAATCCAGTTATTATATAATAATTTAAATGTTTCATTGTTAACAGAAACAGGCGCATTGAAATGAGCCGGTATAACCCATCGCACTGGCAATAAACTGCAACTCATTAACCATTCAGCCATAAGTTTTCTATGGCGCGGAAACACTAGTTCTTCAAGGATTGGTGCCACCTGCAAAGCACCCGCCTTGCTAAGAATTTCAAAATCCTCTTCCCAGGATTCCTGCCAGCGAAACGGAAACATACGTAATACCTGGCTAACAGCAGCGGGCCTTAAATAACAGGCAAACAGCACAAGGCGGCGCCAACCCTTCAAGCGCAGCTGAGGGGAATCCAGCATCGCTTCCGCCCCTGATTCACGGCCATGAAAAAGCAAAGGCCTTGGATCTTGATCGAGTAATGATGGCCATTGATCAGACACGGAAATCAAACCATCGGTAACAAGCAAAGCCCCGGTGGCTTTATGTAAACAACAAGCTTCATGAAAAGGCCCCGGACCTAAGGGCACGGGCCCCAGGGAAAGCCAAGTCAGCTGATCTTGATGGGGTAATCCGTCTTTAAAAAGCACCTTCGTGCGACTTTCAGGAAATCCCAACCAGGGCAGCGGTAGTGGCAAGGGAAAGCTCCATTGGCCGGGGGTAACCCAAAGCTGCGCCTCTGGAAAAGCCCTAGCCATTGCTGGAACGCCCACCTTGTGCTCAAGGCCAGAGCTGCTCGGATGCACGATCGTGCGAACCGGCCCATGCTCCTGCTCCAACTGCTTAATCAACGCAATACAGGCGGCTGTGGCAGCCACTGGCGCATAAAGCAGAAGCCCTTCCTGCAGCTTTAAAACCAACATCCGAATCGGTACAGCCACATAAAAAACCCCTTGCAGCTGCTCAAGGGCCCAAAGCTGGCCTGGGAGCAACTCGCGCCTGATGGTGTGGCGATTGCCGTAGGGATAAAGGGGCAGCAGGGGCCACCAGGGCCAATGGTGGCTTTTTTCGTTAGCCATACCAGCACAATTCCATTAACAACAATAGGAATTGCCAGACACAGACCAACAGATCGGTAGGATCCCGGCGCCCGCAGCTCCCTTGGATGGCAAACATCAATCACCCCCCCAGCCGCACGATGCTGAACCTTCTGCATGTGCTGCCGGCATTTGCAGATATTGATGCTCTACGTTTAAATGTGATTGTGGAGCTAAACTCCATGACCATTAATAAATACGAATTGATTACTGAAACCGGTCATCTGAAATTAGATCGGGTTGGATATTCATCCCTTTCTTATCCATTTGCCTATGGCTGTATTCCGCGCACCTGGGATGAAGACGGCGATCCTTTGGATGTGGAAATTGTTGGAGTAACCGAACCATTAGTGCCCGGCTCATTGGTGGAAGCTCGAATCATTGGGATAATGACATTTGATGATGGTGGAGAAGTAGACGACAAAGTTATTTGTGTATTAGCAGACGATAAACGCATGGATCACATCACCAGCTATGAACAGTTGGGAGCCCATTGGTTAAAAGAAACTACCTATTACTGGGAACACTACAAAGATCTTAAAAAGCCTGGCACATGCAAAGTGAATGATTTCTTAAATTGCGACGATGCAATACGAATCATCAAAGAATGCGAACTGCGCTATTTAGATACAATTGAAGCACAATTAGTAAATTAGGAATCTCGCCATTGCTTCTCCCACCCTCATGCCATCAATAGCGGCTGAGAGTATTCCACCGGCATAGCCAGCCCCCTCGCCTGCAGGGAATAGGCCGGGGGTATTAACACTTTGAAAATCACTCCCTCGGCTAATTCTCACGGGTGAACTGGTGCGGGTTTCAACGCCGGTGAGTAAGGCATCTGGCGAATCAAATCCCGGAATTTGTTTAGCAAATGCCGGTAAAGCCTCTCTTACGGCATAAATCAATTCTTCTGGTAAAGCTGTTGTGAGATCAGCGGGGGTTACACCAGGGGCATAGGAAGCTTTCAGAGGGCCTAAATCCTTACTGGCGCAACCAACTAAGAAATCATCGAGCCTTTGGGCCGGAGCGTTGTAATTCTCCCCCCCCAATTTATAAGCGTGGGCTTCCAATCGACGTTGGTAAGCAACACCAGCCAAGGGGCCAGTGGGATAATCAAGTTCAGGGCTAATGCCCACAACGATGCCGCTATTGGCGTTGCGTTCATTGCGGCTGTATTGACTCATACCATTAGTAACTACATGGCCTTCTTCTGAAGTAGCTCCAACCACCAAACCACCAGGGCACATACAAAAGCTATAAACACTGCGGCCATTACTGGCGTGATGTACCAGTTTGTAATCAGCGGCCCCCAAAAGTGGATGGCCAGCAAAATCGCCCCAGCGGGCCCGATCTATTAGTTCTTGTGGATGTTCAATGCGAAAACCAACGGAAAAGGGTTTGGCTTCCATTTCCACACCCTGCAAGTGAAGTTGAGCAAAGGTGTCGCGGGCACTATGACCAATTGCAAGCACAGCTGCAGTGGTTGGAATTATTTCATTGTTACTCAGTTGCAGGCCACGCAACTGGCGAGTGCCAGGATCTAAATCGAAGCCCACCACCTGCTCTCCGAAACGCACTTCACCGCCGAGCGCTTCAATCCGGGCCCGCAATTGACGCACTACTCCCACCAGTTTGAAGGTGCCAATATGGGGTTTATGCAAAACCAAGATTTCAGGATTTGCGCCGCAAGCAACTAATTCTTCCAACACCCAACGGCCATGTTTTTTGCTTTCTTTTACGCCTGAATAAAGCTTGCCATCGGAAAAGGTGCCTGCTCCACCTTCACCAAATTGAGCGTTTGAGAGGGGATTAAATGGGCTGTTTCCCTTCCAAAATCCAAACGTGTCAGCGGTGCGTTGATTTACCGCACAACCACGCTCCAAAAGCAAAGGTTTAAAACCCTGCTGGGCAAGAAATAAAGCTGCGAAATAGCCACAGGGGCCAGCACCGATTACCACAGGGCGTGTGCTGTTCTCAGAGTTGAATTCCGAGGGCGCTGGCACAGATGGCCGTATGAGTGGTTTTGGGATAGCGCTTAATTGCTGATCTCGCTTTAAGCGCTCCAGTAATTTTATTTGCTCTGGCACCTCTACATCAACGCTATAAACCAGTTCGATTGCACTTTTATCCCGTGCATCAACACTGCGACGATGCAATTTTACCGGCCCTATTGATTCAAGCGGCAGCTTCAAACGCCTTGCAACCGCCTCTACTAAATCCGCTTGGCAATGATTTAGAGGTAGTGCTAGTTGGTGAATACGAATCAATGAGCTTCTCAACTAATTAGTTGGGCAGGCAATCGTATTGGTGGTTGTTTGTTGTTTTAACCATTGGCTTGCCTGCTGGCCAAAGCCGTTCCAATTGAGCCGTTCGTGTGCAGCTGCATTAGCAACTAACAATGGCAATTCAGCTTTTAAACTTGGAAGATCTGATTCCGATACACCAACCGCAAGCGCTAGGTAATCCGCCATCGAACGGGCTACCACCCTGGTGAAATAGGCAGCGGCCAAAGCTTGCAAAGCACCCCCCAGCAACCAACTAGCACCGTTCAATTTTAGTAATCCCGCTAAGGCCTGGCTGCCCCATTCCAAAGCCCCAAGGCCCAGGGCTGTGCGAGCTAGCTCCGTAGCTGCAGCCTGAAGTTGATCTGGGCTCCATTGGCAGCGCCAAAGAGCAGCCATCTCCTTAAGCAACAATCCGTTCACCACAGCCAACAACAGCAAATCTGCCGATGGCAAAGGGGATGCAAACACCGCTGCCGCCACAAGCCATTGGCTGCGCTGCACCAATGGTTGCAATTGTTGGCGCCTTTCAGATTCAAGAAGTAATTGCCATGAACCGATCAACTCCTTTAAGCAACGGCATTGGGTAGAAGCTCTCTGTTGAGCAAGTGGCGCATATTCAATTTTTAATGGTTCCTCACGGCTTAACAATTGCCAACCCTGGCCAAGTTGGCAACGCCATTGCCTTAAAAAATCCAATTCAGATGGAGCCAAGGGAGGAGCTAATACCAGAACTGGCATAGCCTTTGGAAGCGCTTCTAACCAGCGCAAATCAGCGAGTGTTGGTGCCCCAGCGAGGGCGTAAACCAGGTGATCTGCCTGCAGAATTAAGTTTGGCCATTGCCAATCCTCTGGCGCTGCCTGCAGAGGTTGGGCTAGATGCAATTGCAAAGGGGCGGGCCCTGAAAAAGCAGCTAGCAAAATATTTGTTAGATCCTCTTTTGGCTCGGCACCTGCAAGAACCACATGCCGTTCTTGGCGATTTCCAAGCTCTTTTATTTGCTTGAGCTCAATTTGATGGGAAACCATTGGTAATCCCAATGAATCAAATTGTTCGAGTAATTCTTCGCAGTGATTAAGCAAACCCTCGAAATTGGCTGGCAACTTTCCAGCCAATTTGGGTTTGCGGCGTTGCAGCAGCCAAGCAGTTGCTCCAGCAATTGCGGCCAAGCTCAAGGGAGTCCCTAGGCCATGCAGCACATCACTGATGAACAATCCCCCTGCAATGCTGAATCCGCCTCCAACACGCACAGAAGCGGCGAGGCGACTACGCCAAGAATTGAAAAAAGCCGAGCTGGCCATTGATTGCCACTGGTTCATATAGTTCTAAGCCACAGCAGCCAAAATGAAATCGCTTCTGATCAAATTTATCTAGCCACTCGCGCAAGTGAACAATCCTGGTTTCGTTGAGCTTCCTGAATTGCAGCAGCAGCTCTGCAGCTGCTGGAGGCAACTCAGCCAAGCCAAGAGCTGGAACGCAAATCTGCCTGTACCACTGCTGAATCGTTGCTGGCTAAGGCTAGAAGTGTTGGAAGTTGGCAATTTATTAAAACGATTGCCGGTGGATGCAAGTGCCCATGCGCCAGAGCTGGTTCGCTTTCAGCATTTGTTGCGCCAGGGGCTCAATTCTGAACAGGCAGAACGGCTTTGCTGGGAGGAATTCACTGCTGAGGCATGTCACCTAGCCCTGCGCCGCTACTGGGAGGCTCAGCAAAACCCACAATATTTATGGAATCTCAGCAATTATTTGGATTTACTTGGGCGCTACCGCAAAAATTTTGAGCAAGGCAATTGCAGTTTGCCCCTGTTGATTTTGCCCCGTAGCAACGACCAAATGAAACTCATATGCCACTGGATAGAAGGTTGAAGCTGGGCCGGCGATAAGTCAAAATAAATTATTGAGATCGGTGAAGGCGAAATGCCCGAGCAGGACAGGAGCCAAAGAGACGGTGAACGGGCAGATGGCAACCGCCGCGAGGCGGCTGGAGGCTTTCGCATTCGTCTAAGCGACAATGAACTGCGGGCAGCCCGCACAATTCAAGACACCTTTCAGTTGCGATCAACAGTTGCGGTGCTGGGTTTTGCCTTGCGCACTGTGGCCCAACTTTTAGAACAAGGCTCCCTTGCTGAGCTTGTAGCCCAGCAGCAACAGGAAAATGCTCGGCCAGCCAGAGAAGCAGTTAATCGAGGCGATCGCGCTGGAAGATCTGAACGAACCGACCGCGCTGAAAAAGTTGAAAGAGCGCCAAAGCCAGATCCCTTCGCTCGTCCCAGCAAACCAGCCAATGAGGTTGTTGAAGCAGTTGAGGAAGAAAATGTAGTTACTGAAGCGGAACAAATCTCAGATTCTGATGAAAATAGTTCTAGCGAAAACGCAGAACCTGTAGAAACAATTGCAGATTTAGAAATTCCCGCAGAGGCCTGATGACTAAACCCAGGGTTCTCTCTGGAGTTCAACCCACTGGCTCTTTGCACCTAGGAAACTGGCTGGGTGCAATAAAAAATTGGGTTGAATTACAAGATAGCCATGATACTTTTTTTTGCGTTGTTGACCTGCACGCAATTACTGTTCCCCATGATCCGCACGAGTTAGCTAAAAATACAATCAGCACTGCAGCACTCTATTATGCTTGTGGTATTGATTCAAGCAAGTCTACAGTATTTGTACAAAGCCATGTTTCCTCCCATTCGGAATTGTGCTGGTTACTAGATTGCCTTACACCATTAAATTGGCTGGAAAGGATGATTCAATTTAAAGAAAAAGCAGTAAAGCAAGGCGATAATGTTTCAGTTGGATTATTGAATTATCCTGTTTTAATGGCCGCTGATATTCTTCTATACGACGCAGACTTAGTACCTGTGGGAGAAGATCAGAAGCAGCATTTAGAATTAGCCAGAAACATAGCTCAGCAAAGGATAAATAGTCGCTTTGGCAGTGAAGAAAAGCCCATTCTCAAGGTGCCTGAGCCATTGATTATCAAAGAAGGTGCTCGGGTAATGAGCCTCACTGATGGAACGGCAAAAATGAGTAAAAGCGATCCCAATGAGGGCTCCCGCATAAACCTATTAGATCCACCAGAACTTATAGTTAAAAAAATAAAGCGTGCCAAAACAGATCCTATGATTGGCCTAGAGTTTGATAATCCTGAGCGACCTGAGGCTTCAAACTTACTCAATATTTATGCAATTGTTAGCGGACTTGAGCGGCAACTGGTATTAAACGAGTGCGCATCGATGGGTTGGGGTAAATTCAAACCCCTCCTAGCAGATGCCTTAGTAGAAACTCTACGCCCAGTTCAAACTAATTATGCAGAAATTATTGCAAATAAAACTGAATTAATCGATATTTTAAAGCAAGGTAGAGAAAAAGCTGAAGAGGTGGCATCAAAAACGATTAAGCGAGTTCGGGATGCGATGGGATTTCTTGAAGCATGATTAAGCTTATTAACGCGAGCGCGCATCTATTGAATATCTGGCATTCACATTGCATCGTTTAGCGGCAACCTGCCAAGCGCGATCAAATAGATGCCAGCGAAAACTACGGGGATCGCTGCGGCTATGGCTGCGATCAATGGAAGCATGGTTGGTAACTCTTCGCATTGGAATACCCCATCGCAATTGCCAAAGCAACACCTGCTGGGCTAATTGAGAATATTGTTGATTGCTGTAACCACTATGACCATCGCTGTTGCCAGCACCGTCTGCAGGGCTAACCAAACTTATATGTAATGCCACATTATTAATAGAGCCAGCTGCAGCTGGAATTTTAGAGCCACGGTGACGAATCGTACTATCACCCCAAGCGCTCCAACCAGCGCCATAAGCTCGAAATTTATCAGCAACTATGCGATATAAGCTACCATCTCTTGCAAGAACTAAATGATAACTTACCTGTTGAGTATCGTTAGGATGTGGGGTTGAAAAAAGCTTTAATGTTGGATCTAATGGCAGAACTGTTTCATGCAAAACTATTAAAGAAGGTTGGTTTGGAATCCTGCCGCCAGCTAAATCTTTAGGCCTGCGGAAGCCATAGTTTGTTTTATCAGCAGGCTGCCAAATTTCTTTTAGGCCTAGAATTTCCTTACATTTTTTTGATAATTCAGGTGAGGCGGGTAACAATTGCTGCAAATCTGCAGCCTGTGCAAATATCGGTTTAGGGGATTTCCCAAAAGAAAGCCATCCTGTTGCAGCGGTTCCGATTGAGATTAAATTAATTATGATTCCTCCAAATATAACACCTCCAATTAGAATCCCAGAGCCAAACCAAAGATATTTTTCAGCTATCTTCATGGTTCCCGATACACCACACGGCCCTGCTGATTATTTGTTATGTCTAGTAGATCTGCATGTAAAAGTCGTTCGATTTCTGCCCTTACAGCAGCTACATCAAATACACCGCTGGGCTCTAATGCCAACACAGCATCGTTGATGCTGAAGCCGCCCAAACCACTGCGGCGTGCAAGCAAAAGCAGTTGCCGATCTAGCGGATCTTGCAACTGCTTTGCCGCAATCGCTTCTTCCAGTAATAGTGGGTAATTAGATGATTCCACGAAGCCTGGAATCAAAAATAAATCAATCAATTGGCCAAGGCCGCAAATCCCAAATGTAAGTAGATACAAAATGCCGCTCACTGGACGCCGGTTGTAGAAGCGCTGCATACCGCATATTCCCACTAGGGAAAGACACCAGAACGCATAAGAAATATCTACCCTTCGCAGCTTCTGCGTAAGGGCATGCTGGGAAATCGACGTATAAGAAGGCCTGCTCACGGTTTTGCCTTAAAGATCTTGAGCTGCTTCCATTAGAACCGATCCCGTTGACAGGCTATGGATTTGAATGCGTAGGATCAGGGTTGCAGGAGCTTGATTGGTGCAGGAATTAGCCACGGAGATTCAAGTTCCCCTCAGCCTGCCAAAAACTAGTGAAGATCCTGAGTTGCTAAGGATCCGTCATTCCATGAGCCATGTGATGGCGATGGCTGTTCAGAATCTGTTTCCAGCCGCAAAAGTAACGATTGGACCCTGGACTGAAACTGGATTTTATTACGATTTTGATAACCCAGCTCCATTCACTGAGGCCGATTTAAAGGCGATCAAAAAAGAGATGGCAAAAATAATTGGCAGACGTTTACCGCTTCAACGCATCGAGGTAACTCGGGCTGAAGCACAGGCGAAAATCATTGCTAACAACGAACCATACAAATTAGAAATTCTTGCCGGGCTGCAGGAACCCATCACCATCTACACCCTTGGCGAAACCTGGTGGGATCTTTGCGCCGGTCCCCATGTAGAAAATACGGGTCAATTAAATGCAAAAGCTTTTGAACTAGAAAGTGTTGCTGGTTCCTACTGGCGTGGCGATGAGAAAAGGGCCCAGTTGCAGCGTATCTACGGCACAGCCTGGGCGTCTGCTGAACAATTAGCTGAATACCAAAGACGTAAACAGGAAGCCCTACGCCGCGACCATCGACGCATTGGCAAAGATTTAGAACTTTTTTCTATTGAAGATGAAGCAGGGGCTGGCCTTGTTTTTTGGCATCCACGAGGGGCGAGGATGCGATTACTTATTGAAGATTATTGGCGAGCCGCACACTTTGATGCTGGCTATGAATTGCTCTACACCCCCCATGTTGCTGATATCACCCTCTGGAAAACATCGGGTCATCTTGATTTTTATAGTGAGAGCATGTTTGGCCCCATGCAAGTAGATGAACGTGAATATCAATTAAAACCAATGAATTGCCCTTTTCATGTTCTTACATATGCAAACAAATTAAGAAGCTACAGAGAATTGCCAATTCGCTGGGCCGAATTAGGCACCGTTTATCGCTATGAACGCCCCGGGGTAATGCATGGGCTTATGAGAGTGCGTGGCTTCACTCAAGACGATGCCCATATTTTTTGCTTACCGGAACAGATTGGAGACGAAATTTTAAAAATACTAGATCTTACCGAGCTGATTCTATCTACGTTTGATTTCACTAAATACGAAATTAACCTATCAACAAGGCCGCTAAAATCTATAGGTGAAGATGCTGCTTGGGAACTTGCCACAAACGGACTAATTGAAGCGCTTAATCGCAAGGGCTGGAGCTATAAAATAGACGAGGGGGGCGGTGCATTTTATGGCCCTAAAATTGATCTTAAAATAGAAGATGCCATCGGTAGAATGTGGCAATGTTCTACGATTCAACTTGATTTTAATTTGCCAGAGAGATTCAACTTAGAATATGTAGCAGCAGATGGCAGCCGCAAACAACCAATCATGATCCATAGGGCAATATTTGGATCCTTAGAAAGATTTTTCGGCATTATGACGGAGAACTATGCGGGCGATTTTCCTTTTTGGCTAGCCCCTGAGCAGCTTCGCTTATTACCTGTTACTGATGAGGTAATGGTTTATGCAGAAACGCTTCAGGCGGAATTGCAAAGTAACGGAATTCGCTGCACTATTGATCGCAGTGGTGAAAGACTAGCTAAACTCATACGCAATGGTGAGCAACAAAAAATTCCTATACTTGCAGTAATAGGCAGTAAAGAAGCAGAGCAGAATAGCCTCAGTTTGCGCAGCCGCAGGCAGGGGGACATGGGCACTATTTTAAAACAAGATCTTTTAAAAGCAGCGAAAGAAGCGAATCAATTGCGGCGGCCAGATCTAACTCCTTAAGCTTTTGTGGGTTGGCAAATGGCCTAATTATTGCCAGCCTGCAGATGCTTTTCCCCTAGATTTAATGACCCTTTTACTGGCCGGAGATCTTGGTGGTACAAAAACCCTTCTGGCTCTTTACGAAGCGAGTGGAAATCAACTCACCTGTGTGGCGCGGGAGCGTTTCATTTCAGCTGAGTGGCCCAATTTAGGGCCGATGTTGAAAAAATTTCTTAGTGATCAACTTCAAAGCGGAATGAGTGTGGAGGCCGGCTGTATTGCAGTTGCCGGACCTGTTCGCAACGGTAAAGCGGTGATAACAAATCTCGACTGGAATATCGATGAAAAAGAATTGGCTAGCAGTTGCGGCCAAAAGCTTGAATTAGTGAACGACTTTGCTGTTTTGGTTTATGGGTTACCCCATCTCAGTAGTGAACAAGAAGTTTTAATCCAGGCCGGTACACCAGACCCCGCTGGACCAATCGCAATAATCGGAGCGGGTACGGGCCTTGGCATGGCACGTGGTATCAAATTTCAAGGGGGATTGTTATCTCTCCCCAGCGAGGGGGGCCACAGGGAATTTGCGCCTCGCAACGCTGATGAATTGCTCTTGGTGGGTTGGTTACGCAAAGAACTAAAGCTCGAACGCCTTTCTGTAGAACGCATTGTGAGCGGCACAGGCCTTGGGCTCATCTATTTATGGCTTGAGCATTGCGGGGGAGCAGAGGAACAATATTTCTTATCAGAAGCCGCCAAAGCCTGGAAGGAGCTGCCCCCAAGCGACCCTGGAAGGCCTGATCTGCCGGCATTAGTGGCAACACATGCTGCCAATGGTGGACCACTAGCAAGCAAAGCTCAAGAAATGTGGCTTGGTGCCTACGGCTCTGCCGCTGGCGATCTGGCGGTACACGAAATGGCTAGCGGTGGCTTGTGGGTGGGGGGTGGTACAGCGAATAAACAACTGCAGGGTCTGCAATCTGAAGCGTTCCTTGGCTCGATGGCCAAGAAGGGCCGGTTCAGTGAATTTGTTGGCAATCTGCCTGTAAAGGCACTAGTTGATAGCGACGCTGGCTTATTTAGTGCTGCATGCCGGGCTCGGGTGCTGGCAGAGTGCCGGTAGCAGAGGAATCGCCATGGAGGCGGGCGGCCATAAGGCAGCGCCAACCCAACCCAAGGTTGGGGAAGCAGTGATGGTTAATGTTCCAGCTACCACGGCCAATCTTGGCCCTGGTTTCGACTGCCTTGGTGCAGCCGTGGAACTGGGCAACCGATTTCAGCTCACTGTGCTGGAGGGGGGTGGCACCCATTTTGAATTAATTATTGAAAGTAGCGATGGGTCACACCTCAGGGGGGGGCCAGACAATCTTGTTTACCGCTCTGCCCAGCGGGTATGGCGAGAGGTGGGCATGGAACCGATGGCCCTTGAAGCAAGAGTTCACTTAGCAGTGCCACCGGCCAGAGGGCTAGGCAGCAGTGCTACCGCAATTGTGGCGGGCTTGATGGGGGCAAATGCGCTGATGGGTGAACCCCTAGGCAAGGAAAAACTGCTTGAACTAGCAATTGATATTGAAGGCCATCCAGACAACGTGGTGCCTTCATTACTGGGGGGCTTGTGTTTAACAGCAAGAGCCGCCTCCCATCGTTGGCGAGTGGTGAGATGCGAATGGCATCCAACAGTGCAGGCGGTTATCGCAATTCCAACAATTCGCCTATCAACAGCTGATGCCCGTAGGGCGATGCCTAAACAAATCGGTATCGCTGATGCGGTATCAAATTTGGGCTCCCTAACTTTGTTGCTCCAGGGGTTACGCAGCGGAAATGGAGATCTAATCGCTGATGGGATGCATGATCGCCTGCATGAACCCTATCGCTGGCCATTAATTCAAGGAGGTACTGAGGTGAGGCGGGCGGCAATGCAAGCAGGAGCCTGGGGCTGCGTAATCAGCGGCGCAGGGCCAAGCTTGTTAGCGCTGTGCCCGGTTGATAAAGCACAACTTGTAGCGGCGGCTATGGCAATGAGTTGGGAGGGAAAAGGAGTTGGAGTGAGGAGTGAAATCTTGCAGCTGCAAAAAGGCGGCAGCAATTGGAGCAAGGCTTCGCCAATTAACTAGGTAAAACTACTCAGATGGTGGCAGTAAACTGATAGGTTGGCTGCTGCCCGGAGCTGGTGGCAAAAATTGGAATTGAGCCTGATTGTATTGCTGCCTCTTGTAGGGGTGCTTGTTTTGGCTGTATTGCCAGCTGGCTGGCAGAAGAGCTGTCGCTGGGTAGCCCTCGGCACCCTGCTTATTGATCTCGGATTGATGATCTGGACGTTTTGGCGTCATTTCGATCCAAGCCTGGGCAGCCTGCAGCTGGTTGAACGCATCAACTGGCTGCCAGCAATGGGGTTGCAATGGTCTTTGGCGGCCGATGGGATTTCAGCCCCACTCGTACTGCTTAGCGGCCTCGTAACAATGCTTACTGTGGCTGCAAGTTGGAAGATTGAATTAAAACCAAGGCTTTATTTCGCGCTTTTATTAGCTCAGGCTTCAGCTCAGGGGGTTGTATTTCTTTCGCAAGATCTTCTTCTATTTTTTCTAGCTTGGGAGCTTGAACTGGTTCCTGTATATTTATTGATTGCAATTTGGGGCGGGCAAAAACGCCAATATGCCGCAACAAAATTCATTTTATATACCGCAACTGCCTCCCTATTAATTCTGATAAGCGGCCTTGCACTAGCCTTTCACGGTGACGGCTTTACGTTAAACCTTCAGGAATTATCTGAACGCAGCTATAGCGGAACATTTGGTTTATTATGTTATTTGGGCTTCTTAATAGGTTTTGGCGTGAAATTGCCTATGTTTCCGCTTCATACCTGGCTACCCGATGCCCATGGCGAAGCAAGTGCACCTGTTTCGATGTTATTAGCGGGCGTATTATTAAAAATGGGTGGTTATGCACTTTTGAGATTTAATGTGCAAATGCTCCCAGAAGCACACTTAAAACTTGCTCCTGCATTAATGGTGCTTGGAATCGTAAATATTGTTTATGGCGCTTTAAATGCATTTGGTCAAGATAATGTTAAAAGACGTATTGCCTGCAGCTCAGTGAGTCATATGGGCTTCGTGCTGCTAGGACTGGCGGCCGTTAATGATCTGGGCTTGAATGGTGCAATGCTTCAGATGATTAGCCATGGCTTAATAGCTGCTGGCTTATTCTTCGTAACAGGCGTATTTTACGAGCGAACCAAAACATTATCAATCCCAAACATGGGGGGATTAGCAAAAGTTTTACCAGTTACATTTGCAATGTTCGTTATAACTTGCCTTGCCTCATTAGCGCTTCCTGGAATGAGTGGTTTCGTAAGTGAAATCACCGTATTTCTTGGAATTACCAGCAATGAAAGTTTTACGATTGGCTTTAGGGTTATAACCATAGTATTAGCTGCAGTGGGTTTAATTTTAACGCCTATGTATTTACTAAGTATGTGCAGGAGAGTGTTCTTTGGCCCGCGGATACCAGCCCTTGCAACATTAGGGGATATGAATCCCAGGGAATTAACAATCGCACTTGTGCTTGTGGTGCCAACTCTAATGATTGGATTTTGGCCCCGTCTTGCCAGTGGCATCTATGACGCCACCACCGATACAGTTGCTGCTCAGATCCACAGCACCTTAATAGCTGTATTAGAAATGCTACCTACAATTGGTTAATCGATGGCTGAAGCCTTATCCCCCTACAAAGAATTGCTAAATGGGGTTGGTATACCCCAATTCAATGCCATCGATGGCGAGGCAGTTAATCAGGCGATACCCGATCTGCTGAATCAGCTTGAAAAAGAGCTAGAGACAATTGAATACAGCCTTTGCAACCAAGCAAAACTTGGCATTAACCCCCAATGGGATGAAGTGCTGCAACCATTGCAGCAGATAGGTGAACGGCTCAGATGGAGCTGGGGCGTAGTTAATCATCTACTAGGAGTTTGCAATAACCCTGAGCTAAGAGAGGCGCACCAAAAGCAACAAGCAGCGGTTGTGAAATTTACTAGCAGAATCTCTCAATCCAAAGCGATTTACGAAGCTTTAGAGGCCCTTGAATCTCAAGCTGCTGGCTTGGGAAAATGCCAAAACCGCATCCTGCAAGCTGAGCTTCTCGCCATGCGCTTACGAGGTGTTGGTTTATCTGTTGAAGATCAACCCATTTTTAACCAGCTCAGTGAAGAGTTGAGCGCCCTTGCCACCAGCTTTAGCAACAACGTGCTCGATGCCACCGCAGATTGGAATCTTTTGATCACAGAAGAGGTTCAAATGGCGGGATGTCCGCAGAGTTTGCGCGAGCTTCTGGCCCATGCCGCACAGCAGAAAGATCATCCAAAAGCATCTGCCGAAACAGGACCTTGGTTGCTGGGCCTAGATCAACCTCGCTACGGCCCCTTCATGCAATTCAGTGAATCGAGGCAGTTGAGGGAAAAACTATATAAAGCCTTCATCACAAGAGCTTCTCTTGAGCCAAACAATAATCAGATATTAGTAACTAAAATTCTGCAATTACGTCAAAAGAAAGCAGCTCTACTCGGTTACAAAAATTGGGCGGAAGTTAGCCTTGCCAGCAAAATGGCACCATCTGTATTTGCAGTGGAAACTCTTCTGGAAGATTTGCGCTCCCCTAGTTTCACATCTTGTATCAAGGAATTGGATGATCTGCGCGATATGGCACCGGAAGCTACCGATTTGCAACCCTGGGATGTGAGTTTTTGGGCCGAAAAACTGCGTTTGCAGAGATTCAATCTAGACAGCGAATCATTGAGACCCTGGTTTCCATTACCTCAGGTGTTAGATGGTTTATTTGATCTCTGCGAACGACTCTTTTCGATACGTATCGAAGCAGCCGATGGCGGTGCTCCAATTTGGCACTCTGATGTGCGTTACTTCAAGATATACGAAAAAATATCAAACGAACTCTTAGCATCTTTTTATCTAGACCCCTACAGCAGACCTGGATCAAAGCGCGGGGGAGCTTGGATGGATGAGTGCTTAGGTCGCCATCGCCTGAGTAACGGGAAGCTAGTGCTGCCCGTGGCATACCTAATTTGCAACCAAAGTCCGCCGCTAGGTGATACACCAAGCCTGATGACTTTTAGTGAAGTGGAAACACTATTTCACGAATTTGGCCATGGTTTGCAACACATGCTCACAAGAATTGAGCAACCTGAGGCCGCTGGAATTAATGGAGTTGAGTGGGATGCAGTTGAATTGCCAAGCCAATTCATGGAAAATTGGTGTTACGACAAAAAAACTCTTACTTCTATGGCTCGGCACTGGAAAAGCGGTGAGCCCTTACCTGAAGAAGAGCATACAAAGCTTTTATTGGCCAGGAATTTCATGGCTGGGGCAAATACCCTTAGGCAGGTGCATCTTGCCCTTACAGATCTTCAACTTCATGCCAATTGGCATCTCGAATCTGGAATAAGCCCAGAACAAATGCGTCGGGAAATTGCCAAAACAACCAGTGTTCTTCCGCTACTGGAAGAAGATTCTTTGCTTTGCAGTTTTAGTCATATATTCGCGGGCGGATATTCAGCCGGTTATTACAGCTATAAATGGGCTGAAGTATTAAGCGCAGATGCATTTGCAGCCTTCGAAGAAGCTGGTTTGGATGATGAATTGGCTGTGCAAGAAATGGGGCAACGTTTTAGGGCAACAGTATTGAGCCTCGGAGGCAGTGAAACCCCCCAGCAAATATTTGAAGCATTTCGCGGGCGGGCACCATCAGCTCAAGCGCTGTTGCGTCATTCTGGGCTTTTGAATTGATTGCGGGATCGCTTTACAGAAACCACACCATTAAATGCTGGAATTGGTGCATCACATTTTTTTAATTCAAGTTCCATTGGAAATATACCAAATTTTGCTTCTAAAACCTCAAAAATTTGTTCTGAAAAATATTCAATCGTATTGCAATTAATCAGTTCACTTAATTTACGGATTGTATCAATAACATCAGCATAGTTAATGGTATGTTCAATTTGATCTGTTAATGCAGCACTACTAAAATCATAGAAAAGCCACAAATCCAATTCAAACCATTGACCAAATTCTCGCTCCCATTTCAAAACACCCACATGAGCCCAAATTTTTAATTGTCTAATTATAATTGCAGATTGCATAGCATTAAAGTGGCAGATCTTTGTGGCTAAAGCTTGCTGCGCCACTGGAATAAGTTTTTACCACCTGGCCAGTGCCCCGCAACCGATATCGATAGGTAACCAAACCCTCTAAGCCCACAGGCCCGCGAGGAGGCATTGTTTGGGTACTTATTCCCACCTCAGCGCCAAAGCCATAGCGAAAGCCATCGGCAAAACGGGTGGAGCAATTGTGATACACCCCAGCACTATCAACCTTGGCAAGAAATTGTTCAGCAGCATCTAAATCACTGCTGCAAATGGCATCTGTGTGGCGAGAGCCATAACGCTGTATGTGGTTAATTGCCGATTCAAGATCATTTACCACCTTGATTGCAAGGATTAGATCTAAATATTCAGTACACCAATCCATCTCCTCAGCAGCTAGTAAAACCCCATGTAATTGCGCTTCTGAATCCCCTCGCAACTCCACACCCGCAGCTGTTAGCGCCGGTACAGCTGCGGCAAGAAATGCAGCTGCCACATCCTTATGAACCAGCAGTGTTTCAAGGGCATTGCAGGCTGCTGGATATTGAATCTTGCTATCTAAGGTGATCGCAACGGCTTCATCAAGATCAATATTTTTATCAATGTATAAATGACAAATTCCATCCGCATGACCCAGCACCGGTATGCGCGTGTTGTCTTGAATGAAACGCACTAATTCATTGGATCCACGCGGGATAATTAAATCAACTAAGCCATCTAATTTTAATAACGAAAGGCTTTCTTCCCTACTAGTAAGCAGTGTCAGCACATCGGGATGAACCATGGAATTTTCCAAACCCGCTTGAAGCGCCTGCATGATTGCAATGCAACTGCCGCTAGCTTCACTGCCGCCTTTAAGGATTGCCCCATTTCCTGAACGAATCGCTAGCGCCGCAATTTGAATTACAGCATCAGGTCTGGCTTCAAAAATCACCCCCACAACCCCTAAAGGAACGCTTATTCGCTCCAAAATCAGGCCAGAATCAAGTTCACGATGCATTTGGCGGCAGCCGAGAGGGTCTGCCAGTTGCGCTAGTTGCCTCACCCCAGCAATTGCCCCGTCAAGCTTCGCTTCGTCAAGCTTTAACCTTGCTTCAAGGGCTGATGCCAACTCATTTTTTGCTGCTAATTCCAAATCTGCTTGATTTGCAGCAAGGATTAATTCGCGCTGCTTGTTTAATGATTCAGCCATGGCGAGCAAGGCTTGCCTTCGTTCAGCATTGCTGCATTGAGCAAGATTTAAAGCATGGCGCCTCAAGCCTGTTGCCCTAGCAGTTAGTTCGGGGCTTGGGTTTGGCACAGGGTTTTTTAGCGCAGCAGACATAACTTTTTAGAAGGAGCTCGTTTATGCAAATATCATCCCTGCAAAGAGCCACCAAGTTGCTCAAGTGCAAGCCGCGCAGCCCCAAGACGGCCCGCCCCGTTGCCAAGCGCTGCCGCCATTATTTCAAGGCCTTGCCGGCTTGGAGCTAACACGCGCTTTTCAACCTCCGCCCGCAAAGCTGGTGCGAAATAGGGAAAGGCAGCACTAATGCCACCTCCCAAAAGAAAGCGTTGCGGAGTAAAGCAGTAGATCAATGAACTAACGCCACAACCCAATAAAAGCCCATAGCTTCGCCAAGCGGCTAACGCAACTTGATCTCCTGCTGCAGCCCTTTGCGATAGTTCCAACGGACTGCAGCCTGCAGAGGTGGTAAGAGCAGAAATGCTGCAAAAGCTCTCTAAAGAACCGTTGTTACCGCTATTGCAGGCTGGGCCATAGGGATCAATTCCAATTAAACCAGGCTCAACCGCTGCTCCATTGCAACCCAAAAATAATTTCCCAGCAATGATCACTCCACCCCCAACACCTGTGCCCAAGGTGAGCAACACAAGGTCTTGAAGGCCTTCACCTGCCCCCTTCCAATGCTCACCATAAACAGCGCAATTTCCGTCGTTACCAAGCACCACTGGTCTTTGTAATTTTTGCTCGAGCCAATCTGCTAAGGGCACATTTTCCCATCCAGGCAAATTGATACATAGCCGCGCTATTCGGCCAGAGCGATCAATAGGTCCAGGGATACCCACCCCAACAGCGCTCGCCTTATTTTCAGGATCTATCCGCTCAACTATCTTGATCAAACTTTCACATACGCTCTGAGGAGAAGCTGGCGTTGGGGTTGGTTGATTTAGCTCAGCTAATAGTTCGCCTGCGTAGTTAAACCTCCCTACTTTCAAACCGGTTCCCCCCACATCGATGCCGATTAGCTCACCAGGTTGATCCAAAATCCACAAAAAGCATCGTCTATGCAACTTATAGTATGCAACCTATAGCTTGATTCAAATCCTAAAACCGGAAAAATAGTTGAACTTGGCTTTGCCAACGGCCCTGCTGATCAAATGAACCCTGTAGGCCCAAGTTGTCTGTAGCTTGAAATCGCAAGGTGGCTTCTGGGGGAATATCACTGCGATTAGGGGCTGCAAGTATTGAAAGACTTAGCTTTTCGGTGATATCAAGCCCCACCTCAGATCCCAGCACAAGCTTCGAAGGTACACGCCGATTACTACTACTGGAAGTACTGGAATTTGTTACGTAAGGGTCTAAGTAAGCGGGATATAGGGCCACATTTAGCCTTTGGCCAAGCAATTCAGAAAATCCACCAACCACTGGTGTTAGTAGGGTTTGCCCCAGCACCGTAACTAGCGCAGTGCCAGCATCACCACCGGATAATCCCGCTAAGGAGTTACCTCCAAGTAGTGCAATCAAGCGCTCCCGCGGTAGGGGTGGAATACTGCGCAATTCGAGGTTATCTCCAATGCGATCCGCAGGCCCTGAAACTCGCACAACTACTTTTACGAGATTCAAGCGATCGAGATTGGAATAGTTGCCTTGCAATTGATCACCACTTTGCAGCCCAGCTCTTTCGCCACTGCGTACTTGATCAGACACCCGGGAGGTAAGGGCTAAATCCAAATATGGAATCAAGCCAAGCGATGGGGTAAAAACAGCTACGTTTGGGCTGTTGTTATCAAGCCGCAAGCTGCTAGTAAATACATTCACTCTCCCCTGCAGCAATCGCACCACACCGGAAAGTTGAATATCAGGTCCCAAAGATCCATTTAGCGTAAGTAATCCAGCCAAGCTGAAATCAGCTACTGGCTGTGCTGTGATACGTAAATCAGGCCCCAGATTAAGGCGCAAATCCTTGAGCCTCACAATTCCAATTGCGGGGATTGCCTGTCGAAGAGCTAGGCCAGAGCTGGATTCAACCGTGGGGCCCAACAGCACAAGAGGCTGCTGGAATTGCCAGTTGGTTTCTGGTAAGCGCAACTCAAGTGGGATTTTATTTGTTCCTGTTTGCCTTAATTGAGTGGCCCCCAATTGCAATCTTCCATTGCTAATGCTGATTTCACCACCCACTAAAGGCTTCAGCAAGCTGCCGCTCAGTAACAGCTCACCGTCACTGCGAAGCCGCAGGTTTGCTTGTTGGATTGGAACATTATTTAACTTAAATCTCACCTCTTGATTATTATTTGGATCAGCTTGAGAAACAAAAGGCAAGCTTCCCTTTGCCTCGATGCTGCCGTTACCAATTGAGGCGCTGAATTCCTCAAAAACCAAGCGTTTAAAATCAAAAAATAAGGCGGCCTGTAAATTACTTAGGGTTTGACCTGCAAAACGAATCTCCGCTTCCCGCAGGCGCACAAAGCCATTGGCAATCGGTTTTTCGCGGCTACCACGCACCAACAATTGAAGATCTGCGGATCCTTGGCGCCATTCCACGCTGCTACGCACTAGCGCCGCAAGAAAAATCAAGCCGTCGTTGCGGCTGGATAAACGCAATTCCAGGCCTTCTTTTGCTTTATCTAGGGGCAGACGCCCGCTCAGATCAATGCTGCTACTAGCCGCACCGCCTCTTAGGGCAATATCCAAATCGAGCGCATCTTTGTTTAATTGAATCGCCCCGCGCTCCAGTTTTAGAGGTTGATCTCGTATCACCCCCTCCTCTAAAGCAAGCTCAACTTGAATCTGGGGATCTTTTTTCCCTGAGCGCCATTTACCAGTGCCCCCCAGTGACCCCCGCAAACCTGGGGGCACTGGAGTAAAAAGCGCAAGCAGGCCAAGTGGTAATCCGCTGAAGCTAAATTTGCCCTTACCTTCTACATCTGAGATTTGCTTGAGGGGACCTTGCAGAGTGGCCACGAAGGGCCTCAGGTTGAGCGCTTTATCTGCAAATTGGCCTTCCAGCCAAATCTGCCCCCGGGCAGCCGCCGCAATTGTTAGTTGATCAAGCCTTGGCCCGCGCAAACTGAGCTCCGCATCAAAAAGACCTCGAAGGTTTTCTGGGCTACTTCTGTTCTTATTTGATGAACTTAGCCGCGTTGCCTCAAGTTCAATTTCAGCTGTTCGCAGTTGTTGAAGTTGGGCATCCAAGCCTTTGCCAAAATCGCTAATTACTAAGCCAAATAGATCAGCGGCTTTGCCACTACTGGGTTCTGGAATTGGACCACCCACGCTTTGCAGCACCTGCCAAATATTTCCTGGCTGTAAACGCCAACCGCTCGCCTGCAGATCCAACTGGCCAGCAATTGCGCCCTTGGCAGTTAGCCTCACCTCGCTCCCATCACCAGGAGCCAACTTCGCTTTCAAGGCGTATCCAGGACTGCGAAATTGGCCGCTTATTTCCATGCTTTTGCCGCGCCAGGGCCCGAGGCCTGGCTGCAGCCAGATAGCTGTTCCTGAAATGCCAAAGGGTTTAAGAGCAGCGCTGCCATTTCCGGATATGTAACCATTTAATGGCAGTTTCTTGCGGCCTTCCAGTTGTAATTGCAAGGGAGCTAAATCCCATTTTTGGACGTTCCAGTGATAACCGTTTGCATTAGCTGCCAGTGTCAAATTGCCCGCTGCCTGGCGCCAGTTAAAACTGCTCAACTTGCTGCCTTGCAATTGAGCTGAGATCATCCCCCCATTAGATTTAAGCCAGAAATTGGATTTAAGCCTGAAATTATTGCTCTGCCATTTGCCTTGCCAGATGCCGGGCATACCCAATGGGCCATAACCAAGATCCTCAAGATAAATATCACCTTGAAACAAAGGTTTTTGCAGAGTTCCTCTGATCTCTGCATTTGCAACTAACCAACCACGCAGAGGTTGGCCGAGCTTAAATTGTTTTAAATTCAAGCGCTTGCTAGTTATTAAGCCAGTTATTTCTCCCTCTCCGAGGGGGCGCCCTGTTTTTGGCTGCCAGGAAGCATTTAGCTGCAGTGGTCCGTCTGCTTGCACAATTAAACTTTTATTCAACCAGCGGTAGTTGCCACCAAGAGGTTTAGCTAATTGCACTGAATCGATTATAAAATTTCCCGCCAGCCGCTCCAAACGCCACTCGCCTCGATTACTGCCACTAGCTAAAAGATTGGCCCGGAGGTTTGTTTGAGAATTACGCCAAGAAATTGTGGGCGCAGAAACCCACCAATTCGTTGAGTTCATGGCTCCCTGCCCCTTAATGCTCTTGCCGTTTACAGAAAAGCTACGCATGCGCCAATCAGTCCCTGCCCCTTCCAGCTCTGCTGTGGCCTTAAGCCTGGGGACTGCACCACGGGCTACAAGATTACCAACAAGAGAAAGTTTAAATTTTTTAAAGCCCTTCCAGCTCGCAAAAGCAGCTAGGTCGCCACTTTGTTCAGCCCAACGCCAGCGGCTTGGAGCAAGCATAAGTTGCTCGCCTGAAAATATTATTTTTAGGCCCTTAAAATGTAAAGGTTTAGGGCTATTAAAAGCAAAATTTTCAATTCGTAGGGGGCCCCAAGATTGCCATCTACCCTCTCGACGATTTAATTGCAGCAGCCCGGAAGCAACACCTTCTAATTTTCCATTTATAGGCCGGGGAAGGAATCGAGAAACACTTCTAAGTGGCAGTTTTTGAAGAGCGAGTTGAATTCGCAAATTACCGCCCTCGCCCCAGTGGTTTCTGAGCACCAATCGAGACGTACTTACTGCTAATTCAGGTTTTAAAAGTGCTTGAAAATCAAGTTTACGGTTAGGCAAATCGAGATCTAATTGGCCTTGGTTAAAACGCCAAACCTCTCCATTATTAATCCGCAAAGTTGCTGAATCCAGCAGATTGAGTTGCAGAAACAAGCGAGGTGCTTTGCCTTTTCCTCGAGGAAATTTCCAAAACTGTCCTGTGCTGTTTTTAATAATGCGAGCCTCAAACCCCTTTAAACCAATGCGCAAAACCAACTGGCGTTGCTGCAGGCTGCGAACAAGATCCGGCAATAGGAAAAGCTGTTTAGCCCTCAACGATGAGGGATCCGATGGGGTGGGATTTACTTTTGTGGCTGCAAATGCCAAGCCGTGGTGGCTGAAACCTTGAAATCCGCCCAACTCCACGGGGTGAGCAAGGCCCCGTTCCAGCCAATTCTCTAACTGACGATGCCAAGCTGTCGATTGTGAGTCGATTGGCAAATGCCAAGTTCGGCAGCCACTGATGCTGAGTAACCCCAACAAGCTGAGGGGTAATAAAAGTCGCTGCTGGATCAATCCCCCCATAGCGGCGGTGATTTCGTCCAGGTTTGGCGCAATATAGGGTTTATCAAGGTTTGCTTCATACCCATCGATGGCCGCTGATCCAGTGCTTCTTAAAGCAGGGGCGTGGATAGGCATCTTCGCTGCCTTGCTCGCCTTGTTAACTGTGCTCGGTTTTTGGAAAGGTTGGGAATTTCGATTCCGATTGGTGGGGTTCACCAGTTTCACTTTGTTATTGGCGGCGGGCTGCGCAGCATTTGCCATCAGTTACAACCCACGTTTGAAGGTGGAAGGTGCCCTGTATGTGCCAGTTGTATTTGACAACGGCACGGATTTAATTGTTGCCGCAGCAGGCGCAAACTTCCCAAAGTCTGCAGTGCAGCCCACCTTGGAGCAATTGGCAGGCAACCTTCGCGGCAGTGGTCGCAGCAGCCCTGATGGCTTTGTACGCGTGAAATTGCGGCAATTGGAGGAACAAGCAGATGGCAGCAGTAAACCCGTGATCCTTGGAGAAGCAATCCGCGATTTTAAAAGCGGTTTAGTTACCCAGACAGGGAACTGACACTTGCTGAGCCCATGGGGAACGCTTCTGGAACTGAAATAAAAAATCTTCCCCATAGGCTGCAATGTTTCCGCAACGCCTATTACCAAAACGTCTATTACCAACTTTGGCTGGGTTGGTTCTAGCCCTTGGCTTAAATGCTGCTTTTGCCGGTGCTAGCCCGCTGCTGGAATCTGTAAAACAAAATAAACAATTAGCTCAACAGCTTTGCGGCGATTTCCGCAAACTCAATGCCGGTGGCCAAAAAGCCCATGGACCCGCTGCCGTGCGCACTACTGCGAGCAGCCAGGGGTTGAGCACCCTTGATGCCGAAATTCTCACCACTTATGTAGTGGGTATGTATTGCCCAGATGTCCGTTGATGTAACGCCTTTATCCATTCCAATGCGGGATGGATGCCTGCTTAAAGGTGAACTTTGGCAACCGGGGGGAGTTGGTCCGTGGCCGGCCCTAATAATGCGGCAACCCTATGGCCATCGCCTTGCTTCAACAGTTGTTTATGCCCATCCCAGTTGGTATGCCCAGCAGGGATATTTGGTGCTTATTCAGGATGTGAGGGGATGCGCTGAATCCGAAGGCGATTTTCAAGGCTTTAGTCAAGAAGTAAATGATGGCGCCGACAGCATCTCGGCCTTGAGGGCACACCGCCTGTGCAATGGCCGGGTGGGTAGCTACGGCTTCAGTTATCAAGGCCTAACGCAACTTCTCGGTGATCCAGCTGATGCGATGGCTCCTGCCATGACGGGCTGGGATGAACGGCTTCATATGGCCACTGAAGGTGGCGCCCATCTGTGGGCAAACAATGTGGGCTGGGGGCTGCAATTGGCGGCAGAACATTGCCGCCGCAGTGGCAGGAATGAGCATTGGAAACTTATTTATAAAAGCCTACAAAGCGGCACTTTTTTATTTGACGGACTCGAAATACTGCGCCATACAAACCCAAACAATCCAGTGCTGGCTTGGCTGGAGCTAAATCCGCAAGCTCAGGAGCAATGGCCAAACCAAAAGCTCAGCTCTGCTGTTTTGGAGCGGCCATTGTTGCTGTGCCAAGGGTGGCATGACCCTTACTTGGAGGGCGGTCTTTCCTTATGGAACAAAAGCAAACAAGCCGGTGCAAACCCGCTAATTCGCATTGGCCCATGGAGTCATTTGGCTTGGGATCGCAAGGTAGGCAGTACGAATCAAGGGGCCAGCGCCTGTGGCGGGGTAGACGAATGGCAACTTTCATTTTTTGATCAACATTTACGCGATCGAGCCCCTGCGGCAGAACCGGAACCCTGCCTTGCCTTTGATCTTTTGGCTAAGGAATGGCGGCAAAGGGATCCTCAAAATCCAGGCAAGCTGCAATGGGGCTTGAGCAGTGGCGGCCTTGCTGCCAGCCGCAGCAATGAAGGCTTGTTGTTGGCGCAGGAACAGGGTTATGGGCAGGTTTATTGGGTTCATGATCCGTGGCGGCCAGTACCTGGCTGTGGAGGTCATCTCGGAGCAGATGCTGGTATGCAGGAAAGAAGTGCCCTGGATGCAAGGGCCGATGTTGTTTGTTTTACAAGCCCCCCCCTATTGGAAGCACTTGAAATTTGGGGTAAACCACAATTAATAGCCCTTGTAGCTGCTGATCAGCCCGGCTTTGATCTTTGTGCAAATTTAGCGGTAGTACGCCAACAGGGTTCTGAAGTTCTTGTTCTCAGCACTGGCGTTTTGAGGCAACTGGGGGAACACTGCAAGCAACTTTTACCTCGCAAGCTGCAATTTCAACCCTTGCTGGCCAGCCTGCAAGCCGGGGATAGGTTGCGATTGAGCATTGCAGGTGCCGCCTGGCCCCACATCAGTGTGAATCGTGGTGATGGGCACTGGGCTCCTGGGCCCGTTGGACCATCTCACTCCAGCATTCGAATTCAGCTGCAACTAGCTGGAAGTGGTTTGGAGCTGCTAGCCATGGGGTAGCCATGGCCTCAGGTGCGTTTAGGCTCCCGCTCAGCGATGTATTGGGCCGCGATGGTTGTGGAAAGCCTGGATTGGATGCACGGCGATGGCGAACGCTTAGCTACCTGCTGCCACGATCACCCCTATGCGGTACTCGGCCCCCAACCCTTAGCCAATGGGAGCTGGGTGGTAAGAGCGTGGCTGCCCGATGCAAACAGAGTGTGGCTGTTGAATCAGGGCCAGGAATTGGCTATGGAGAGCCCCCATCATCCCTGGCTGTTTGAACAAGTCCTCGAGCAAAACCCCGGCAGCAGTTACAGGCTCAAGGTTGATCGCGCCGGTATTACGCACGAACAACACGATCCCTACGCCTTCCGTGAGGAATGGATGGGAGAAATGGATCGCCATCTGTTTTCGGAAGGCAATCACCACCACATTTGGCGCCGCATGGGTGCTCATCCCGTGGTGCAGCAGGGTGTGGCCGGGGTGCAGTTCTGCGTATGGGCTCCAAGCGCCCGTAGCGTTGCTCTCATTGGTGATTGCTCCGCCTGGGATGGCAGAAATCTGCCGATGCAGCAACGTTTAGGCGGCAGTTGGGAACTGTTTGTGCCAGGAATTCGTGTGGGCCAGCGTTACAAATACGAAGTGCGCACCCAAGACGGCCACTGCTACGAAAAAGCAGACCCCTATGGTTTTCAGCATGAGGTGAGGCCACTGCAAGCCTCGCTGGTGGCTGATCTAAACAGTTACGAATGGGCTGATACCGCTTGGTTGCAACAACGGGATAGCCGCAATCCTTTGGATCAACCGGTTTCAGTTTATGAAATGCATCTGGGCAGCTGGATGCACGGCAGTTTTGATCAGCCTTACATCGATACCGATGGTGAAGCACGAACACCAGTGCCAGCGGCAGACCTTAAACCGGGCGCTCGCTTACTCACCTATCCCGAATTAGCTGATCGTGTAATCCCTTATGTGAAGGCTAGAGGATTTACCCATATTGAATTAATGCCTATTGCAGAACATCCCTTTGATGGTTCATGGGGTTACCAAGTAACTGGCTTTTATGCACCTACCAGTCGTTTTGGCCCCCTAAATGAATTCAAAGCATTTGTTGATCGCTGCCATAGTGAAGGAATTGGCATAATTCTTGATTGGGTGCCGGGTCATTTTCCAAAAGATGCCCATGGTCTTGCTTTCTTTGATGGAAGCCATCTTTACGAACATGGTGATTCAAGAATTGGCGAGCACAAAGAATGGGGTACATTGATATTTAATTACAGCCGTAATGAAGTACGGAATTTCTTAGTTTCAAATCTTCTCTTCTGGTTTGAAGAATTTCATATTGATGGCATCCGAGTAGATGCAGTTGCATCTATGTTATATCGAGATTACCTGAGGCCCGATGGCGAATGGCTTCCCAATGAGCACGGTGGAAGAGAAAATCTTGAAGCAGTGCGTTTTATGCAACAAGCAAACTCATTATTATTTCACTACTTTCCTGGTGCTTTAGCAATCGCCGAGGAATCCACAACATGGCCCATGGTTACCCAACCAACCCACGTAGGGGGATTGGGTTTCAACCTCAAATGGAATATGGGCTGGATGCACGACATGCTCGATTATTTCGAACTTGATCATTGGTTCCGTCAATTTCATCAAAACAACATTACTTTTTCAATCTGCTATCAATACACCGAAAATTTCATGTTGGCCTTGAGCCACGATGAAGTGGTGCATGGCAAGAGCCACTTGCTTCACAAAATGCCAGGAAGCGATGATTTAAAATTTGCCAATGTGAGAGCTCTATTAACATTTATGTGGACCCATCCAGGCAAGAAAACTATCTTTATGGGGATGGAATTTGGCCAGCGAGGAGAATGGAATGTATGGGGCGATTTGGAATGGGACAAATTGCAATTCCCAGCCCATCAAGGCCTCCTGAATTTGGTGGATGATTTGAATAGTTATTACAAATCAGAGCCTGCCCTTTGGCGTAGTGATTTCGCAAACTATGGGTTCCAGTGGATCGATTGCGACGACAACAACCACAGCGTTGTGAGCTTTATGCGTCGTGACGAAAAAGAAGGGAATTGGGTTGTGGTGGTGTGTAATTTCACCCCTGAATGCCATGGCAATTACCGCATCGGCGTTCCAGTTGCTGGTTTCTATCAAGAAGCTTTCAACAGCGATAGCTCTCGCTACGGCGGTTCAAATCAAGGCAATTTGGGCGGTAAATTCAGCGCTGGCAACGCCATGCATGGCTATGAACAATCCTTGGAGCTTTGCTTACCACCACTGAGTTCCTTGGTATTCAAGCTCGACCCCAGCCGCCTGCCACCTGCGGCAATCCATGAAGAAAACATGAAGCAGAGCTGATTGGTCGGGTAGCGTCGGCGGCTAAGCATTCTTCTTTTCTATGAGCGACACCCTTCCCCTGCTGCTCCGCGCTGCCCGAGGCGAGCAGGTGGAACGTCCGCCTGTATGGATGATGCGTCAAGCAGGGCGATATATGAAGGTGTACCGCGATCTACGTGATCGCCATCCTTCCTTCCGCGAACGCTCAGAGAATCCAGATCTCTCTTATGAGATTTCGATGCAACCTTTCCAGGCCTTTCAGCCTGATGGGGTAATCCTTTTTTCAGATATTCTCACCCCGCTGCCCGGGATGGGCATCAACTTTGACATCATCGAAAGCAAGGGGCCAATTATTGATCCACCGATTCGCAGCCTTGCTCAAGTGGAGGCACTGCGTGCTTTAGATCCCGCCAGCAGCCTTGGTTTTGTAGGGGAGGTGTTAACACGATTGAGAGAAAACGTTGGTTCAGCCGCTGCAGTGCTGGGTTTTGTTGGCGCTCCATGGACCTTGGCTGCCTACGCCGTTGAAGGTAAGAGCAGCAAAGATTATGCGGTGATCAAGGCGATGGCCTTTCGCGAACCGCAATTAATGCATCGGCTGTTAGCCCATTTCGCAGACAGCATTGCCACCTATGTGAATTATCAAATTGATTCTGGCGCTCAGGTTGTTCAGTTATTTGATTCCTGGGCTGGTCAGTTAAGCCCCATGGATTACGACACCTTCGCAGCTCCTTACCAAAAACGAGTTATTGATCAGGTACGCGCAAAACATCCAGAAACTCCGTTAATCCTCTACATCTCTGGAGGGGCTGGAGTTTTGGAGCGTATGGCGGCAACCGGAGTTGATTTCATCTCCCTCGATTGGAGTGTTGACATGGCAGATGGCTGCAAACGCTTACCCCACCATGTGGGAATTCAGGGCAATGTTGATCCTGGCCTCCTGTTTGGCACCCCTGAAGCAATACGCCATCGGATTATCGACACGGTGCGAAAAGCAAGGGGACGCCGGCACATCCTTAATCTTGGCCATGGAATTCTGCCCGGCACCCCAGAGGAGAATGCGAGGGTTTTCTTTGAAACAGGCAAGCGGGTGAATGAACTTATGGGCACGGTGGGCTGAAGTGAGCCCTGCAAGAATTCTTATCACCGGTGCCAGCGGTTGCGTTGGGCAATACATCGGTGCCCAACTATTTCATCAGTCTGATGCGGAATTGATCCTGTGGTTAAGGGATCCGAGCAAATTAAAGGCTGTTCCTCAGCAGCATCCACGCATAACGCTTCTGGTAAGCGATTTACGCGATCAATCAGGCCATGATCAGATCCTAAAAACAGTAAATCGCGTAATTCACACCGCCACTGCTTGGGGGGATCCCCTCAGAGCTCATCAGGTGAATGTGGTTGCGGTAAAAGAACTACTGCAGCGTTTTGATCCAACTCAACTCGAGCAAATAATTTACTTTTCCACAGCCAGCATTTTGAATCGCGAATTGCAATTGCTGCCGGAAGCGGAGAAATTTGGCACCGAATATATCCAAACAAAAGCGCAATGCTTGCTTCAACTCGAAAACCACCCGCTGGCAAACAAAATAATTGCTGTATTTCCAACCCTTGTCTTTGGCGGCCAAGTGGATGGAAAGGGAAAGTTCCCTAGCAGTTATCTCAGCTCAGGCCTTGGAGAAGCAATCAACTGGCTTTGGCTAGCCCGTTGGCTAAGGGCTGATTCAAGCTTTCACTTCATCCATGCAGCAGATATCGCCAAAGTTTGTTGCCACCTCAGCCTCACACCGCATCAAAAAAATCAAGAACCAGGCCAGGGAGCTGTGCGTCGCTTGGTACTTGGTCAACCAGCTACAACAATTGATGCTGCTGTGGCGCAACTATGCCGCTGGCGAGGTATGTGGCGCCCTCCCGGCATTCCACTGTGGGGCTGGTTAATTGAAGCCCTGATCAAGGTGTTACCGCTGGAAATAACCGCCTGGGATCGCTTCAGCATCAAGCAAAGACATTTTGTACACCAACCGATCAGTCCACCAGAAAGATTTGGGCTTCAATCCGAAAGCGCAAGCCTGGAGGCTGCTTTTGAAGCTGCCGAACTACCGCGAAGGGGCCCAGTGCTCTGAAGTGCTCAGCCACTTACATGTCAAACCATTTCAGAGCAGCTAAAGCTGGGCGTTTGCTTACTAGGTTGATTGAGAAAATTTCTTGCGCTTATGCGTCGCCTGATTGGCCTAGTGGCCCTCTGTTTTGCATTCCTCTTCGGCAGCCTCGCCGTTGGCACAGCACCCGCCTATGCAGCGGATGTAGCCCATGGCGCCCAGGTCTTTTCCGCTAACTGTGTGGCTTGCCACATGGGGGGCGGCAATGTGGTTAACGGCGAACGCACACTTAAGGCTGAGGCATTGGATGCCTACCTCGCCGACTACAGCGCTGGCCATGAAACAGCTATCGCTTATCAAGTAACAAATGGCAAAAATGCAATGCCAGCTTTTGGTGGCAAATTATCAGAAACAGACATTGCTGATGTTGCCTCCTATGTAGAAGACATGTCTTCTAAAGGCTGGGCATAAACAAACGGCAAATTAAATTGCATCAAAAAACCAGCTACTTATGTAGCTGGTTTTTTATTGAATATTGATCTCTCTGCAATAAGCTAATAACTTAAGGTATAAATCCTCGGGAATCTCACGGATATCATATTCACTGGGAAGTACTCCGTGTGTATGACGGTGCACAGCGAGCCAGCAGCTTCTCTCTAAGTCATCACTGCCATAGCTTTTAGCTTCAGTAGCAAGAGTTGGCAGCAACGATTCAAAGGTTTCCATGGGGAAATTTTAGCGCTAGAACACAAGTGTTTTGGAATCAGTAATGCGCTTTAAATCAGAAAGCCTCAAAATAGTTTTGCTGCTGCTGGGATTACCCCTATTAATTTCAGCACCAATACAAGCTCAGCAAACAATGGGTGCTCCGCGCAAGGGGCTAACGGAAAGGGGCTGCAAATGGCTGGTGCCGTGGGGAATGGAATACGCCCAACCTAAGTATTTGAAACCCGAAGAGGTGGCTGGAAAAAATGCGCGGGGGTGTCTATCTCAATACGATGCGGACTATGGGGAAAACGGATGCCCATTAAAGTTTTGTAATTACAAAGAGATCAAACCAATGCAATTTGATCGGATAACCACACCCTAGGTGGGTACACCGTACAAAGAAGAAAGCAACATCGCATAGTTTGATTAGAAATTAAAAGCTTGATCGTGATCCAACCAACCGCTGAACAATTCACAGAACAGGCCTGGGCCGCAATTGTGTCTGCCCAGGCGATAGCACAAGCAAAAAAGCAACAACAGCTTGAAACTGAGCATCTATTTCTTGCCCTGCTGCAGCAAAACCAAGGCCTAACAGTGAGGATCCTTGAAAAAGCAAGTGTGGACACCTCAAAGCTAACAATAGAGGTGGAACAATTTATTCAACGTCAACCAAGTTTAGGCGCAGCCCCAGAGAGTGTATTTATAGGCAAAGGAATGCAAACACTACTAGATCGATCTGAAGGAGTTAAGAAAGAATTGGAAGATAGTTTTATATCAATTGAACATCTGCTACTTGCGCTTGGCATAGATGAACGTTGTGGTAAGCAGCTGCTTCAAGCAGCAAATCTAAATGAAAATAAACTGCGCGATGCCATCAAAGCGATAAGAGGCAGCCAACGGGTAACACACCAAAATCCAGAAGGAACCTATGAATCGCTTGAGAAATACGGACGCGATTTAACAGCTGCTGCTCGGCAAGGAAAATTAGATCCTGTAATTGGTAGAGATGAAGAAATTAGACGCACTATTCAAATATTATCAAGGCGTACAAAAAATAATCCAGTATTAATTGGTGAGCCAGGAGTTGGTAAAACAGCAATAGTTGAGGGCCTAGCGCAGCGAATTGTTAATGGTGATGTGCCAGCAGCACTACAAAACAGACAACTTATTTCCCTTGATATGGGAGCACTAATTGCAGGTGCTAAATATAGAGGAGAATTTGAAGAACGATTAAAAGCAGTTCTAAAGGAAGTAACAACTAGCGAGGGGCAAATAATACTATTTATCGATGAAATTCATACCGTTGTAGGAGCTGGAGCTTCCGGTGGCGCTATGGATGCAAGCAATTTATTAAAACCAATGTTAGCCCGTGGAGAACTTAGATGCATCGGAGCTACAACTCTTGATGAACATCGCAAACATATTGAAAAAGATCCAGCTCTAGAGAGACGTTTTCAACAAGTTTTTGTTGACCAACCAACTGTTGAAGATACAATCTCAATACTACGTGGTTTAAAAGAACGATATGAAGTGCACCATGGCGTAAGAATTGCTGATACAGCCCTTGTTGCAGCAGCAGTACTTAGTAGTCGTTATATTGCTGATCGCTTCTTACCGGATAAAGCAATCGATTTAGTTGATGAATCAGCTGCTCGATTAAAGATGGAAATCACCTCTAAGCCAGAGGCAATTGATGAGATAGATCGAAAAATATTACAATTAGAAATGGAGAAACTCTCACTTGCACGTGAATCAGACACTGCTAGCAAGGATAGATTAGAACGAATTCAAAGAGAATTAGCTGAATTTAATGAGGAACAAAGCAGCCTAAATGCCCAATGGCAAAAAGAAAAAAGCGCAATCGACGACCTCCAAGCATTGAAAGAAGAAATTGAGCAAATAACACTCCAAGTAGAGCAAGCCAAACGCAGCTACGACCTCAATAAAGCGGCAGCGCTGGAATATGGAACTTTGGCGGAGTTAAATAAAAAACTAGTGCTAAGGGAAAACGAATTAGGTAGTGCGGATAGCAGCAGCGCAAAACCTGGCCAACAATTGCTGCGGGAGGAGGTTACAGAAGATGATATAGCTGAAGTAATTGCAAAGTGGACTGGTATTCCCGTTAGTAAATTAGCAAAATCAGAAATGACAAAATTATTAGAATTAGAATCTGAATTACATAAGCGCATAATTGGACAAGGCCAAGCGGTAACCGCTGTAGCTGATGCGATACAACGCTCAAGGGATGGGCTATCGGATCCAAATCGGCCCATTGCTAGCTTCCTATTTCTTGGACCAACCGGGGTGGGTAAAACAGAATTAGGTAAAGCATTGGCATCTGAATTATTTGATAGTGAAGATGCGATGGTTCGTATAGATATGAGTGAATATATGGAGAAACATTCCGTATCTAGACTGATTGGTGCCCCTCCAGGTTATGTGGGATTTGAGGATGGAGGACAACTTACAGAGGCAGTGCGGCGCAGACCATATGCTGTGATACTTTTTGATGAGGTAGAAAAAGCACATCCCGATGTATTCAATGTAATGCTTCAAATTCTTGATGATGGCCGTGCTACAGATAGCCAGGGGCGTACAGTTGATTTTACAAATACCGTGCTAATTCTTACTAGTAATATTGGCAGCCAATCAATCATAGAATTAGGCGGAGATGATAGCCGACATGTTGAAATGGAAGGAAGCGTTAATGAAGTATTGCGTTCTCATTTTAAACCCGAATTTTTAAATCGATTAGATGAGATAATTATTTTTCACAGCTTAAAAGCTGATGAATTACGCGAAATTGTTGGCCTACAAATAGAAAGATTGTCTAAAAGATTAGAAGAGCAAAAAATAACCCTTAACATAAGCAATGACGCTCTAGATTTAATTGCAACCGCTGGGTACGATCCAGTGTATGGGGCAAGGCCAATAAAGCGTGCAATTCAAAAAGAGCTAGAAACACAAATTGCTAAATTAATATTAGCTGGCCGCTATTGCTCTGGAAGTGAAGTAAATGTAAGCAAGGAAAATAATAAATTGATATTTAATTAATAACTGTATTCCGAGCTTTCCATGCAGTTAGCAGTAAACGGCGGCGTTGCATACGCATCCATAAATCTGCCACGCGTAAACTGCCGCGAAGTTGCACTCTACCCCACCAATTCTGGAGGTCTGGCCTATCAATTAAACTGGTTTCATTAATCATAGTAAGACGAGCAAATAAAACTACTAGCACCACATCAATACTACTAAAACGGTCGCCAAATATGAATTGATTGGATTCAATCAATGGAATAGTATGTAAATAATTATTCCACTTCAGCCTCATATCTTCTAATTTTTGTTTTTGGGAGCCCTCCGTAAAGTAGGCAAGCCTTGAACGATTTAGTTGAGCCTTATTTTTTAGCGCAATAATATCCACTGGAGAAAGTAAATCAACCGATTCCAATTGATTCTCCAAGCGGGTAACTGTTGATGCAAGCATTCGAGGAAAAACAAATGCCAAAAGCTTGTTACTAGAAAGCCACTTTCCAAAAGTAAGGTCTTCAATTGAAATTAAATAATGATTAGAAACCAATTCATTAATTAAAAGGGTTAAACTTATATCAGAATCCATCCAACTAGAACCAGCTTGGCAGGCGGCCCATTGCAAAATATCCTTACTACTTGTTAGCAAAAGATTTTCAGCACGTAAAGTAGGGACAGTCATCTGAGGATTTAATTCACGATATCTATCACTAAACTGTTGCTTTGCAAAGTGAATATCTAACATGTGATTATAAAATGGTATATCAGCCTCAACCAATGCAAGTCTTGACACCATAGAGTAATAGGAGGAAGCAGCATTGAGTAATTCCAACTGATTACTCGCCTGGTTCATTTTCAATTTTTTGTAGTTAGTTTAATCATACACAACAATTGATCTGCTGTGCTAACTTAATATCAAGATTTGTTAACCCGCCTAGGTCATGGGTGACAAGTTCAATAGTTACTAAATTCCATGAATTACTCCAATTAGGGTGATGGCCCATAGTTTCAGCTATAAAGGCTACTCTCACCATAAAAGCAAATGCTTGAGGAAAATCATTGAATCGCCATTGCCTCTTTAGCTTGCCATCAAGAAATTCCCATTCAGGCAATAAGTTCACCAGTTGCTCAATTTCTGAAGCAAGCAATAAAGTGGCAGCCATGAAACTGACAGTAAAAGAAAGTAAATTTACATTAGCGCAATAAGCGCAATTAGCTTGCTAGTTATAAGCCTTAAGCTGCCTTGCCAATGCCCTACTCATGCCATCTCTGCTGGCAATACCGCGCAACTGGGTAACAGCTAAGCCCTCTGGAGGTAAGCCCTGAGGAAGTTGAGCGGAAAGGCCATCTTCAACAATAAAAAGAGGTAACTGACGTAAACCATTAGGTCTTAATTGATCTTCTAAACGACTTAAATCTGCAGATGTTGGCAACCATACTAATTCGCTCCGTAAACAATCAGATAGGAACGAAATACTGCGATTTGAGTTGAGTACCTGTTGCAAATCAGCCAGTGTAATCAAACCCTTTACCCAACCTGATTGCTCCACAAGTAAGCAGTGGCAGCGGGCATCAAGCAACATTCCTAAAGCGGTGGCAGGTGCAAGATCAGCTGGAAGAACCAATGGCGCCTCTTGCTCTAATGCATCCAATACAGGTAATTGTTGCAATTGAGTTCTGCGTTGCTCTTCCGCGGGATCAGGGCCCAGTAAACCTGGATCAGCCAAACCCTGCCAACGCTCCACCAGCAATGCGCTCAAACCAGTTGCTGCCATCAGTGGCAAAACAATCCTGATATCGCGGGTTAGCTCAAATAACAACAGCAACGCCGTTAACGGTGCTCGCGCCGCCCCGGCTAGTACAGCTGCCATACCAACCATGGCATAAGCAGGCGCTTCTGCTACAGGTAAACCAAAGCCCCCATCTCCGAGAAGTTGCCCATAAAAATTTCCAAGTACTGCTCCTAAAAATAAGGATGGTGCAAATCCACCCCCTATGAATCCGGTGGCATTACTAATGGCGGTAGCTAGTAATTTAACTAATAATAAGCCAAGCAAAGTGAGCAAACTAATGCCACCGCCAGAACCTAAAAGAGATTCAATTGTGTCGTAACCAACCCCTAACACCTGTGGAAAGCCAAGCGCTAATAAACCAACTGCTAAACCGCCCGCACCAGTTAATAACCAAGGGGGCATTTTTCCTAACTGAACTTGCACAAATTCACTACGACCAAGTGCTAATAAACGCACCAAACCCCAAGAAACAAAACTAGCTAATAAGCCCAAGCCCAGATATAAAGGTAGTTCTAAAGGGGATCTAACTTCGTAGGCAGGCAATCGAAAAATCGGCGTATCACCAAGGCCCAATTGCGTAACTAAAGTTGAACAAACTGCGGCCACGAGCACTGCCCGCAAACTGGGCCTGCCTGGGATTGTGCTGTAGGCGCCTTCAAAAGCAAAAAACACCCCTGCAATAGGCGCCCGAAAACCTGCAGCTAAGCCAGCGGCAACTCCTGCCCCCACAAGCGCTTTGAGGGAATCAGGGGGTAAGCCAGCCCGCTTGCCAAGCCATAAACCGATATTGCCGCCACCTTCAACACTTGGACCCTCTGGCCCAAGGGAAGCTCCACTGCCAAGACTGATGGAAGCACCCAGCAATCGCGCAAAGGGCAAGCGTGGCTCTGCCTGCATGCGGCCATCAGCCATCGCCATCAAACTGGGCAAACTAGGGCCGAGATCTTTAGTGATTAGCCTCAATAATCCAACTAATACGCCCCCAAGCAGTGGCCCTAACACCACCGGCCAACTGCTCAACCAAGGTGGTGGCATTGGTATCGGTGGCAATACAGGTTCCGGAGGCAGCGCCACTGGAGGAGATAAAACGCCCAAACCGCCAAGGCCAATTTGCAACAAGGATTGCAATGGCGTGGAGGTAGCCGCTGGTGGCGGGGGGGGAAGCACCTCAGGCAACACCGGGTGGGGGCCAACCGCATCGATTACAAAAGCAACAAAAGGGCCATAAATTAAATTATTTATAAAGCCGAGTAAATAATGAAAACCAACAATTGCAAAGCCAGTTGATAAACCAACTAAAGCCGCCCAAGCTAATAACCCCCATTGAAATGGAGCCGCAGTAGCTTCAGCTTTGGGGTCTAACATTTGCAAATATCTCCTGGAGTATCTCTCCAGCACCCTGGCTACGTAATTTTTCAGCTAGGGCAATTCCTATTGATTCGGGATCTGATTCAGGCCCACTTGCCTGATCGCGAATCAAGCGCAATCCATCAAGGCTGGCCACCATGCCGGTGAGATGCAAATTACCGTTTTCAAAACTTGAATTCACTCCGATTGGAACCTGGCAGCCCCCTTCAAGGCTGCGTAGAAATGAGCGTTCAGCTAAACATCGCAATGCAGTTGGACGATGCTCAAGCATTTTTATCAGTGTCAATACTTCTGGATCTGCAACGCGACATTCGATCCCTAGAGCGCCCTGACCGACTGCATGAAGCGAAATATTTGGATCAATAAGTTCATGAATGCGATTACTAAGACCCAAACGCCCTAAACCGGCGGCAGCCAATATTAGACAGTCATAATCACCAGAATCTAACTTTTCCAAACGTGTAATCACATTACCTCTTACGTCCTTAAAAAGAAGGTGAGGGTAGTGATATTTTAATTGGGCTAAACGTCTTAATGAACTTGTTCCTACCACTGCACCTGCTGGCAAGCTAGCGAGGGTTTTATCCTGATGGCGTGCATGAACTACCAAAGCATCTGCAGGATCTTCCCGTTCGGTTACACAACCAAGCATCAAGCCATCAGGCAAATTAGTTGGTAAATCCTTAAGGCTATGGACGGCAATATCTGCTTGATTAACTAACATTTGAGCCTCTAATTCTTTTGTAAAAAGGCCCTTATCGCCAATTTTAGCTAGTGCCACATCTAAAATTTTGTCGCCTTGAGTTGCCATCGCTTCAATGCTGATCTCTAGGCCTGGATGGGCTAGGAGCAACTGGTCTCGCACCCATTCGGTTTGCACCATCGCAAGCTGACTGCGGCGGGAAGCGATTCTTAGGATGGTTGTGGTCATTTTGCGCTGGTTATCTGTGCGGTGGTTAGTTGAAACTATTGAGAAGCCTACTTAGTAGACAATAAAACATTCGAGCTACTTGAAGAAATCAAGGGGTAAGGGACCCCATGTGTCTTCTGCAGCCGGGTTAGAAGGGGCTTGCCCACTGATTAACAAACCCTCCCCCAAGCCTTCTTCAAAACGCAGCATCAACTTTCCGGTGCGTTGATTACCTTTAAGGAAAACAGGCCCCTGGGGCAATGGGCTCGAATCCTGGAATTGGAGCGGAAGCCAATTCCAAAATGCCTCCATTTGACGCAAACTAATAAGTGCATCATTTGCAGTGGGCGCCATCACTCCAATGGTGAACCAATCGCACGCCGCGATGCGCTGCTTTAAATCAGTTGCAAGTTGTTGCTTTTCTTGCGGGGATAAAATTGGAGCGGATCGCAAGCCCCTGAGATCTTCTAAAATCACAATAATAATGTTATTTAATATACTCTTTTAATATGCCATTGCGGTTGGGATGGCGCAATTTACGTAAAGCTTTTGCCTCTATTTGGCGAATGCGTTCACGTGTTACATCAAATATTTGTCCGATTTCTTCTAGTGTTTTCATCCTGCCATCATCTAGGCCGTAGCGCAAACGCAATACATCGCGTTCTCTAGGGCTAAGAGTTGCAAGTACACCCTCAAGATCTTCCCTAAGTAAGTTCTTTGCAACATCTTGATCAGGATTTTCGATATCAGCTTCAATAAAATCACCAAGTCGTGAATCTTCCTCCTTTCCAATTGGGGTTTCCAAAGAGATCGGAAGCTGAGCTGATTTAGCAATAAATCGCAACTTCTCAATGGTCATTTCCATTGATTCGGCGATCTCTTCTTCAGTGGGCTTACGGCCAAATTCTTGGCTAAGTATTTTTGTTGTTTTCTTAATCCGTGAGATTGTTTCGTATAGATGAACTGGCAAGCGAATTGTGCGGCTTTGATCAGCGATAGCCCTAGTGATTGCTTGACGAATCCACCAAGTGGCGTATGTGGAGAATTTATAACCTTTTTCGTGGTCAAACTTTTCAGCGGCTCTAATCAAACCAAGACTGCCTTCCTGGATTAGATCCTGAAAAGATAAGCCCCGATTCATATATTTTTTAGCAATAGATACAACTAATCGGAGATTAGATTGCACCATTTTTTCCTTTGCCCGCCTGCCAAGCATTAAACGGCGGCGGAATTTAATCAAAGGCATTTCAACTAATGCTGCCCATTCTTTGTTGTCAGGATAATGACCATTATCCTCTTCGAATTGGTTAGCTAGTTCCTCTAGTTGTAGTAAATCAGCAATTTTACGCGCCAATTCAATTTCTTCGTCTGCTCGCAGTAGGCGGATGCGGCCTATCTCTTGCAGATAAACCCTAATTGAATCCTCTGTATAAACTCCTTTAGGTCCGATTTTAATACTTGCGGCCTTTGCAGAGCCCTTAATTTCTTTTGAATCTGATGAAAGCGCATCGGCCATCTCCTGTAACTCTTCGGCGCTCACTTCGATGGTGGGTTCATCATCAGTTGAAGCTTTTGTCGCGCTTTTAGAGGCAGTTTTTACAGAGCTGGTGCTTGTTTTTTTGGAAGCTGGTTTAACTGAAGTTTTTGTAGCGGTTTTTGAAGCTGCTTTAGTTGTTGTTTTAGTTGTTGTTTTTAGGGCGGTTTTGGTATTTTTTGTGGCTGGTTTAGTAGCAGTTTCTGCTTTTGGCTTTGCTGCAGCCTTTGGCTTAGTAGCAGTTTCTGCTTTGGGTTTTGCTACTGCCTTTGGCTTTGCCGCAGTTTCTACTGTTGTTTTTGCAGCAACCTTTGGCTTTGCCGCAGCCTTTGGTTTTGCCGCAGCCTTCACTGCTACATCAGCCTTAGCTGTGGTTGTTTTTGCTGAGGTTTTTGCCTTAACAGCAACTTTTTTTACAAGCTTTTCAGCCTTAGGCATAATTTCCGCAAGTGCGGGAATTTCCAGCTCCACAGGGGCCAAGGTTTCAGAAACGGCAGTAGCAGTCATGCGAACAAAAATGCAAACAGGGGATGCAAACAAATGCATGCCTCAACCTGAATGATCAGACCAAGGCAAAAAATTTCTACAGAAATTCCGCCATACTCAGCTGGCGAAAGGGTTTAGCAGGGTTGTCAGGGGTGATCGCAGACCCGAAGCAAGCTTCCCAAGGTCTACCCACTGGCTGAAGCTCCGCTGTGCTTCAGGAGCTGCTGAACAGCCCAACACAAATATCTTAAGAAAAGATCAGAAGATCGGCAAGTAATCAATAAGTGGGTTTGGATAAGAGGTTGGGGTTTTAAAAACGGCAAATACCTAGTGGGCGGGCATGTAACGGCTGTAAGTGTATGGGTGGAAGCGGGTCGAGAAGGCCTACTTCTCAGCTACAGCAACGGCTCTGGCATGGTCTTAGAAGTTGGTGATTTGGTAAGGGTGAAATTACGTGGAAAACTTCACAATGGGTTAGTAAATGAAACAAATGCGGCAATTCCCGAGGGCATCAGCCTTGAACCTGTACTAGAGCGACTCGAACCTGCGGCAATAAACGAAAAATGGCAAAAGTTACTTATTGCAGTGGCTAATCAATGCCATACAGCCCCTTTTCAGGTGCTTAAAACCGCCTTACCCAATGGCTGGTTAGGCAAGAAACAACAGGCTGCTGGTTTGGGTCGTAAGCAACTTGTAGCCAGGGCGATTCCAAAACATGATCATAGTTATCTAAACCTTGCCACCTCAACTTCTAAAACTTCAACTTCTAAAGCGTCAAAAGCAGTAACTGCAAAGCAGCAACTTTTGCTCGAACTCTTGCGGCAACAGGGGCCCAAGCCGGTTAAAGAGCTTGTTCTCAATGGATACAGCCGTTCGCTATTGAAGTTGCTTGAGGCAAAGGCCTTAGTTGAATTAAGCAATCAAACAAAACCGCCCCAGGGCTGGCCTTCTAGCCCGGCAAGAAACCTTGAAATTCCGCCAAATCTCAATCCAGATCAAGCCAATGTGCTGCAGCTCTTCCAAAATCAGCGCGAGCAAAAGGAATGGCTGCTTTGGGGAGTAACAGGTTCCGGTAAAACTGAGATCTATCTGCGTTGTTGCATTCCTGAACTGGAAGCCGGCAGGAGCGTGTTAATGCTTACGCCAGAAATTGGTTTAATCCCCCAATTACTGGAACGCTGCCAAAGGCGATTTGGTAATGCTGTAGTGCCTT
>NZ_JAGQEK010000020.1 GCF_024346075.1 Synechococcus sp. Cruz CV12-2-Slac-r
ACAATCTTTCACTACAATACACACATAAGATAAATAAGCATAAATAAGAATCAACAAATAATTATTAATTATTTAAAACCCTTTGGGCCGCCTTGCCAACAAACCAAACACTGGCAAGGGTTGCAAATAAACCAATCAATCTCACCGCCCAACTGAGTGGATCTGCCCTGCCGGAGAGCACATCGCCAAAACGGGCCACATCACCAGCCAATGCACCAAGGCCGCAAAATAAGATCGTGCCCGGCAAAATACCAAGTAAACCAATGCTGTAATCCCTCAGGCTCACCTCACTTAAGCCATAGGCAAAATTAAGTAAGCTGAATGGAAATGCAGGCGAAAGCCGCGTTAATAGAACTAATTTTAAGCCCTCTTTGCTAACAGCTTGTTCAAGCGATTGCAATTTAGGCACTGCTGCTAAACGGCGGCGGGCCCAATCCCTAAGCCAATGGCGACCAAGCAAAAATGCCATTTCCGCACCAAGGCAAGCACCGATAAACACCACCAAACTGCCCCACCATGGGCCATAAAGAGCACCCGCCAACATCGATGCCCACACCCCAGGCAACAGGAGCGTTACCCACACCGCGTAAAGGGGAATAAATAAAAATGCTCCTTGCGTAGATTGCAAAGTTGGTAAAACCTCGCTTAACCAGTAACTTAGATCAGGCATGGTTAACAATTTAGAAGTTTTCTAATAGTAATTGTTTATCCCAAATCCCCTAAACGCTTGCGCGCCAGATCAGCCTGGGCTTCTGCCTCCCTTAAGTTTGCGCGGCATTCAAACACCACCTCAGCTGGTGCCTTATCAGCAAAATTTGGATTCGCAAGGCGGCTGGCTAAACCGGCGATATCTTTTTCTGCTTTTGCTAAATCTTTCTCCAAGCGGCTGCGCAAAGCATCAAGATCTTGCTCTGGCAATTGCAACTGCACCTGAGATGTACCACTAATACCCATTAACGAACGAGGCATTTCAGGCATTTCAGTGCTGATTTCTACCAATTCTGCTTTTATTAATACAGCTAAATCTGGTATTGCTAATTTAAGCACTTTTAGCAACTCAGGCCGAGCACTAGTTATTACTAACCTTGATACTTTCTGCGCTGGTTTCATTCCACCTGTGGCCCTTAGGTTGCGAGCAACTCTTACTAATTCGATCATTTCAGCAAAATTATCTTCCAATTCAAGATCTATCGCCTGCAGATCAAGCGCTGGCCATGGCTCCAAAGCCAGTAGTTTTTGCTCTGGAAATCCAGTTAATCCATGCCACAATTCCTCTGTGAGATGGGGCATTAATGGATGCAACATAACAAATAATTCAGTTAATACCTTTGCCAACACTTGGCGGGCAGTGCGCTGCTGGGCTGGATCTTGCAGGCGGCGTTTTAGTAATTCAATACTCCAATCACATACCTCGTTCCAAGCAAATTCATAGAGCACCTTTGCTGCTTCCCCAAGCCCATAGGTTTCATACTTTTCAGCGCTTTCCTTGTTTACCCGAGCTAAGCGTGAAAGGATCCAACGATCAGCCTGTTGCAACATTTCCGGATCGGGATTGCCAAGGCTTTGCGGCGTTTCAGCATCCAGATTCATCAGCGCAAATCGGGTGGCGTTCCACAGCTTGTTTGCAAAATTACGCGCTGCTTCTACGGTGGCTGAACTATCGGTTTTGCGGTTGTAATCAAGCCGAATATCTTGGCCGGCACCCGCCACCTCTCGCACCAAAGCAAAACGCACCGCATCGGCGCCATAGCGCTCAATCAGTAGCAATGGATCGATGCCATTTCCAGCTGATTTACTCATCTTGCGGTTTTGTTCATCCCGCACTAGGCCGTGGATATAAACATCTTTAAAAGGCATTTGGCCGGTAAATGCACCGGCCAGCATCGTCATCCTTGCCACCCAGAAAAAGATGATGTCGAATCCGGTTACAAGCAAGCTGGTGGGATACCAACGCCTGAGATCAGCGGCCGCACTATCGGGCCAGCCCAGAGTAGAAAAAGGCCATAAACCACTAGAAAACCAAGTATCCAGCACATCTGGATCCTGCTCAAGAGCTACACCAACTCCAAATTGGAGCTCTGCTTTTTGCAAAGCTTCTGCATGATCGCTGGCCACCACATATGGGGTATTACTTGTTATTTCTCCTGCGGTTTCACTAATAACAAACCAAGCGGGAATGCGATGCCCCCACCACAACTGGCGGCTGATACACCAATCGCGGATATTAGTTAACCAATCCAGATAAACCTTGCTCCAACGCTCTGGCACAAATCGGGGTTCAACTTTTTCAAATGCTTCACGGCAATTAGCCGCTAATGGTTCGGTGCGAATAAACCACTGGGTGGAAAGCAGCGGCTCCACCGGCACCTTGCCCCGATCTGAATAGGGAACGTTGTGCACATAAGGCTCGGTTTTAACCAAAAAGCCCAGTGCCTCCATCTCTGCTACCACCGCCTTGCGGGCGACAAAGCGATCTAAGCCTGCAAATTCAGCGGCGGCCTCATTCATGGTGCCGTCTTTTGCAATCACCGTGATCAATGGCAGGCCGTGGCGTTTTCCGATAGCGAAATCGTTGGGGTCGTGGGCGGGGGTTACCTTCACGCAACCGGTGCCAAAAGCCGGATCTACATGTTCATCAGCAACGATTGGGATTTCCCGGCCCACCAAGGGCAGCGTGAGGGTTTTACCAACTAGGGCGGCATAACGGGAATCATTGGGATTCACCGCCACACCCGTATCACCCAAGAGCGTTTCAGGCCGGGTGGTGGCCACCTCGAGGAAACCACTACCACTGCTTAATGGATAACGGAAATGCCATAGGAAGCCATCTACCTCTTTCATTTCCACCTCCAGATCGCTTACCGCAGAACCGGAAGCTGGGCACCAATTCACCAGGTATTCGCCGCGATAAATCAAGCCCTGATCATGCAAACGAATGAAGGCCTCCACCACCGCCGCGCTGCAACCGGCATCCAGGGTGAAGCGTTGCCGCTGCCAATCCACTGAATAGCCAAGCCTGCGCAATTGAGAAACGATCGTGCCGCCACTTTCTGCTTTCCAGGCCCAAGCCCGCTCCAAAAATGCTTCACGGCCAATCAGCTCTTTACTTGTGCCTTCTGCCTTTAATTGCTTTTCAAGGATTGTTTGTACTGCGATCGAAGCGTGGTCTGTGCCTGGCAGGCAGAGCACATTTTTACCGCGCAAGCGTTGAAATCGAACGATCGTATCTATTAGGGCCGTATTAAAGGCATGGCCCATATGCAGGCTACCGGTCACATTTGGTGGAGGGATCACCAAAGCGAATGGTTCACCTGCTGCATTGGGATCAGCATGAAAGGCCCCTTGGGTCTCCCAGGCGCGTTGCCAACGGGTTTCTGTGCCTAAAGGGTCGTAAGTTTTAGCAAGGGCCTCGGGCACAAAGGTTCATCGGCTTTAGGCCATTCTCTCAAAACGCCAAACCAAGTAACAATCCGATAACGCTTTAACCAATCCTTAAGCTCAGTTATTCAAAAAAAGTTAGAGCCGCTTTTTCACCGCTGGACTACACACCCCAGTTAGCGCAGCTGCAGCAGCGACACAGCGTGATCCTCAAGCAACTATCGGGCCAAACGGTGGTGTTATGCCTTGGTGATTTACACCAATTGCTAAGCCACAGTTTTAATGCTGGCGAACTCGTTTTACTTAAAGGGCTTTGCAGCGCTGAAAACGAGGCATTTGCTTTAGTGCAACGCCATCAGCCGCAACTGCTGATCTGCCACGACCAGTTGCTGCCAGGCAACGGCATCCAGCTAATCGAGCGCTGCAAAGCAATCCAACCAAAATTAAAAACTCTTTTGGTGGTAACGAAACCAGCCAGTTTCGAGCTGCAGTTGGCATTAAAAGCAAGGGTAGATGCAATTTGCAAAGCAGATCGCATTGGCCAAGGCACCATGGCGCAAGCACTTAAAAGCATCGCAATCGGGGGTCACTACATCGATCAAGGCCTTCTCAATAGCAATGCTGCGGCCACTAAAAAGCTTTCGCCCAGGCAGCTGGAGGTGTTGCAGGAACTTTGCCTAGGTGCCAGCACAAAGCAGGTGGCAAAGCGATTAGGGATAACTGAAAACACCGCCAAGGGCTACGAAAAGCAGCTTTACGAAAAACTGGATGTGAGCGGACGCATGCAGGCGGTGATGGAAGGCCTGCGATTGGGCCTTTTGCAGGCAAACTAGATAAGCCGAGCTCTGCAACCATGGCCCTTGATCTAAACGATCCAGATCTAGAGTTTTCCGATTTGGTATATGCGTACCAAAGCTGGGTATTAGCTGTACTCAACGATGAAAAACTAAACCCCGAAGGGGAAAAGCTCAACAACGAAGAAATCGCAGAGGATGCAATGAATGCCTTGCGTTTCTTGCCATCAGAAGTAACTACCGCAGTGGAAACCACCTTGGCTCGCGCCTACGAGGTTGATGCTGAAGAACTCGCCGATTTCCTGTTCCCTGAGGATTGAGAGGAGTGTGTAATGCCCGGTGTCGGTTTCGAACCAACGACATCCTGCTTGTAAGGCAGGCGCTCTACCGCTGAGCTAACCGGGCGGTGTTCCTATTGTGCCAAACCGTGGAACCCGCAACTTGGCTACAGGCCGCCGCCACGATCAATTCACAAATTATCTAGCCCTGCCCTACGGCTTTATCTGCTGGTTTTGGCTTGGCTGGAGTGGTTTTTTGGTGGGATCGATCGCTTTTTGGTTTGGCGGCCTCTGGTTATCACCAGATCTTGATACCAATTCCCGGCCCAGCCGCCGCTGGGGGCCGTTGGCATTTCTATGGATGCCATATAGGAAATTGGTACGGCATAGGGGCTGGCTATCCCACACACCAATTCTTGGTAGTGCCTGCAGGCTTTGCTATTTAGCGATCCTGTTACTGCTCGCGGCCGCAGTTTTACAGCCAATCGGCTGCCCAAGCCCAATCGCTTTACTCAGCTGCTGGCAGCAGTTATGGCAACAGCAAAAACCGCTAGTAATAATTGCCCTAAGCGCTACTGAAGCAAGTGCCTGGCTGCATTTGATCCAAGATGGCGATCCAATGCCGCTCTGATTTCAGTAATCGTGGAAGCTTTTAACAAATTGATCGCTGTAGTAGCCAAGTTGCGGGATCCAGAAAGTGGTTGCCCCTGGGATCTCAAGCAAACCCACAGCTCCCTCATCCCTTATGTGCTGGAAGAAGCCCATGAGCTGGTAGATGCAATTCGCTACAGCAGCGATCAGCACCTTGCAGAAGAACTCGGGGATTTGCTTTTGCAAGTGGTGCTCCATGCCCAAATCGCTAAAGAACGCGATGCCTTTGATCTTGAGCAAGTGATAAATAGCATCAGCGCCAAGCTGGTGCGCCGCCATCCCCATGTATTTAACCCAGAAGTGCCGGCCCTTAGTTGGGAAGAAATCAAAGCAGAAGAGCGAAAGGCCCGCGGCGAAACCAAGGTGGGTTTAGCTGCTGAACTGCAACGCAAAATACGCAGCCAACCCGCAATGGCTGCGGCAATGCTGATTTCCAAAAAAGCAGCCGCGGCCGGTTTTGAATGGCCTGATCTCGATGGCGTATGGGCAAAAGTAGAAGAGGAGCTCCAGGAATTAAAAGAAGCGCTGGGCAGCGGCAATAAAAAACATTCCCAAGAAGAATTAGGTGATTTGTTATTTACCTTGGTAAATCTTGGCCGCTGGTGTGAATTAAATCCAGAGGAAGCTTTAGATGGCACTAATCAACGCTTTCTAGATCGTTTCGCCCGCGTGGAAGCAGCCCTAGGTGGTGAACTTAAGGAACGCAGCAGCGCTGAATTAGAGAAGCAATGGCAACAGGCAAAGGCTGAAATCAAAGCTCTTAATCCTCCGGTGTAGCCCCACTGCGCCGATGGCCCTTGATGCTGCTGCGTTGCTTTTTTGCTTGCAAGCGCCGCTCCACCGAACCGCGGCTGGGGCGAGTGGCACGCCTTGGTGGCGGAGGTGCTGCAATCGCAGCGCGCAATAGCTGCGCCAAACGAACCAGAGCTGCCTCCCGATTACGCAACTGGGAGCGATATTCCGCAGCGGTTATCACCACTACCCCATCTACCAAACCAGCTGCCAGGCGTTGCAATGCCCGAGTTTTTAAAAGTATTGGTAGGGCTTCACTACGAGCAAGATCAAACAACAACTCCACCCGCGAATCGGTTTTATTTACGTTTTGTCCGCCAGGGCCGGAAGCACGGGAAAATCTCCAGCTCAATTCAGCGCTTGGAATCACAAGCTGCTGGTTCAGCCGCAGTTGATCAAACTCCATGCCGGCATCGCTTAATGTGAATATGAGCTCAATTAATTATGCATGTTTAGCTTTTTTATTCCACTTATTTTTGCAATGGCCATAGGTGCCGAATCGATACCTACGGTAAAACAAACCCAATTTCTTGCAGCTGCGCAAGAGTTGCGCAATTCAAGATATTGCGAAATAATCCCCATCTTCCGCACTGGTACAAATTTTGAAATTCCAGTATTTAATACCGCAGGTTTAAATAATTGCCCAATCGGTTTATGGTCGCGCCAAAATGCAAAATCAATCGCCGCTAGTTTTGGCGCTTTTATGGTGAAACTGAATGGACCGCGTTATTGGATGATGGATGCGATAAAGGCGGCGGGCGTTACAAAATCTGGCAGGGTGGTTGAATTTAATGGCTTGCAATTGCGAGAACGCGCTTCCATAAAAGTAAGCCTGGCTAATATATTAAATATCCAGCGACCATATCAAGTAAATTCAGTCGATCGCAGCACCACATTCAGCTATCTGAAAGGCAGGAAGGTATATGAATTAACCTCAGCTTCTGGCGAAATATTTCGCATGCAAAGCTACTCCCAAATTGTAGATCAGGATTTAAAAATTGAAGATTTAGATCGCCTTGGTGAACGCCTAAGTTTACCCAAAGGTTGGTCTTATAAAATGCGAGTGCTTGATAAAGATTCCCTGCTAAAGGCAGATGGTGTTGCCTATGTATTACAGGATGATCTGCAAAATTCATACCAAAAGCAAACTAACCTGCCCTGAATTGATATCAAAATAAGCCGGTTGAATTTTTAACTTCCCGCTCGCTTGCGCCCGCTGCAACAATTCACTGCGTTTCGGTAGCTGAGCTGCCGCATAACAAGCATTTACTTTAATTGCTTCTGTGAGATTATTACCGGCAACAAAAGAAGCGCGAATTGGAGTAACTAAATCCTCTAGTAATGGCGTAAGTGTTGCCTCAGCCATTGCAGCTGTCACAGCGCCGCAGCCGCTATGGCCAAGCACCACGATCAAAGGCACCTCCAGATTTGCTACCGCGTATTCCAAAGAGGCCACCCCTTCGTTAAAAGCGGTATTGCCGGCGCTGCGCACCCCAAATAATTCGCCATCACCTGTATTAAATAACCACTCCAGGGGCACCCTCGAATCAGCGCAGGTGAGCACAGCACTCCATGGTCTTTGCCCTTGCGCTAAGGCTTTTGGATCGATTTCACAACCGCTCTCCCCATAGGCAAGCTGCAGGGCCTGCATACGTAATTCTGGGCTTGCCGCATCCCCAGCTGCGGCCCATGCCGCCATAAAGCGCTGATTGCCAGCCATTAGGGCTTCCAATGGCTGCAACCTTGGTTTGCATTGCTCCAATTGAGCGCGCAAATCCAAATCAATCGCACTAGCTCCAGCCAGCCCTGGCCAGCACTGGCTCAACCCCAGCGCCACCCCCAGCAATCCGGCTTTTTCCAACAGCTCTCTGCGGCTTAGTGCCATAGCTCACCTGACAAGCGACCCAGCTAAAGGTTTAGCTGTATTGGAAACCAATGCAATACCCCCATGCCCGAACCCGGCTGGATTGATGAAATTTTTGATGGTGTGCGCTACGGCCTTGAAGGCCATGTGATCAGCGAACAACAGTCCCCATTTCAACGGGTGTCGATCATTGAAAGCAAGCGTTATGGCAAAGGCCTGCTGCTTGATGGCTGCTGGATGACAGCTGAGCACCAAGAGCGCCACTACCACGAATCATTGGTGCATCCAGCCCTCTGCGGCGCCGAAGCAATTGAACGGGTGTTGGTGATTGGTGGCGGTGATGGCGGTACCGCCCGTGAATGCCTGCGCCACAGCGGCGTTCAAGAGCTGCACATGGTGGAAATTGATGGCTTAGTGGTGGAGCTCTCCCAGCAGCACCTACCAAGCCTTGGGGGCGGTTGCTGGACAGATCCGCGATTCCAGCTCACCGTGGGGGATGGCATTGCTTTTGCCGCTAATGCAGCAGATGCCAGTTACAACGTGGTGATCGTGGATGGTTCTGATCCCGCTGGCCCAGCTGAAGGTTTATTTAATCGCGCCTTTTTTGAAAATTGCCGGCGAATCCTTAAACCCGGTGGAGTGTTTGCCACCCAAAGCGAATCACCAGAAGCTTTCCGAAAAGTGCACATCGATACGGTGAAACTGCTGCGGGAGGTTTTTGGTTACGCCGATCCGATGTATGGCTGGGTGCCGATGTATCCCAGTGGTTGGTGGAGTTGGACCTTTGCTGCAGTTGATGGCCCCCGTTACTGCCAGGCAAAACCAGAACGGGTAGCCAGCATTGCCGCCGGCTGCGAAATCTGGAGTGCCCGTTGGCAACGCGGTGCTTTTGATGCCATTCCCGCCAACATCGAACGGGCCCTTAATTCATGAGCGTTTTAGTGAATTCAGATCTATTTGAATCTGATTTATTTGATTCAGATGGTGCGATTTTTATGGGCAGCCGCCGGCAGCCCGCCGCCTGTTCGGTTGCAATATTTGGTGTTCCATACGATGGCACCACTTCCTTTCGCCCCGGCGCTCGCTTTGGCCCCGCCGCTATCCGTGAAGTGAGTAATGGCATTGAGAGCTACTGCCCTCAACTAAATCTTGATCTCGAAGATCTCGCCTTCGTGGATCTGGGTGCCGTGAACATTCCCTTCGGCGCCCCCGAGCCGGTGGTGGCGGCCGTGAAGCAGGCCACCGAAGCGGTGCTGGCTCTCGGCCTCAAGCCCCTAATGCTTGGCGGTGAGCACTCGATTAGTTCCGGTGCTGTGGCAGCTGTAGCCGCTAAATATCCTGATTTAGTGTTGATACAACTCGATGCCCATGCCGATCTACGCCATGAATGGCTGGGATCAACCCACAGCCACGCCTGCGCCATGCGCCGCTGCCTAGAGGTGCTACCAAGTAAACAACTACTGCAGATCGCCATCCGCAGTGGCAGCCGCGCTGAATTTAAGGAACTACATCAAACCAACAGGTTGGTGGCAATCGAACAGATGGCAACGGCATTGCAACCTTTACGCGGCACTCCGATCTACCTAACCGTTGATCTGGATTGGTTTGATCCAGCGGTGCTACCGGGCACCGGCACCCCTGAACCCGGCGGTTTTCTCTGGAGCGATTTCGCTTGCCTTATCGATGAATTACGCCATCACAACCTGGTGGCAGCAGATGTGGTGGAACTGGCGCCAATGCTTGATCCCTCGGGTGTAAGCAGCATTTTTGCGGCAAAGGTTGTGCGCAGTTTGCTGCTACTAATTAATTGAATTCCAAATGACTAAATTCAAGCAAGGGAAGCTGATGGCTGTCGTTTGGAACTACACCTGCAGGTTCCAATAAATGCAATGGCGGTAATTCCGGTGCTTTTGCGGTCCAATGATGGCAACTAAGGTCAGCCGTGAGCTCCGGATGTAAGGGCACTTGCCGTAATTTGCACCAAGACAATCCGCCAGCTGGCTGGCAATGCTTACAACTACGGCAGCTACTGCGGCCAGCCATGGAATTAAAAAAAGATCACTTAACTTAGAGAGGATGCAACCAATACCACAGCTTGCAAAGCAAAATGCAGGTTTCCTACCGAAATGCGAATTAAATCGCAGCAATCAAATGCTTCTAGGTATCAGAATCGCAGCAGCTAGTTGAGCCCCATGTTCCGCACCCCTTTAAACGAATTGTGCCGCAATGCCGGAGGCCGCATGGTGCCGTTTGCCGGTTGGGAGATGGCGGTGCAATTTGAAGGAGTGATTGCAGAGCACAAAGCTGTTCGCAGTAGCTGCGGCGTATTTGATATTTCCCACATGGGCTTACTGAAGCTGAAGGGGCTGGGCGCAAAAGACAAATTACAAGGCTTAGTACCCAGCGATCTGCATCGCATCGGCCCAGGTGAAGCGATCTACAGCGTGCTGCTAAATGAAGGCGGCGGAATTCTTGATGATCTAATTATTTATGATCGCGGCCAAATCGCTGGCATTGATGAATTATTTGTTGTTATTAATGCCGCTTGCGTTGCAGCTGACACCGCCTGGCTTGAACAACATCTTTCACCGCAAGGCATTGAAATAAGCGATCAAAAAACCACTGGGGTATTACTCGCTTTGCAAGGCCCTGAAGCTGCTGCAAAGCTGCAACAACTTTGTGGTGAAGATCTATCGGGCCTGCCGCGCTTTGGCCACCGCGAAATAGAAATCAACGGTTCAAAAGTATTCACCGCTCGCACCGGCTACACCGGAGAGGATGGCTTTGAGTTGTTGCTTAGCCGCGAAGTTGGTTGCTGGCTCTGGGGGCAATTGCTGGCTGATGGGGTGGCTCCATGCGGTTTAGGCGCCCGCGACAGTTTGCGCTTAGAAGCAGCAATGCACCTTTACGGAAGTGATATGGATGCCAACACCAGCCCGCTGGAGGCCAGCCTCGGCTGGTTGGTGCATCTAGAAATGCCCCTTGATTTCATCGGTAGAGAAGTGCTGGAAAAGCAAACAGCCCAGGGGGTATCGCGGCGGCTGGTGGGCTTACAGCTGCAGGGGCGCAACATTGCCCGCCATGGGTATTCGGTGCATCACAACGGTGAGTTAGTGGGGGAAATCACAAGCGGCAGCTGGGCCCCAAGCCTTGAATTACCAATCGCTTTGGCTTATGTGCCACCAGCTCTCGCCAAGCTCGGCACCCAACTAAGCGTTGATATCCGCGGCCGCCAAGAAGCAGCACAAGTGGTGAAACGCCCCTTTTACCGTGCTAACTGAACCGTCTGCATGGGATCATCCGATTCGCTGAACTATCACTATGCGCAGCCACTCCTGCGGCGATCTGCGCACAAACAGCATTGAAACCAAGGTGTTGCTTTGCGGCTGGGTAGATCGCCGCCGCGACCACGGCGGTGTGATCTTTATCGACCTACGCGATCGCAGCGGCACCATTCAGATCACAGTGGACCCCGATCTAGGCCCTGAAGCCTTCGCAATCGCTGAGCACCTCCGTTGTGAAACGGTGCTGCAGGTGGAGGGGATGGTGCGAGCCCGCCCTGCTGCTTCATTAAATGAACGGCTTGCCACTGGCGCTGTAGAGGTGCTGGGGCAGCAGCTCACAGTGCTGAACGCCATAAGCCGGCCATTGCCCTTTCCCGTATCGGTGCATGAAGAGGAAAACACCCGAGAGGAATTAAGGCTGCGATATCGCTACCTAGATCTGCGGCGCGAGCGGATGCGGCGCAACCTCACCCTGCGCCATAAAGCAATCCAAACCGCCAGGAATTTCCTGGAAACAGAAGGTTTTATTGAAGTTGAAACCCCGGTACTTACCAGATCCACCCCGGAGGGCGCCCGCGACTACCTGGTGCCATCACGGGTATGTGGTGGGGAATGGTTTGCCTTGCCCCAATCCCCCCAGTTGTTTAAACAATTGCTGATGGTGGGCGGCCTTGAGCGCTACTACCAAGTGGCCCGATGTTTTCGTGATGAAGATCTCCGCGCAGACCGCCAGCCGGAATTCACGCAGTTGGATTTAGAGATGAGTTTCCTTGGCCAAGAGGAAATCCTTGAACTAAATGAAAGGCTGATTGCAGCAATCTGGAAAGCAGTGCAAGGGGTGGAGTTGCAGCTGCCGCTACCAAGGCTCACCTGGCATGAAGCGATGGAGCGCTATGGCTGCGACCGCCCAGACACGCGTTACGGCATGGAGCTCACCGATGTGAGCGATCTGGTGGCAGGCATGGGCTTCAAGGTGTTTAGCGGTGCTGTGGCAGCAGGGGGCAGCGTTAAGTGCATTGCAGTGCCAGGTGGCAATGATGCGCTGAGCAATGTGCGCATAAAACCCGGCGGTGATGTGTTTTCCGAAGCGCAAAAAGCCGGTGCCGGCGGCCTTGCCTTCATCCGCGTGCGGGAGGGGGGAGAAATCGACACGATCGGTGCAATCAAAGACAATCTCAGCGAAACCACTAAAGCTGAGTTATTGGCCCGCACTGGCGCCACCCCAGGCAGCTTGCTGCTGTTTGGTGCAGGCGATACCGCAACGGTAAATAAGGCTCTGGATCGAGTGCGGCAATACCTTGCCAAGGAGCTTGGGCTTGTGCCTCCAGGGCTTTGGAACTTCCTCTGGGTGGTGGATTTCCCAATGTTTGAGCGCAATAACGATGAAAATCGCCTGGAAGCCCTGCATCACCCCTTCTGCTCGCCAAACCCGGCTGATATTGATGATCTCGCTAGCGCCAGGGCCCAGGCCTACGACCTGGTGCTAAATGGCCTCGAATTAGGTGGCGGTTCGCTGCGAATCCACAAAGCAGAGTTGCAACGGCAGGTGCTCCACACCATTGGCCTTGCCCCAGAAGAGGCTGAAACTCAATTCGGTTTTCTGCTTGAGGCCCTAGAGCTTGGCGCCCCGCCCCATGGCGGCATCGCCTTTGGGGTAGATCGCATGGTGATGTTGCTGGCAGGTGAAGAATCAATCCGCGACACGATTGCATTTCCAAAAACCCAACAAGCCCGATGCCTGCTTACGGGCGCCCCCGGCGCTGCCAGCGACGCTCAACTGGCTGAATTAAATGTTGCCAGCACCTGGGTTGATTCAATATGAGTAAACCAAGCGCCTCCGCTCAGCACATGGCCCATCTCGCTCCCCCCATCGATATCGGCATCCCCGCCAACCAACGCCAAGAAATTGCCGAAGGATTAGGGCGGCTGCTTGCCGATAGCTATGTGATGTATCTAAAAACCCATGGCTTCCATTGGAACGTAACTGGGCCAATGTTTAGCTCGTTGCACTCCATGTTTATGGAGCAATACACCGAGTTATGGAATGCCTTAGATGAGATCGCCGAGCGAATTCGCGCCCTCGGCCACCTTGCCCCTATGGGCGGCCGTAGATATGCGGAATTATCAAGCATTGAAGAAGCACAACAAGCACCTGAAGCATTGGCGATGGTGGCGGAATTGGTGAAAGGCCATGAGGCCGTAGCCCGCACCGCCCGCGGGATCCTGCCCCTAGCTGAAGCAGCGGAAGATGGGCCCACTGCCGATCTGCTGAATGCACGTTTGCAGATACATGAAAAAACGGCCTGGATGCTGCGTAGCATTCTTGAAGGCTGATCTATAGGCTGGCGTTATGGCCAAATTTGTATTTGTAACCGGCGGTGTTGTATCAAGCATCGGCAAAGGAATTGTGGCAGCCAGCCTGGGGCGGCTATTAAAAAGCCGTGGTTATAGCGTTTCAATCTTGAAGCTTGATCCATATCTAAATGTGGATCCAGGCACAATGAGCCCCTATCAACATGGTGAAGTATTTGTAACTGAAGATGGCGCTGAAACCGATCTGGATTTAGGCCACTACGAACGCTTTACTGATACGGCAATGTCTAGGCTAAATAGTGTTACCACAGGATCTATATATCAAGCGGTAATCAATAAAGAACGTCGCGGCGATTACAACGGTGGCACGGTGCAAGTTATACCTCACATTACTGGTGAAATTCGCGAACGGATTCATAGGGTTGCCGCTAATACCAACGCAGATGTGGTAATTACTGAAATTGGTGGCACCGTAGGTGATATTGAATCGCTACCTTTTTTAGAAGCGATTCGTGAATTTCGCGGCGAGGTGGGTCGCCACGACCTTGCCTACGTGCACGTCACACTTATGCCATACATTGGCGTATCGGGTGAATTAAAAACAAAGCCCACCCAGCACTCAGTAAAAGAATTGCGCTCAATTGGTATTCAGCCAGATTTATTAGTATGTAGAAGTGATCGTGAAATCAGTAATGAATTAAAGGCAAAGATTGGTGGCTTTTGTGGTGTATCCGCTAAAGCAGTAGTGCAATCCCTAGACGCAGACAGTATTTATGCGGTGCCGATTGCACTGGAACGCGAAGGTTTATGCCGTCAACTATTGGAGGTGCTAAACCTGCAAGATCATGAAAGTGATATGGCTGGATGGGAAGAATTAGTGCGTCGCTTGCGTAACCCTGGCCCAGCAGTAAAAGTTGCTTTAGTTGGTAAATATGTGCAACTAAATGATGCTTACCTTTCAGTGGTTGAGGCCCTGCGTCATGCCTGCCTTGATGCCGATTGCGGCCTTGATCTGCATTGGGTTAATGCTGAACTCCTAGAGGAGCAAGGAGCTGAAAAGTTATTAACAGGCATGGATGCGGTGGTGGTGCCTGGGGGTTTTGGCAACCGCGGCGTGGATGGCAAGATCGATGCAATCCGTTGGGCAAGAGAGCAGCAGGTGCCGTTTCTTGGTTTGTGCCTCGGCATGCAAACCGCTGTTATCGAATGGGCTAGAAATTGCGCCGGTTTAGTGGATGCCACCAGTGCCGAATTAGAACCCGCCAGCACCCATCCTGTAATTCATCTCCTACCGGAACAACAGGATGTGGTGGATCTTGGCGGCACGATGCGGCTTGGAGTTTACCCATGCCGTTTAGCAGCTGGCAGTAAAGCGCACGCACTATATGGAGCAGAAGTGGTATACGAAAGACATCGCCATCGCTTTGAATTTAATAATGCTTACCGCAGTTTATTTGTGGAATCAGGTTATGAAATAAGTGGCATGTCGCCCGATGGTCGTTTAGTGGAATTAATTGAATTAAAAAGCCATCCCTTCTTTTTGGCTTGTCAATATCATCCAGAATTTTTATCAAGGCCTGGGAAGCCTCATCCGTTATTTCGCGGCCTGATTGAAGCGGCTCTTAAATATCAAACACAACAAAAATGAATTCATTGCCGGTGGTGGAAACCTTTCGCTCAATTCAAGGGGAAGGAATTCATAGCGGCCGCAGTGCATTTTTTATTCGTTTAGCTGGTTGCAACGTGGCCTGCAGCTGGTGCGACACAAAGCATTCATGGCCCCAATCTGCCCATCCACAGCGAAGCCTTGCCGAACTAAGCGCTGAAACCGCTGCTGCCGCTGCAGATGGTGCTGCATTTGTTGTGATCACAGGCGGGGAACCACTGCATCACAACCTTGATGAATTATGCGAAAACCTTGCAGTGCTGGGATTGCCTTTACACCTTGAAACCAGTGGGGTGGATCCGCTCAGTGGAAAATTTGATTGGATCAGCCTTTCACCAAAACGCCATAAACCGCCATGCAATGAGCTGCTTTCTTGTTGTGATGAATTGAAACTAGTGGTGCATGAAGCGGCAGATCTGGAATTTGCAGAATCAATGGCAGCAGCAAATATCGCAGCGGTGAATCAAAAATCTGCAGCGCTGCTGTTGCAACCTGGCGCCGATTGCCCAGCAGGCAGAGATTTGGCAATCAACTACGTGCTTAAACATCCCAACTGGCGCTTAAGCCTGCAAACCCACAAATGGCTAGGGGTGCAATAGCTAAGCGAGATAACTAGCGCAGCTGGGCTGGTTGGATATTTTTTTCCGCCTTCCAAAGCCGGTAGCGCACCTGGAAACCCTGAGGCGCATAAACAACAATCGGCACACTTGCATTGAATGGCAATACAAATGGTTGGCCGCCAAGCGGTATGAATTGCTTTGTAAGTGCCTGGCCTGGGCAAGCTTTGCGGGTGGAAAGCATCACGCCAATTTGTTCGGCTCGATACACCGTGTAGCCGGTTCCCAGCACTGGTTCAGAACGCAACCTGCCGGTGAAACGGTGCAAATTGCAATCCAGTTCCAACTCCTTACCCACCAGTAACTGCACCCGCCAATCAGCAGGATTATTTGAAATACTCTGATCCGGTGATGGCTTTAGCAATGGATTTAATTGGATTACAAAGCGCTGCTCCCCTGCCGCTGCTTCTGCGTATGGTTTTAGATCAAGCATTGGTATCGCCTTAGCGGGCTCTAGAGCAAGTGTTAAAGCAACAGCTGAACAAAACAAAGCAACTCTGAACACGGCCTTTAGATCAAACTGAACCCATCCTGGCCCCACAATGCACAACACACCACCAACTGCCATCGCGCTGCTTTCTGGTGGCCTTGATTCCGCCACCGCTGCTGCCCTTGCTATAGAAGCTGGTTATCGAGTAATCGGCCTTTCTTTTAACTATGGCCAACGCCACCAGCGTGAATTAATAGCTGCAAAAAATTTGGCCGATCATTTAAAGCTCCCTGAACATCACATAATCGCAGTGAATCTGGCGGCCTGGGGTGGATCCTCACTTACCGATAGTGAAATCAGCGTGCCCACTGATGGTGTGGAAGCAGGGGTAATTCCTAATACTTATGTGCCATGCCGCAATACCGTATTTATTGCCTTAGGGCTGAGTTTGGCAGAAGCCCGCGCTGCTGAACGTTTAGTGCTTGGCATTAACGCTGTGGATTATTCCGGTTATCCAGATTGCAGGCCTGATTACTTAGCCGCATTCCAAAATCTTGCTGATCTGGCAACTAAAACAGGAAGGGAAGGTAAAGGTGCGCAGCTTTGGGCCCCATTGCTGCAATGGAGCAAAACAAAGATCGTGCAAGAAGCCACACGGCTAAAGCTGCCGATTGCTGATACCTGGAGTTGCTATGCCGGCGAAGAAAAACCCTGTGGAATTTGCGATAGTTGCCGTATCAGAGATGCTGCATTGCTGGAAGCGGGCCGCAGTGATCTGGTGGGCCAATGAATCAATTGCCCTGGTGGGAACCACAACAATTAGCCCAAGCGCTAGTGCGCTGTTTTGGCAGCGAGGGCTTCGTTTGGCTTGATGGCGACGGCAGCCCCTTGGGAAACAGGGTTTTGCTGGCGGTAGCACCGCAAACACAAATACGCTGCAGCGGGCTTCCCGGTGAACCAGGCAGCAAAGACCCCTTTAAGGCTCTGCAAGAAATCCAAGCAAATCGCAACGGCTGCTGGCTTGGCTGGCTTGCCTATGAAGCTGGCGCCTGGGTAGAAACGAGCCCCCATTGGCAAACACCAGACATGGCAACACTTTGGGCTGGCTGCTATGGAGCGGTGGTGCACCTGGATCTAGAAAAGCAAAAGCTTTGGTTAACAGGGGAGGCTAAGTATCAAAAACCACTGGAAGCCTTGCTGCGCTCAAAACCCACCACAGCAGATCAGCAGCAGCCAACAGTTAACGCAGGAATTGGCTTAGATGCTTGGTATTGGCATACAACAACAAGTGCATTTGAGCAGCAGGTAAATAAAGTAAAAGAATCGATTAAAGCAGGTGATATTTTTCAAGCCAATCTAAGTGTATGCGCTGAATACACACTCCCTGCAAATGCAGATCCTTTAGCAATGTATCAACGCTTGCGTAGCAAATGCCCTGCACCATTTGGCGGCCTAATAATTGCAAGCAATCAGGAAGCAGTGCTGAGTGCATCACCAGAAAGGTTTATATCTTGCGATCAAGAAGGCAACGTAGAAACCAGGCCCATTAAAGGCACCAGGCCCAGGCATCAAGAGCAAGATAATGATGCAGCTGCGGCGGCTGAACTAATAACAAGTGCAAAAGATCGGGCTGAAAACATAATGATCGTAGATCTATTACGAAACGACCTAGGCAGGGTATGCAAAGCGGGTAGCATTAAGGTGCCACAACTGTTAGG
>NZ_JAGQEK010000200.1 GCF_024346075.1 Synechococcus sp. Cruz CV12-2-Slac-r
AGTTTGGCCAAGAAGAAGAGACCTACAACATCGTTGCAGCCCACGGCTACTTCGGTCGCTTGATCTTCCAATACGCGTCATTTAATAACAGCCGTAGCCTGCACTTCTTCTTAGCTGCATGGCCAGTAGTTGGCATCTGGTTCACCGCCCTTGGCGTGAGCACAATGGCCTTCAACTTGAACGGTTTCAACTTCAACCAGTCGATTCTCGATGGCCAAGGCCGTGTAGTGAATACCTGGGCTGATATCTTGAACCGCGCTGGTTTGGGTATGGAAGTAATGCATGAGCGTAATGCCCATAACTTCCCACTCGATCTTGCAGCAGCAGAAAGCGCTCCAGTAGCACTAACCGCCCCTGCAATCGGTTGATCACTAACTAAGCAAATCGCTTAATTAGAGGAATAGAAATCGCCCCCGCTAACGCGGGGGCTTTTTAATGGTTTAACTCATTTGCTTATATAACTAGTTTTGCTTCCATTCCATTACTGAGCCATCTGCTACTAGCCATATTTTTTCATCTTTTGAACAGGGATGGCCCCCCGTTAAACGTCCGAATGCAGGTAAGGCAAGCCGCTCATACTTTTCGCTGTAGCTGAAACATTGCAGACGCAAGCGATCGGCGCCTCCACCAACTACCGCTACAGGATGAAGGTGTCCGCAAATATTTAAAAGCCCTGCCCGTGGTTCTGGTATGTGGCTTAACCACCAGCCGCCTAAGGCCTGTGCTGGTTCTTGGCATAATCCTTCTATCCAGCTTCCCTTTTCATGGTTGCCACCAATAAGGCGTAATGGGCAACCCAGTAATTCAGGTAAAGCCTTAAGTTTCAACCTCAATTCAGGGGTAAGGCCAAGATGGCTATGAATTAAATCACCAAGCACGATCACCTGCTCGGGTTGCATTTGATGGGCCAGATTCAATAGATCGTTCAGTGTGCTGCAATCACCATCACTAGGAAATGGAATTCCATAACATTGAAAAGTTTCTGCCTTGCCTAAATGTAAATCTGCTAAAAATAAGATTTTCTGCAGCGGATCCCAGGCAGCTTTTGCTCCTAATAATTCCAATTTTTTGCCACGCCAGTGAAATAACACGTTAATTTTCTGCCCGTTCAGCTTCTTCACGCAATCTCTCCAGCCGTTGCAAAAGTGATTCATTACTCATACGGTTATTTAATCGTTCTGCGAGCAGGGGGAAGGCAAAAGGAGAAGGCCGCGCAGTGCGTTCCAATTGCAGGTTGCATCTTTTTAAGCGTTGCAGGGCGCCTGTGATTCTTGGTAGATCTAACTGTTCAGTTAGCACTTCAGATCTTGCTTGAGCAAGTAATCGATTGTTTGGTTCGTGGCGATTAAAAACATCAAACAAAAGTGCTGCGCTTATCTGCAATTGTCCGCCTGATTTGCTTTTTCCTGGAAATCCATTTAGCACTAAACCACTAATTTGAGCAATGCCTCGGAAACGGCGGCGGCATAACTCTGAAAGGTTTATTGCCTGTTCTAAATCAAGATCTAAATCAACATTTGAAAGCAATTCATCGCTATAAACTTCAAATAATTCTTCAAATGGATAGCCCTTAGGCGCTAGCAACTCAAAGCCGTAGTCGTTCACCGACACGGTAATTGTGCTTGCTTGTTTTCTTGTTAGTCGCCAAGCCCAAAGGAATCCCATGCCCTCGTGAACAAAGCGGCCTTCAAAGGGGTAGGCATAAAGATGGCTTCCTTCACGGCTATTGCACACCTCCACCAGCAGTTCATTTTGGAGTGGCAATCTTGATATCTGCTTTTGTCTTTCTAGCAGTGGCTCCAGGGCTTGCAATTCAGGGCTATCGAGCTCTGCCTGGCCAGCCAGCGCTTTGGCGCAACGGTCTACTTCAGTGCGCAGGTGCTGGCTTAATAGATCCGATAACGCCATCTGCCCCCCGCTCCAGGCGGGCACCATATTGGTTTTTTTTGAGCTTGCTTTTACGTATGCAGTCATCTCCCGTAGCCGTATAAATTCCAATTGACGCCCTGCGAAAAAAAATACATCTCCCGCTTTTAGCCTGCTAATGAATGCCTCCTCCACATGACCCAGCACAACTCCGCGCACAAAACGTACTGTTATTGATCTATCAGCGGTAATAGTGCCGATATTCATGCGATGCAGCCTCGCAATAGTTTTTTCTTTTACTAAGCAGCGATTGTCTTCGCGTTCAAGCTTGCGGTAACGCGGGTAGGCATTAAGGCAGTCGCCGCCATGTTCTAAAAAATTTAAGCACCACTGCCAATCGCTATCGCTCAGTTTGCGATAGCTCCATGCCGTGCGAATTACCGCTAGCTCCTTATCAGCTTCAAAGCCGGGTCCGCAGGCAAGGCTGGTGAGATGTTGCAGCAGCACATCGATCGGCGCATTTGGTGCACGGCGCTCCTCCACTAACCCTTCCGCTAACCCTCTGCGTAGAGCGCTTAATTCCAATAGCTCCAACGCGTTGGTTGGCATAAATAAAACCTGTGAGGTGCCTCCAGGTGTATGGGCGCTACGACCAGCCCGTTGTAATAATCGAGCCACATTTTTTGCTG
>NZ_JAGQEK010000201.1 GCF_024346075.1 Synechococcus sp. Cruz CV12-2-Slac-r
TACCTTGGATAATAGGTAGCTCTGCAATAGCCTCTGTTGCAAATGTAGTCTCTATTGTCAATATATATAGGTTGAACAACCCTAATAATTCTCACCGGAGCCACATTGTGGTTAGCTGACTGGGAAGATACAGGTTCAGTCCACTTTTCCCCATTAAAAAACGTATTCACATATCCACCTTTACCGTCTTCGCAACTAAGAGCGGTAGTTCCATGAAATTTGCAGCCGCCGGCATAAATAGGGGGAGCAAACAAAGCCGAGCAGCCAATGCCTAACAACAAAATAAACGTTTTGAGATTTTTCATGATAATTAAGGAGATAAAAAGGATTCCTGTAGCTTAAGGGAGTTTTAGACCACCTTGAGCAATCATTAGCTTCTCGTTCTGCCGATTGCTGGGTGATTCCAAACCCAGCTCTGCATCTTCACAGCCAACTGCGATAAGCACTATGCAAGCTTCTAGCGGCTGCTTTTTGTTTTGCACTGCCAAATTGCGGGCTAGTTCCATTACGCCGCCGCCTTACCCAACTGCCTTTACGTACTAGAGCAACATCAGCAGCAACTGCCCGCCGGGCAGAAGCAATAGAGCCGTAACCCTTTTTCTTTTGCTTAGCAGCAAGCCGTCTTGCCTGAGCAGCACTTGTGGCATAAACAACCGTTGCAGTAGATCTGCGCTCCCAGAAAACGAGGTAATACATACCCGCTATTGCCGTACCCAAGGCCCGAGCCCCCTAGGGCCAAGACACTCAGCACCAAGGCCCATAGGCCCGAGACCCACAGGGCCAAGACACTCAGCACCAGGCCCATAGGCCCGAGACCCACAGGGCCGAGCGTTCGGCTTATCGAACTTGGCACATCCTGCGGCTGTGCCTTTTCGTTCTCAGCCTCCGCTCTATTGATTGGCCCATTTAATAATAAGAATTGGCCCTAAAGTTATTCCGGCGGCTGCCGTATTTGCTCAGTTTTTGCAACCGCTTTGGCTGGTTAAGCTATTAATTATATGCTAAAATATGGAGGCACCAAAGGCCACGAGCCCATCGCCTGCGGTAAGTTTTTTCTTTCAAGTTTATTATTGCATTTAATTGCTTATGTCTAAAATTATTGTTGCTTGTGGTGGCCGTGATCTGATCATTTCTGATCAAGATTGTGCCCGAACATTGTTAGCACGTGTTTCTGGTTGTCGTGTTCATTTATTGATCCACGGCAATGCAAAAGGTGCTGATGCTGCCATCAACCGTGCCGCCCATCTATTGGCTTGGCCGTGCCTTGCTATCTCAGCTGATTGGCAGCGCCATGGCCGTTGTGCAGGGCCAATTCGTAATCAGCAGTTACTGCAGCTTGCAATTGAAAAGGCAATAGCTCTGCAGTTACCCACACAGGAGCAGATCTCAATCCTGGTGATCGCCTTCCCTGGCGGTAAGGGCACTGCCGATCTAATTCAGCAAGCGCGAAAGCTAAGTGCCAGATCAGCTGTGCCAATTGCCATTAGGCAAATCTCTGCTGCTGAGGCCTCCTGTGGCCATGGCACCAGTGGCCGTGCCACCAGTGCTGATGCCAGCTCTATTTCTTTAAACCCTATTTGCGCTTAATCACTATGGTTTCCCTTCCCTCAGTTCCACACCCGGTTCCCTCCGCCCCTTTGGGGTCTGCCCCTGTGGGGTCCGCCCCAATGAGGTCTGGTTTAGGTCTATGGCAGCTTGGTATAGAAGCCCAAGCACTTACAGCTCAGATCGCTGCTTTTGCTGCACAGTTAGAGCTAGAAGATCCAGAACTTGTTCAATCAGCTCTAGGTGAACTAGAAGCTGCCTTATTACAAGAAGAAGGTAATAAGCAAAAACTATCAGATAAAGCTGATGCAACCTGTTGGGTAATTGATCATCTACGGGCACAAGCTAGCTATAGGCAACAACAAGCCAAAAGGCTTAGTGATATTGCCAAAGCTGATCAAACCAGAGCTGATGCCCTTGAGCAATCGCTTCTATATGTGCTTACACATTTACAACCAGAAGCAACACGCTTTTCTTTTCCTAACCATGAACTAACAAGTCGTAAATCAACTGTTGTTGAAATTATTGATCTAGATAAAATTACAGCTGAGTGGTTAGTTGTTAAAACCAGTACAGCACCAGATAAAAATGCAATAAAGGCTGCACTAAAAAAAGGCTTAGAAGTAAGTGGCGCCACTCTTCTTAATCGCCGCAGTTGGAAAATAAATTAATTAACTTATAATTGTTCAATTTATTTCCATTTATCCTTTTAACACTTGATTTACTATGTTTTCTACTCAACAACAACATGCGCTAGCAGCACCGCTTGATCGCGCTAATGTTCAATATCGCAATCAATCAAATCGCAGCTTTTCTTACCTAGAAGGTTGGCATGTGATCGCAGAAGCAAATCGCATCTTTGGTTTTGATGGCTGGCAGCGTGAAACGATCGAATTAAAATGCGTTTGCGAACGTGAACGCAATATCGGTCGTGATGGCCGCACTGGCTGGGGTGTTACCTACACAGCCAAGGTGCGTATCCAGGTAGGAGCGATCATTAGAGAAGGT
>NZ_JAGQEK010000202.1 GCF_024346075.1 Synechococcus sp. Cruz CV12-2-Slac-r
GAGATCAGGGCCGCTGAAGACCCTGAATTTGAAACCTTCTACACAAAGAATATTCTTTTGAATGAAGGTTTAAGAGCCTGGATGGCACCAGCCGACCAGCCCCATGAAAATTTCATCTTCCCAGAAGAGGTTCTGCCACGTGGAAACGCGCTCTAAGCCCTTCTAATTTCATCAACATTGGCGCCCTCGAGGCGCCTTTTTATTGGTTAAAATTGCTGAGTTCTGCTGACAGTGAAGTGGTGCTTTGATCCTTGGATCGAAATGCCGAATGCTTTACCGGTCAGCATCATCCAACCAGGAGGAGGTGTTCGTGCCCCACAGTTCCAACATGCAGGGTTTGCTGATCGCGGAGAAAGCCGCCTGATAAAGGCGTTTGTTTCCTGATCAAACGGTTTCGCGCCATAGCGAACCCGACGAGAGCCCCCGCTCTGCGGGGGCATCGTTCCATCATTTGACCATCATTTAGTAATCATTTAAAGATAATTATATAGTTACCATTTGGTTGATTCTTATTTATTCCAAGTAATTTTGCTAGTTTTTGTTTAACCGGCCCTTCTTTGAATTCTGAGTAATTTTCGATTTTATTCCACGAGCCAACTACAGCGCTTGCACCTTCTTTCCTTAGGGCGCTTAGTAATTCATTGTTTACTGCTTCAGGTGTAACTAGCCAACCTTTGCGATCGCTTAAATAAAGCAAGGTGGGATCACCTGCCGTAACACTTATTAGCGGTTTGTTTTTTGGAGTAGTCGTTTTAATTTCCTGAGCCTGAGCCCAAATATCACTCTTGTTCGGTTCTTCTTTGCCCCAATAATCCAGTTGCAATACCGTAAAACTAATAATTAACACCAGCCCTAAGGCAACGGCTAACCAGCGCTTTCCAATTTTTGTTGATTTTAGTTGAAGTTTTTGCCAAGCCTTACCAAGCAGCGGGCAAGCAAATAGCAACAGTGGCAATTGGTAATACTCGTGGATATAACTAGAACTAGGCGCTAAAGCTCCTGCAATTAACACCACCCCAAGGCCCAGGGGCAGCATTCCTTCTGCTTCGTTTTGTTTTGGTAACCACAGGCCAAAAACTAATAGTGGTAACCCCAGCACTGCTAAACCGCGCAAGCTAAAACGCAGCAAGATATCGCCCCAATAACGCCAGTTCAACAAATCAGCCCAGCTGTAGCGAGAGGCTTTGCTGCCCCAAAAACCAAAGCTCAGGCCTGTTTCTAGAAATAGCTGGTGGGCATGGGCATACCAAGCCACCGTTGCAAGCAAGGCGATTACCCCTGCAAGCCATAGCGGCCAGCGCCGCCAGCCCAGCCATAACAGCGGTATGCCAAGCCAAAACAGGGGTAGAACTTTTACCAAACTGGCAATTACTAAGCCAAGCCCCATTAAGACCAAGTTGAACTTGCCGCCCTGTTGCCTGTAGGCCAGCCCCCTTTCGAGGGCAAGGGCACTGCTAAGCATTAGCAATGCCTCTGGCTGCACGCTGCGGCCATAAAAAACAGAAAGGGGCAGCACCGCGAAAAACAGCCCACCCCACCAGCCCGCCGCCTGGCCAAAAAGATTGCTGCCAAGCCGTTGCACTAGATAAATGGCGCCAATGCTGCAGAGCAAGCTCAGCCCCCGTGCCAGCCATTCATGTAGCCCAAAAAATTGATAAAGCAGGCCCACCCCATAGGAATAAAGGGGGAAATCAGTTTCGGCGTAGCCACTGCTTACCCCACCCCAATCCACTTGAGGCAGCCAGATCGGCAGTTGATTTAGCTGGAAATTTCGAGCTAGGGCAGCGGTATCGGCCTGCCGCCAGCTATGTACGCCAATGATTGGGGCATTGATATTCACAAGCCTTAGGGCTGCCCCCATTAGCAATGGAAACCAGGGCCAACGGGGGCCAGGGAGAATTAAACGCATATTCATGCTCTGCGGTGTTCCCATGCTCCTCCCGCAGCCGTTAAGGGTGGCCACGGTTTTTTTTGTTTTTGGCATCGCCTTACAGCTGTGGCGGCTGGAAGGATTCAGCGCCAGCTACGACCAAGGCCTGTTTTTGCAGGAGCTCTGGAGTGGCAGCCAGGGTCGCTGGTTTGAAAGCACCCTATCGGCGGAATTATCAGCGGCTGTGAAATTAGGGGGTGAATTGCCTCAATTGGGTTACCTGCACGCCAGCCAGCATTTGAACCTCTTAAGCCAACTTTGGATTCCTTTGATTCCAATGCTTGGGATCTATGCCTTGCCCCTGGTGCAGGTGGCTCTGTTAACAGCTGGTGGCTTGATGTTGTTTCAGCTGGCTCGCTCTGAAGGCTTGGCTAGCCCAATCGCTTTGAGGTTGCTGATTGCCTACTACTGCTCGATCACGGTGCTTGGCCCGCTGCTGGAAAATTTCCACGACCTTTGCCCAGTGCCATTGCTGGGCTTTGCCCTGATCTGGGCCTTAAGGCAAGGGCGCCTGTGGCCAGCCCTTTGCGCTGCGCTTTTTATCACTTTTGTGCGAGGTGATGCAGGCATTGTGAGCTTCAGTATTGGCCTCTGGGGA
>NZ_JAGQEK010000203.1 GCF_024346075.1 Synechococcus sp. Cruz CV12-2-Slac-r
GATGGCCAAGGCCGTGTAGTGAATACCTGGGCTGATATCTTGAACCGCGCTGGTTTGGGTATGGAAGTAATGCATGAGCGTAATGCCCATAACTTCCCACTCGATCTTGCAGCAGCTGAAAGCGCTCCAGTAGCACTAACCGCCCCTGCAATCGGTTGATCACTAACTAAGCAAATCGCTTAATTAGAGGAATAGAAATCGCCCCCGCTAACGCGGGGGCTTTTTAATGGTTTAGGCCTTACTCGTTAACAAAGGCTTGCGCCGATTAGGAAACAGTTCTTTGCAGAGGGGGCACAGCATGCCATTACAGCCGCGGGCAGTGCAAAATTCACGGCCATAAAAAATAATTTGGAGGTGCAATTTATTCCATGCCTCCATTGGAAATAAACGCTTTAGATCGGTTTCAGTGCGCGCCACATTCTCACCACTGCTTAAGCCCCAGCGCTGAGCTAAACGATGAATATGGGTATCCACTGGAAATGCCGGCACCCCAAATGCTTGTGCCATTACTACGCTGGCGGTTTTATGACCCACCCCAGGCAGGGCTTCTAGGGCCGTGAAGCTCTTAGGCACTTGGCCACCGTGGCGTTCAATTAATAATTCAGCTAAGCGCTTCACATGAGCGGCTTTTGTGCGCGCTAAACCCAATTGACGTATGTGCGTAAGAATTATGGCCTCACTTAAAGCTGCCATAGCGGCAGGATTTGGACCATCTTTAAATAATGCAGGGGTAACTTCGTTTACTTTTTTATCTGTGCATTGGGCGCTTAACAACACCGCAACAAGCAAAGTAAATGGATCGCTGTGATCAAGGGGCACAGGAACTTCTGGATAGTGCTGCTCCAGCCGTTGCATAACAAGGGCAGCACGTTCGCCTTTTCTCATCTTTTAGCCAACTACTCAACATCTCTAGCAAATATGGGGCCAACTAGGCTCAGGATCAGGTTTAAATAATTTATGGGCAGTAGTTTTGGTCAGTTATTTCGGATTTCCACCTTTGGTGAATCCCATGGTGGCGGGGTTGGGGTGATTGTGGATGGCTGCCCACCACGATTACAACTGGATATCAAGGCGATCCAGGCTGATCTTGATCGCAGAAAACCGGGCCAAAGCAAAATCACCACGCCCCGCAAAGAGGAGGATCAAGTGGAAATCCTCAGTGGTGTGCTGGATGGCGTCACCCTTGGTACACCTATTGCCATGGTGGTGCGCAATAAAGACCAAAGACCCCAGGACTACAAAGAAATGGAAGTGGCCTTTCGCCCTTCCCACGCAGATGCCACTTACCAGGCGAAATATGGAATCCAAGCCCGCAGTGGAGGTGGTAGAGCCTCAGCGCGGGAAACGATTGGCCGCGTGGCAGCTGGCGCAATCGCCAAACAATTACTAGCGGAAGCTGCCGGCACTGAGGTGCTGGCTTGGGTAAAACGCATCCACAACCTAGAAGCAACTATTGATCCACTTCTGGTGAACCTAGAAACAGTGGAAAGCAACATTGTGCGCTGCCCTGATCCTGAGATGGCAGTTCAAATGATCGAACGCATCGAAGCGATTGGCCGTGAGGGTGATTCCTGCGGTGGTGTAATCGAATGTGTAGTGCGCCATGCGCCTTTAGGGCTTGGGATGCCGGTATTCGACAAGTTGGAAGCTGATCTTGCTAAGGCAGTGATGTCTTTACCAGCTACAAAAGGCTTTGAGATTGGTTCCGGCTTTGCTGGCACTTTGATGAAAGGCAGCGAACACAACGATGCCTTTCTGGCAACCGGCGATGGCAGCCTCCATACAGCCACCAACAATTCAGGCGGCATTCAAGGGGGGATCAGCAACGGCGAGCCGATCCTCATCCGGGTGGCTTTTAAACCCACCGCCACAATCCGTAAAGAACAACAAACGATTACTGCCAGCGGCAATAGCACCACGATTTCCGCCAAAGGCAGACACGATCCATGCGTTCTGCCAAGGGCTGTACCGATGGTGGAAGCGATGGTGGCCCTAGTGCTGGCAGACCATTGGCTCCGCCAGCGAGGTCAGTGCGGTGAACCGTGAAGCCAGCTCAGGAGGCTGATGCCACATCAGAAGCTGCGGGCTTTGCTGCAACGCGTTTTGTGCGTGCTGCGGGCTTTTTAGCAGGGGGCTTGCGGGCAGCAGTGCTCGGGCGCTGGGGCCGGGTGCGGTGGCTTAATACCAAAGCCCATTCAGCATCACTAAGGCTGGCGGGTTTATTGCCGTAGGTATCAGCCACTTTTGCAGCCCTTTCAATATCTGCTACCAAATTTTGCCAAGAGGCGGCAAAACGCTTGTCACTTTGTGACTTTGCACCGCTTTCGATCAAAGTTTCAACCACTCCAGCGGTGGTTACTTTTTTACGGCGGCGGTTAAAAATTTCCTTTTGCAGTTGAGCAATTAAAGCAAGCCCCTTATCGCTGAGCTTGATGGTGAGCTGTGCCATTGGAAAGAAAAAAAATTCCTCTACTCCAGAAGTAGCACTCGATAGGCTTAATGGCAACTAAATATGGC
>NZ_JAGQEK010000204.1 GCF_024346075.1 Synechococcus sp. Cruz CV12-2-Slac-r
GGTTTAACAATGATTGCAACACCAATCTTTATGCCCCTGTTTTGGGTGGCATTGATTGGTAATTTTGTTCTATTTTTTGTAGCTCAAAATGTAGCACTTAAAGGCAACAACGCCACTGCACTGCCCCTTTTGGCGGTTTACAGCTTGGTAACTGGGTTCACTTTAAGTGGCCTTGTATCTATGGCGATCAGCAGCCCTGCAGGTGTTGGCGGAGTAGCAATTGCTGCCCTAGCAACCGGGATCACATTTGTGATCGCTTCTGTTGTGGGCCGCCGCATGAGCGACAGCGTTGGCCAAGCCCTCACAGCGGTGGTGGGCTTAGGCATTGTTGGCCTGTTAATTGCGATGTTGGTGCAATTTATTGGAGGTATATTTGCCCCTGGAATGTTTATGGGCGGTGGTTTTGAATTAATGATTGCCGGTTTTGGTACGGTGATCTTTATTGGTGCAGCATTTGTTGATTTCTATACAATGCCGCGCACTTACAATGATGATCAATATCTAGCAGGTGCATTGGGCATGTATCTAACTTATGTAAACTTATTTATTTTCATCCTGCGTTTAATCATTGCCATTAACGGTGGTAGCCGCCGGGATTGATTTAATCTTAGTTTGTTAATCAGCTACTGATAACACGGCCGCCTTAATGGCGGCTTTTTGTTCGGCGTCGTATTGCCAACGATCCAAAAAAGCAACATCGCTACCAATACCATCTGTGGCAGCAAGCAAAGTTTCAAGCCTAATTTTTACCGCTCCAGATTCTAGATTTTGCAGCAATTCTCGGCTGCGGCGTTGCACTCTTTCTGAACCTAAGCATTGATCTTCTGCGCCAACACGCCGGTGATAAACAGCCATAGCGGTGCTCATCGCTAAATTACGGGCCGTTAAATCCACCACTTCTTCCCCTGCAGCCCTGAGGGCAATCAGTAATGGTTCAGGTAATCGATCCATCAATGGATTTTCTGCTGGCAAACTCACCACAAAGAAACCGCGGGCGCCATCACGGCTTGTGAGCAACTGCGCAACCTTATCTGCCAGCACCTCATCGCTGAGATCGCCCTGCTCCCAGGTGCCACACCAGAGGGCTGCTGCTTCCATTGCTGCTTCAAAACTCATCGCAAAAGCTAAAACTATTCACCAAGGTTATGGGGTTTAAGCACTGCCTTGCTCAAGCCAGCACACTAGGTAGATGCAGATTCCAATACCGGCAACAGAAGATGTGCTTTGGAGCCCAACGCCAGAGGGCTTTCGCTCGGGATTTGTTGCCTTGATCGGGAGGCCCAATGTGGGTAAATCCACCTTGTTAAACCAATTGGTGGGCGAAAAAGTAGCGATCACTTCACCGGTAGCCCAAACCACCCGAAATCGCCTTAGGGCAATTCTCACAACCGCCACCGCGCAGCTTGTATTACTAGACACGCCTGGAATTCACAAACCGCATCACCTGCTAGGTGAAAGGCTTGTGCAAACCGCACGCAACAGCATTGGCGAAGTGGATGTGGTGCTTGCTTTGATGGATGGCAGTGTGCCGCTTGGCCGCGGTGATCAGTTTGTGCTTGATTTACTAAAACAAATACGTCAACCGGTATTACTGGGTCTAAATAAACAAGATCTTGTTAATCCAGAAGAACAACAAGAATTATTTAATAGCTATCAAGATGCTTTACCAGAAGCGCCATTATTACCATTTAGCGCCACTACAGGCGATGGCTGCAGTGCCTTGGTGGAAGCATTAGAACCATTGCTGCCCCTAGGGACAATGTTATATCCAGCTGGCACAATCAGCGATCAGCCAGAAAAACTGCTGTTGGCAGAACTAATACGCGAACAGGTTTTGCATCTAACCAGGGAGGAAATTCCCCATTCGGTAGCAGTGCAGATCGAACGGTTAGAGGAAGATGGCCCCCGCACCGCAATTCTTGCCACCGTAATGGTGGAACGAAGCAGCCAAAAGGGAATACTTATCGGCAAAGGCGGTGCCATGCTCAAAGCAATCGGCACCGGAGCCCGGCTGCAGATGCAAAAAGTATTTGATGGGCCGATATATCTAGAATTATTCGTGAAGGTGGTGCCCCATTGGCGCCAAAAACCAGGTCGCTTAGCTGAACTTGGCTATCAAGGGGAATAAGGGGGCGGGGCACCAGAAAACCCATAACCAAAAAATAATACGCTCTTAAACAAAGCATTGCCGCTTCATATTGCTATCAAAACCATTGAGGATTGTAATAGCAAAACTGTCATTATATTCATGACTTCATCGGTCCCAGCTCCGTTCAGTCACGGTATTGCTTCTGGAGATCCCTATAAAGATTCAGTCATATTATGGACCCGTTTAAATCCAGCTCTAATAACTGGAGCGTCTACAAATGTCAATTGGGAAGTATCAACAACAAGCGACTTTAAGGAAGCCAATATAATAAAGAAAGGAGTTGTATCAACAAGCGCGGATCGTGACTGGACAGTGAAGGCGGAAGCGGAGGGCTTAAATGCAGGTACTAAATAT
>NZ_JAGQEK010000205.1 GCF_024346075.1 Synechococcus sp. Cruz CV12-2-Slac-r
CAACACATTTTATGTTAAGCAACGTCCTATTGAGACTGATGATATTAATAATTCCTACATTCAAGCTGTTGGAGATAGTGTTCGCATTGGTTATCGCAAGCTCTTGAAGGGTGCTGATAGTTTCTGGGGTGTTAATTTTGGATATGACAATGCTTTGCAGGCTGGATATTACTATCAGCAATTAGGTTTTGGCATTGAGGTTACGTCACCTAATTTTCAGGTAGTTAGTACTTTCGCTGCTCCCATAGGTAACCTTGGTTATTCCTCCCCTGGCAAATCTATATTATCACCTTTTAATATACAAATTTCGGTGCCCACAGGTATCAATTCCTTGGTCTTTTTACCTAGATTTTATTATGTATCTGATTATTTGGGCGCCTCAGCACCTGGTGGACAATTGCAATTAAATTATCATTTTAATCCTCGTCTAAAGCTTTCATTATCTACCAGTTATGATAAATTATCAGGTTCAGGTGGCGCACTAGAGTTGTTTTGGCGCCCCAATGTACCAGTAGCGCCTAGTGTGGGATCTCCTATTAATTCATCCATACTTGGCTCTTATGCTGGTCCTGTTGGCAATAATGGAACACGGATTGTTAGGTTAACTGGTTCGGATCCTGCATATGGAGACTGAGAAAGTTATTTTTCAATTAGTAACAAGGCATGTCCATCTGGATCCCTTACTTGGCAAGCTATAACTCCTCCCCAAATATTTCCAGGTATTGATACTATGGAACTCAGTGATTTAGATGAATCGCTTGATTCTAGTCTTATATGTATATCTATTAGATTGTCGATTAATAATATTACTCTCCATTCATTTAGATCGGTGGTTTTTGGGTTTATTCTGGGTCTCCGCTTTTGGTTCGGTAATTGATAATCAAGGAGTTCAATTCCCATCCCATGATTGCTTGGTCTTAGTGTGCTTATTAAAACCTTTGTATTCTCTAAACCATCCATTTCATCTTGTTCTTTCCCATAGTTGGTTCCCTGTCCTACCAGTTCAAGATTTAGAATTCCATTGTAAAATTCAATACTTTTCTGCGTATCTGATACGCCAATTGCGGTATGGTCAATACCCTTAAATAAATCTATTTGATCTTTATGCCAACGTATATCCCCTTTATCTTCTGGGAAATTTAATAGTTCTAACGAATGTCCATGGATATCTTTGAATTTTACTGCTTTAATATTTGCTGCGCCAGTATTCCATTCTGGTAGTGTTTGTGGTCTACTTGAAATTTGAGCAGATTTGTTCGCCCCTTTTTGAAATGCCTCTTCAATATTGCTAACAACGATACATATGTGCTGAAACCAGAGATCATTACTTTTTGAATCTATAGGAATTACTTCCCCTTGAAAATTATTGTTTTTTAAATCAGCCTTTTTTTGGAATTCCCATAATTCAAGTTCTTCGTCACCAAGGTGCAATATAACCCTATCAACCACAGCATCAGATATTCCTAAAAGTTCATTCAACCATTTCCCTTCAAGGATTTCTCGTTTGCCAGCTTTAAACCCAAGTGTTTCGCTATACCATCTCATCTGTTCATCTATGTTTTTTGTTGTTTGCGTAATGCTTTTAATTTTCTCGGGCATCCGTATCACATAGATCTATTTACAGAATAATCACTCCAGCCCTCTACTCCATCGCCTTGATGTTTTCTTAAGCAGTATGTTCGTTTGCTGACAGCTTAGGATTTTTTGATTTTTTTAAAGTGCGCATGTTATTATTTAATTGAATTTTATCTACTCAGTGATTTTACCTCATGACTGAACAATTCCTGAAAGGCAAAGTTGCTATTGTTACTGGTGCTAATAGTGGTATCGGTAAATCTGTGGCAATTGAACTGGCACTTCGTGGAGCTAGTGTAGTTATTAACTATCGCTCTCACCCAGAACTTACGGAATCTCTCTTGTCTGAGATTACTGCTTCAGGTGGAATTGCCATAGGTGCCCAAGCCGATGTAACCAATCTTGATTCTCTGCAAGGAGTTGTTGATCTTGCAGTTAAATCCTTTGGTCGCCTTGATGTGATGGTTAATAATGCAGGCCTTGAAACTCGCACCTCTATTTTAGATACCACTCCTGAAGACTACGATAAGGTTTTAAATGTGAATTTGAAAAGCGCTTTTTTTGGTACTCAGTTCGCTGCTAAGCAGATGATTTCGCAGGGAGGTGGAGGCAGGGTTATAAATATTTCGTCTGTTCATGAAGATTGGCCCATGCCTAATAACACAGCTTACTGTTTAGCAAAGGGTGGTCTTCGCATGCTAACTCGTACTGCTGGCGTAGAACTTGCACCTCATGGCGTTACTGTTGTTAATGTTGGCCCAGGCGCGGTGAATACACCTATTAATGCACCAACCATTAATAATCCCGAGCTTTTAGCTAAGTTAAACTCTGCGATTCCTATGGGGCGGATGGCTGAGCCTAGTGAAATTGCTGCAGTTGTTGCTTTCCTAGCTAGCGATGCGGCAAGTTACATAACTGCT
>NZ_JAGQEK010000206.1 GCF_024346075.1 Synechococcus sp. Cruz CV12-2-Slac-r
ACAAGTTCAAGAAGGAGGTGCATAAGCTATGGCTTTCCCATGGTTAAGCAAATTCAAAACACATAATGCCAGCCGGGCTGGGTCGCTGGCAAAATCAAATTTAACTGCTGGTAATTTTGATACCCGTTTGGAGAGCAGGCCCACTCCATGGTTTCCCTTGATTGTGGGTGGCGCAATGGCGGCCCTTGTGGTTGTTTGCTTAGGCGCCGCTGCCCTAGTAAGGGTTGATCAAGTTGTTAGTTTAGCTGGAAAGCTACAACCAAAACGCTCCACGGCTGCAATTAGATCCACGGAAGCAGGGGTGATATTGAGCGTATTGGTAAAAGAAGGTGAATCAGTGAAACAAGGTGCCGCTATGGTGCTATTGGATCCCACTATTCTTCAAGGACGGCAAGCGGCCTTAAAGGATCAAAAACAAGAGCTATTAATGATGGCAAACTCGGAATTAAATCGTATAAGCGGCGCCGTTGGAGAGCTTAAAGCACAAAGAATCGGCCTTGAACAGAGCCGTCGTATTACAAAACATCAACTTGATCAATTGGTTTTGCTTGAGTCCCAAGGGGCTGCTTCCAATTTTCAAGTTCTAGATTATCAAAAGCAATTAAGTGATCTGGATTCCCGTTTAGCTGCCAATAATCAACAACAAAATAAACTTGAAGCTGAATCAAGCCAAAAAGCAGCTGAACTACGCCAACAAGAAGCTCAAAATACTGCCAACCGTGTTGAAACAGGCGAAAGGCTGCGTCGTATAACCTTAAGGGCACCAGTTGCAGGCACTGTACTAAACCTGCAAGCTAAAGATGGAATGGTAGTTAATGCAAGCCAAGATCTATTACAACTCGTGCCAACGGATAGCTTGGTGGGTAGTGTATTTGTTTCTAATCGCGATCTTGCTTTTATACGCCCAAACCAACCAGCTGAGGTTGCCGTTGCCGCCTATGATCGAAATAAATATGGCACCTTAGCTGCCACTGTTACTACGATCGGCACCGATTCCTTGCCGCCCGACCAGAATTGGAAGGAGCCCCATTTCCCGATCGGCCTTAAATTAGCTCAGCAGAATATAAATAGTCTTGGCAAAAAGTTTCCCCTGCAAGCTGGTATGGCAATAACCGCAGATATAAAACTAGAAAAACGTTCATTATTAGAGCTTTTCTTTAGTAACATCGCTGGTTCAACACTTTCAGTGCGGGAAATGCGCTAGATAGCTGTGCGGGTGCTGCTTATTCATCAGAATTTTCCTGGCCAATTTCGCCAGCTTGCACCCGCCTTATTAGTAGCCGGCCATGGGGTGATTGGTATTGGCGCTAGACAAGCACCATGGGCAGATACAGGTGTTATCTATAAATCATCTGGAGGTGATCCGTATCAACAAATGCGCCAAACAAATCCTGAAATGCGCCTTACGGCACAGTTAGCTCAGGGCAGAAGAGTTGCATTACAGCTGAGAATGCTTATGCAGGAGGGTTGGATTCCAGATGTGGTGGTAGCTCACCCGTTCTGGGGTGATATTTTATTTCTAGACGATGTATTTCCAACCGTACCCTTAGTTGCATTATTAGAACTTGATTTCAGTAGCCTTAATTTAAATAATTTTGATTCAGAGCAATCAATAAATCACCAGGAAGATTTTGGAGCCAATTTAAGCCTGAGGCAATGGGCGGATCTAATGGCAATTAAGCGGATGACAGTGGGTCTTACAGCCACTAATTTCCAACAAAGCAGTTATCCAAGCTGGCTACAAAATCGAATCAAAGTGATTCATGAGGGGGTAGATCTAGATTTATGCAAACCAAATCCCCTAGCATGTTACACCTTGCCTGATGGCACACGAATCCGTAGGGGTGATCCGGTGGTGAGCTTTGGCAGCAGAAGCTTGGAGCCCTTGCGTGGATTTCGCACATTTATGCGGGCCTTACCTGCTTTACTAGATGCCAATAAAGAGGTAATGGTTGTGATTGTGGGTGAAGATGGCAGTTGCTATGGGCCAGTAGCACCCGATGGCAAGAGTTGGAAGCAATTAATGCTAGAAGAACTTAAAGATCAAATTAATTTAAGCCGCATACATTTCACCGGTCATTTACCCTATGCGCAATTATTACAAATATTTCAGATAAGCCAAGCCCATGTATATCTCACCTATCCATATGTGTTGAGTTGGAGCATGCTAGAAGCAATGGCCTGCGGAGCATTAGTGGTGGGATCTGCTACCGCACCAGTGGAGGAAGTAATCAGTAATGGAGTAAATGGTTGGCTGGTGCCATTTTTTGATAGCACTGCACTAGCCAAACGGTTGCTGGCAGTGCTGGCTGATCCGCCGGGGCAGGAGCCGTTGCGCATGGCTGCACGCCGAACAATTGCCGCTAAATTTGAAAAAAATAAATGCACAAAGCAACAAATTGCCCTGCTTGAAGCAGT
>NZ_JAGQEK010000207.1 GCF_024346075.1 Synechococcus sp. Cruz CV12-2-Slac-r
ATCCACCTCGGGAGCATTGCCGCCAGTGTTGCGGGCTAACTGATTCCAACGGTTTTCCAAAACCCAACCCACTTCCCGTTCAGCCCACATCGACATCTTGCGCGGTTCAGCCGTAGTAACCACACCCCGCAGATTTACCCGTGGTGGAGCCACCATCAAACCTTCAGTGCTGATGGCAGCAAGCATTGTGATTACACCATCACCTGCTAATTGCTGGCGTTCTTTTAATACGCGGGCATCAACAATGCCATTGCGTGAATTATCCAGCAATTCGATACCAGCTTTTACAGGATCACCCCTACGGATGGAATCGGGGGTGAGTTCCACCACATCACCGTTATTAATAATCAAAATATTATTTTCTGGTACGCCCATAGATTGAGCGGTGCGGGAATGGCACATCAACATGCGATGTTCACCGTGCACAGGTACAAAAAACCTAGGCCTTGTTAGAGCAATCATCAACTTTTGATCCTCTTGGCTGCCATGGCCAGAAACGTGAATGCCCTCACCTTTGCCATACACCACCTTGGCGCCAAGCATCATCAAGCGATCAATAGTATTCACAACCGAAATTGTGTTACCTGGGATTGGGCTGGCTGAGAAAATGATTTTATCTGTGGATTTCACCTGCACTTGAGGATGCTCGCAACGGGAGATACGGCTCAAAGCGGCAAGCGATTCGCCTTGGCTACCAGTCATCAATAAAAGTGTTTCGCGATCGGGAATATCACGAATTTGCTTGATAGGAACAAACAGTTCATCTGGGCAGCGGATATAACCCAATTCCCGTGCTTTTGCGATCACATTAAGCATCGAGCGGCCAAGCAAACTAACCTTGCGGCCGTGCTTAAGGGCCAGCTCAAGAATCATCGATACACGATGCACTGAACTTGCAAAAGTAGTTATCAATACCCTGCCTTCCGCTGTGGAAATATGGCGATCTAAATTAGGAAATACCGCCCGTTCTGATGGGGTGAATCCAGGCAACTCAGCGTTTGTGGAATCACTAAACATGCAGAGCACGCCCTGCTCTCCATATTGAGCCATCCGCTGAATATCAAAATATTCGCCATCTACAGGGGTGTGATCAAACTTGAAATCACCAGTAAATATAACAACTCCCACAGGTGTTGTTATCGCCAATGAAAAACTATCGGCGATTGAGTGAGTATTACGGATAAACTCAACCTTAAAGTGTTGCCCCACCTTCACCACATCGCGTGGCGCAACGGTTTGCAAGGTGGTGCGATCTGCCACACCGGCTTCAGCCATTTTGCCTTCCAGAAGAGAAAGTGCCAGCCGGGGCCCATAAATGATCGGAATATTAAAATGCTTAAGGTGGTGAGAAATGCCACCAATATGATCTTCATGGCCGTGGGTAACAATCATCCCACGGATTCGTTTTTGATTTTCCCTTAAGTAACTAGTATCTGGCATAACAACATTTACGCCGTGCATACCATCGCTTGGGAAGGCGAGGCCAGCATCAACTAACATCAAATCATCGCCGTATTCAAATACACAAGTATTTTTGCCAATCTCATGTAAACCTCCTAACGGGATCACCCGCAGCGCTGGTGTTTTGGTTGCGGGTGTTGCTGAAATAGCCATAGAAACCTTTTAAAAAATAATTGAAAAGTGGAAAGATAATGAGCGGCTGCCCATCGCCTTGAGGTCAGGTAGGACGCAAAGCGGCAAGCAAAACGGCGAGGGATTCACGAATAACGCTAGAGGCTGGCACCAAAGGCAAGCGGGCCGAACCAACGGGCCACCCCTCAAGCTCTAATGCAGCTTTAACTGGAATGGGGTTGCTACTACAAAACAAACCTTGCATAAGAGGTAACAAACGTTCGTGAATCGAAAGAGCTTTCTGTATTTCGCCAGCCAAAAAAGCTTGAATCATCTGTTGCAATTCCTCCCCCACCAAATGACTTGCAACACTCACAACTCCAACCGCCCCCAATGCCAACATTGGCAGGGTTAAAGAATCATCACCGCTATAAATTGCTAAGCGATCGCCGCAGCTAGCTCTCAAACTACTCACTTCATCCACTGAGCCGCTGGCTGCTTTAAATGCCACCACATTGGAATATTGCATTAATCGGGCTGTGGTTTCTGGGGCAAGGCTGCAGCCGGTTCTAGCGGGAATGTTGTAGAGCATCAAAGGCAGATTTGGCGCTGCTGCTGCCACTGCAGCGAAATGAGCTTCCAAACCAGCTTGGGGTGGCTTGTTGTAATAAGGCACCACTACAAGGGCACCATCGGCCCCCAATGCAGCTGCCTCCCGGGTGGCTTCGATTGCTTCAGCGGTGGAGTTACTGCCGGTGCCAGCTAATACCTTGGCCTTACCAGCAACGGCTAAAAGCACAGCTTGCAACAAAGCATGTTGCTCATCCCAAC
>NZ_JAGQEK010000208.1 GCF_024346075.1 Synechococcus sp. Cruz CV12-2-Slac-r
CCTGCCAGCCTTGGTGTGAGCCTGCCCAGCTCTACATTGATCCCACTGAGCCCCAGCTGCTTGTGCCCCTGGCCATTGCAGCAAATCAAATCAGCGCTGCTTTGCAGGCAACAGACTGGCCAGCTGCTGTGCAGCTTTGGCCGCCCCTTCTGCAACAACAGCATTTTTATTCCTCACTGCTGAAGCAGTTGGTTTCCCTGCCATGACTACTGCACCACCCTTTGGCATTGTTTATTTGGTGGGTGCAGGCCCAGGTGATCCAATTTGGCGGGCTAATCCTTTTACGTACATCAGTTTGAACAGCACTTCAAGATGAACAGCCCAGCTGTAAGCAGTAATTAAACTGATAAATTATGGCCCCTTGAATTGAATTAATAGGTTGACTAATCTCCTGGTAGGACGAATTTTGCTGGGGACAATGATGTGGACTTGCCCCGAAATATTCTCATTAGCCTAATAAGCATCTCGTTTCTACCGCTAAACTGAGTTGGGCATCACTGCAAAGTCATTACACCACTCGGCGAGCACATACACCTAATCATGGCATCGTTTTTCAAAGCGGAGTTGATCTGCCCCCAATGCAAAAGCCGGATTTCAAAGAACATCGCGTTTTACGCATTAATTGTGTGCCAAACGTGCCCCGGCTGCAGCATGGTCATCAGAGCGCGCCCAGGGGAAGGATGTGTCTTCTTCTCGTACGGCAACGCCAAGTATCGCCACAACAAAACCAATTTGGCTCAATGTTTACCAGCTCGCGGGGAACGTTTCCATGTTGTTATTGGAGCTAGTCCATTTAATAAGTATTACAGCGAGAACCGAATCGCCGAGTTGCTGTTATGGGCTAACAATCACTTTGATTTTGCCCGTGTGTTTGTTCCAGACACCCCAACTGTGTGGACATTAGAGGCGGGTGGCTACTCCCTTGATGAGGCCTTACATAAGACCAGGCGACAAATGCGGTACCTAAATAACAAGATTGATCGCGCTCGAGAGGCAGCTGATAATGCAATCAACCGAGTAGATCTCCTGCCATGGTCTCTACTGGCAAAGTATGGAAACTATGCCAATTTAGAAAAACGCTCCCGTACCGCATTTGCTACCGACAGTGAGTTTCAAAGGGAGTGCCTTGCGGCAACTGATGAGGTTCTTGAGAACAGGCGGCGAGAAGGATATCAGTTGAGCGATCTAGATCGCCTACATGCCGTTGACTATTTGATGGCGGAGCTGCCACTGATCCTCTTTGGGCCTGAGCTATTTGGAGTGCAAAGTTTGACATTCATCTACCACCGATCGCTCCAACTGCTTGAAAAGCTTTTTGCGGGAGAGTTTTCGATAAAGCCAATGCACGGGCAACATTTTATAATCGCCCACGAACTTACCTAAAGCGTAAGTTCACTGAAGCCTACCTTTAGCGGCGGAGTGCAATCAGCTATGCAGCTTGAGTAAGCAAATAATCAATAGCAAATCAGGTTGTTACCAGCAACACGTCTATATGCTTTAGTTTTGGGACTTGTCAATTGCTCCTGCGTGAAACATCAGCTCCCTTTTGACAAGTAATATCTTCAACCGCAATAGCGGCGTTGGTTGGTTTAGCTCCGGCAGTTATTGCTTAAAAAGCCGTTGATGCAGGTAAATGGTGGCAAATGGGCCTTTGAGGGCAACAGCTAGCCCCGCCAAAAAGAGGATTTAAAGCCCTAGCTGCCCATTGATAGAAACAACCGCTTTTCAATCAGTTTTAGGGCATCTCATCTATCTCGTTTCCATCTCAGGAGCTCAATTTCAACCAATTTTAGTTTTTGAAATTTTTGGCTCTCAGGGAGCTCTCAGAGCAAAACATCTCACCAAACATCTCACATGCGGCTTTTTTATTTTTAAATCGATTGCGCTGCAATGAGACTGGGCGAGAAATTGTTGAGCCTTACAAGCTGATGATGCGGGTTCGATTCCCGCCGCCCGCTTGCTTTTCTAGGTAAGGATTTTCGGCTGAAAAGCCCTGCTGCAACTGGCTTTAGCGCTAACAGCTTGTTCCAGCTCCTGCCTGCTTATTCCAAGCTATGCTTATATTTATTAACTTATCCACTCATATCCATCTTTATTCTTATGCGTATTTCGAAGAAAAGGGCATGGAATTTCTAATTTTGCTTAAGGGACTGGTGCTCGTGCGGTAGATGCGTATTGAATAAATTTTTTACCCAATAAAGGAATTTTAGTTCGATTCTATTCATGATCTGATTATGCGGTATGTAGTTGTTTGGCCGGCTTAGCCAGGTCTTCCGGGGCTGTTTCCAATAATCCTGCGCTCAGCACCTGGGGCATCCAGAATTGGCCATCTGTCTTTTCCAGCAGGGCCAGGGCTACACCGGCCTTGCCTGTAAGCAAGCCCGGGAGGTTTAGTGAACC
>NZ_JAGQEK010000209.1 GCF_024346075.1 Synechococcus sp. Cruz CV12-2-Slac-r
TGTTTGCAACTAGCGCTAGTTGAACAGCGTGGGCCTTGCCGTGAACTCTGGGAGCTGGCACTTTGTCGTAGCGGGCTAATTACCGCCTTACGTGATGATGGGCTGCGTCTTAACGCCACTCAATTCAGTGATCACCTACTGGAGGTGAATCATGGCTGCTGACGCTAAGGCTCTATCGCTGGTGGTTAGGTTTCCGGCGGATCTTGCCATATCAGATATAGATACTGATTTGCATGGTTTCTACCACCCCGAAACTGGCCACGTACTTGTGCTGCAAGCAAACAAACCCGTAGCTGGATGCATAAATCTCACCAGTGGTAACAAATCATTGGGGCTGCAGGCCACACCACACCAAGGTGGATGGAGGTTCAGCGCTAATGGTCGTTCTTGTGAAGCGCGAGCTTACAACCTAGATGTGGACTTGAGTTCACGTAATGCCGGCCTATTGGAAACGGCAGCAATGCGCGAGTGTGGTGTGATCGTTTGTGGCTGCGGTTCGGTAGGCAGCCTGGCAGCGCTTGATTTAGCTCGTAGCGGCGTGGGGCGCTTCTTGCTGATTGATGACGATATCCTCTCGATTGAAAATCTCTGCCGACATCAGTGCGGCCTAGCAGATGTTGGCCGATATAAAGCCCAGGCTGTTGCCGATCGAATCCGGCTTATCAACCCGTTGGCAGAGGTGCAAGTGCACAACGCAACAATTGAGCGTTTGGATCCAGTTGTAATTAAAAATTTCAGTAATTCAGTTAACAGCCAGAGCAAAAATCAGCCGGCATTGCTGTTAGCTGCAGCCGATAGTCGCCGCGCTGATCGCTATGGAGCCCAACTAGCTGTGCAATTAAATCTGGCATTTTTGTCAATTGGTTTATGGGAGCGAGCATTCGCAGGTGAGATTTTTTATTGGTATCCAGAAGCGCCAATGCCCTGCTATGGCTGCGCGTTCGGGAAACTAAATGTTGATCTAGCAAAACAGACTAAAGAAAAGCGCCGCTACTACAGCAACGAAACCAAATCTGAGCAAATCAACTTCCAACCAGGTATTGCAATCGATATTAGCTACGTGGTCCAGGTGGCATTGAAATTGGCAATTGATCTGCTCAACCGCAACAACCCTTGCTACATAAAAAGGTTGTTAGGCCACTTAAGCCAGTACACGTTGGTTTGCAACAGTAATGATCATCAGCTTGGCGGAGATGCAGCTGAAATTTTTTCGCATCCACTTCAAGTTACAAACTCGATTCAAGTTGAATACATGCAGAAATGTACTACCTGTGGTTGGGATTCCTAAGGAAAACTAATGCCGTTCAACAAAAAAGGTGAATTCATTAGGGCTCATAAAGCAACAATAATAACAACATCAACCGCTAAATGTACCGAAAATTCACTTGATTTAGATGGCTTTAATCGAGAAGATTGGTTAATAATTGCAAAGGGATTTGGCGCCCTTCTTTTGCTGGCTGGTTTAATATGGATTGTGGTGATGTTCTATGAATGGATAGCAATCGGTTTTTGCATGTGGTTGCTTGGTAGTATCAGTGGTATGTGGGAATGAATTAACGCAAGCGTGGAATAGTTCTGCGAATAACAGCATCTGCTCCAATAACGATCACGTCATCTTTAGTGAGCTCAAAAATCGCTCTTTGTTGAAAACGGTAAGCAATTGCCAATGCATCTAAACGCGATAAGCCACTTATCGCCCAACCAGTTTCTGCCCATGGCCCACTACAAGACTTACCGATAACTTCAACTAATTCTGCTTTAGGAAAGCGCATCTTTAAGTAGTTATGAAGCAATTGATGGCGCTTGTTGTTCACAATATCCGTCAAGACCCGCTCATGGGGGTTCTGGGCTGTAATCACATGAATTGGTGGTGGAAGTGGCAGCGCTGCCGCACCTTTACCTGCCAAAATCAAAGTGCTGTTTTCTAGGCCAATGATCTCAGTAGCGGCAAAAACCTCCCATAAATTCTCACGTTCTTCAAGGAGTTGCCTAATTTTTGTGATCAATAGATCTAAGTTATTAATACGCTCCACCGCTTCTACTGGGCGACTTGAAAGCGTAAGTATGCTGCGACCATGGGCTAGGTGGTTGCGCAACCTAATCATTCCACTTGTTGCGCTATGAAAGCTATTTCGGCTTTTATGGTCAAGGGCCTTCAATAAGCTAGGCAAAGATTCCACTTTGTTTAACAACGTGGCTAACGACCAGCCGCCTGCCTCACCAGATGGATCAGGTTCCTCTGGTTCATCTGGTAGGGGGATGTGAGAAAAGGAACCATAAAGGCGGCGCAAACCCTGCTCAAGCCCCAGAATTCTTGCCAGCAGATAGGCACTAACAACAGGGCTAGCCAAGTCATGGCGTGTCAAAACCCCTAGTAGTTCCGATCCAGAACG
>NZ_JAGQEK010000021.1 GCF_024346075.1 Synechococcus sp. Cruz CV12-2-Slac-r
CCCCAAAGGGGCAAAACGCAGCCGCTACTAACGTTTTCGGTAAGAGCTAAGCGATGTGGCGCTACCCCACATAAAAGGCTAAGGGCCTTGCGTAAAGCTGAAAGCTCAAGGTTTAGCCAAGGCCACACATCACGGCCGAAAGGGCCAAGCTGCTGAAGTTTTTGCCAACAACTCACCATCGCCTCAAGGGAGGTATTGGGGAGAGGGCCCTGGCCGCCGTAATTGAAATAATGCTTACCTGCTAATGCAGGCATTTGTTGCCGCAAATTGAGGCTCAAGGCTTTAGAGCACCTGACCTACAGCCACTGCAGCAACAGCGGAAAAAACAGTGATGCCAAGAGCTGTAAGTGGCGATTGACCCTGGGCTACCGCAAGAGTGGTGATAACGGCTGCTCCAAGGGCAGCTACTGCTAATTGATTGGTGAGTTCAGCTTGGTTTGGGGGAAGGTTCAACTTCATCGTGGCCTGCTGGAGTGGTCGATAGCTAAACCGTAGGCAGAAGTGCCGATGTGGGCTTGACAAAAGCGCTGCTTCTTCACTCAACGCAACGTATTGATATTCATCTTTTCTTAACAAGCGGGCCTAGCTCGACCCTCCCGAGCCCATTGCTGCAGTCTTTCCAGTGGTTCTCGGGCGGTGCGGCTGAGGGGCACCAGATCGGCAGCGGCACTGATTAGATCAGCTTCGCCAAATTCCCGAGCTTCGCTGAAGGCCACAAGCATTGCCTCAAGCACCACTTGCTCCAGTTCTGCGCCTGAAAAGCCAGCGCAGCGATCAACCAAGGTGTCTAGGGGGATGCAGTGTTGGGGCCTGCGTCTGCGCAAGTGCAGGTTGAGGATTTGACGCCTTTCCTCCGGTTCCGGCAAGCTCAATACAAATAATTCATCAAACCGCCCCTTACGCAGTAACTCTGGAGGCAACTTATCGATGGCATTGGCGGTTGCCACAACAAAAACAGGGCTGCTTTTTTCCGCCATCCAAGTAAGCAAGGTGGCTAATACTCTTTGGCTGGTGCCGCCATCGCTGCGGCCATCCAAACTGAAACCCTTATCGATTTCATCGATCCACAGGATGCAAGGGGCCATGGCCTCAGCGGTGCGGATCATGTCGCGGCTGCGGGCTTCACTAGCCCCCACCAAGCCAGCAAATAGGCGCCCGAGATCGAGGCGAAGCAAGGGCATCCCCCAGCTGTGGGCAATTGCTTTTGCTGTTAATGATTTACCGGTGCCTTGGGGCCCCACCAGCAGCACACCTCTGGGGTTTGGCAGCCCGTAGCTTTGCGCTTCTGCCGTAAAAGCAAGCCTGCGCCTCTCTAACCACAATTTGAGTTGATCTAAACCACCGATTTCACTTGGATCTGCATCAGCCGGGCAGTATTCCAGTAGATCGCTGCGGGCTAGGGCTAGGCGCTTTTCTTCCAATACATCGCTTATATCGGCTGCATCTAACCGGCCATGCCGAGCTAGCGCTCTAGCTGCTAGCTGGCGGATGCGTTGTTCGGGTAAACCGCGGCAGCTGCGCACCAAGAGTTCAAGGGCTTGAGGCTCTAGGGGGCTGCCAGCCGCCACTCCAATCCCCCCCAATAGGGCGTTGATTTCATTGGCATCAGGTAAGGGCAGCTCCAGCACCGTTACGGTTGATTCCAATTCCCTGGGCAGCTGTAGATCAGGGGCGGCAATGATCAGGGTGCGAGGTTGCTTGCACAGTTCCACCGCAAGGTTGCGCAGCCGCCGGCAGATGGCGCTGTCGTCTACAAAACGATGAAAATCCAGCAGAAGCAAAATACCAGCACTATCTGTTGGCAATAGATCAAGGCTGTCTAGAGCGGCTAGTGGTTGGCGCGCAGCGGCCCCTTGGTGGTTTGGTAATCCCTGCAATCCAGCAACAAAATCCCAGCGCAGTAGTGGTCTTTGCCCGAGGTTTTGGGCCACCTGTTGCATTAAACGCAGCAGCCTTTCCTCTTCCTGCTGCCGAATCCAAAGGATCGGGGTGCGGCTGCGGATTAACAGATCCAACTGAGCGATCCAGGCGCTCATGGCTGTTTTGTTAAGGCCTCTAATGCTGCCCAGCGGGGATCAAGCAGCACTTTTGCTGCTTCAGGGATCACTTCAGGCGGCATGATGCCGATGCAGTTGGCATCACATAGACGTTTAAGGGGCAATTGCAGGCTTAATTGTTCAAATAACCAATGCTCCCAATCAAAATCAGCTTCAGGGTTGAGGCTTTCCACCGCAGTATCCAAGCTGCCGATTAATTCCGTTTCAGGCGCAACTGAGGCGCTAGCTGTAATCGCGATAAGTTCATTCGCTTTAGCTTTCAACTGATAGCTAAAAGCGTTCAAACAGCGATCGCAGCAAAGTTCCACTTGGGTTGAAGCGGCACCGTTTACCTCAAGTGCTACGCCTCTGTGATGCAGCTCAAGCCAACCTTTTACTGGCCCCAAGCTGGGAAGTTTAGCTAGGGGCTGATTTATCTGAAAACGTTTCGCTTCCCCAAGTAATCGCAGCTCCCGCAGTGGGATCGGCTTCATCAGCGCTTGCCTTTTGGTTCAAATGGCATCCGTTCAGAAGAAATAGCAGTTGCACTGGCGGTAACCGTTTGCTGCGTCATCTGCTGATCAAGAATTGCCTGAAGGTTTTCTGGTAGCGGTTCACGTATGAGCACAAATGTTTGGAAGGCCTGGAAAATATTGGCGATCACCATGTAGAGCAAAACCCCAGCTGGCAAAGGGAAAAACAGAAACATGCCGGTGATCATCACTGGGGTGATCTTGTTGGCGGTTGCCTGTTGCGGATTGGCTGGCATCCCCCAGCCAGAAAGGATTTGAGATACAAAAAGGCTGATGCCAAACCCTGCAACTAAACCTGCAATATCCCAATTCACCTGGCCATCTGTGCGAATTCCCACCTGACCCAAGGCCTTAATAAATAAGAAACCACTGCGGGCAGCCAATCCTGGGATCTTCACTTCAACGGTGGCATCTCCAGGCGTTAGGGCTGTAACTGTGCCGTTTGAAGCAATAGAAACCACCCCTTCACCCTTGGTGATATTCCACTGGGGGCTCATGTCGATTGTGGGGGTGAGCCGCTCTTCCACTGCCTCAAGGCTTTCGCTGCCATCTTTGGTTTGCAGTAAAACCTTGGCTTGTTCTCCCACACCAAGCCGATTTCCGCCTGGTAATGCAGCTACAACAGGGATGTGGTTTGTTTCGTTGATAAAGATTGAATGGCTTGCGCTTGTAAATGGTTTTGCTTCTACCGCCGCCACTAAATCAGCAGGCACCACCTTCACGTTGAAGGTGTAAGGCACATCTGCAAAAGGTGATCCCCTCAAGGTGGCAAACAGCGCAAATAGAATTGGCATCTGCACCACAAGCGGCAAGCAACCCGCCAGGGGGCTGCCAAATTCCTTCATTACTTTGCCTAATTCCTCCTGTTGCTTTTGGGGATTATTGGCAAATTTGGATCTGATATCGGCCTGACGTTTCTGCATTACCGGTTGGGCAATGCGCATGCGGCGGGCGTTTCGAATTGAGCCAGCACTAAGGGGAAACAGGGCAAGCCGGATCACAACCGTGAGGGCAATGATCGCCAAGCCGTAGCTGGGCACCAGTCCGTAAAAGAAATCGAGGATTGGTAACAGCAGGTTGTCGGAGATGTAGCCGATCACAGGGAAGGAGGTGCAGGGGGAAGGTATTTGATGTGAGTGTGCCTCAAGAGCAGCTCAGCTTTAACTGGCAACAGCAAAGCCACTGGGGGGTGTGCTGCTACGGCTTGGGGTATCCATGCGTTCTTTGATGAAGGTTTCAAGCTCACGAAACCTAGGCACCCCGCGCATTTCCAGCCGTGCCCCATCTTTAAGTAATAAGCACATGTCGCCCCAAGCTCCCAAGCCCCTTGGCACAACTCGAACTTCTTTGATCTGGTTGTAAACCACCTGGCTGCGATCGCGACCTAACCAACCACCGGTTACGGATACACGCCGGTTGGTGATTCGAAACCGTAGCCATAGGGCCCTCACGATTGCCCCAACGGCGAAGGGGAGGCCGATCAAGGTGAAACCAAAAATCAAATTCATGATCAAATCACCTTTGGCGGGGCCGCCCTCATAAAACACTTCTTCCTGCAGGGTGATGGGAGGTGCAGTTGTCATCCAAAAAACCTGCCTGATGTAACACTGCTTGCCATTCTCTCAGTAGATCGTTGCAACTGGCGTTGCCGGCTTCCGGTTTAAGGCTTAAAAGAAGCCAGCTTTGCGGCTGCAGGCAGGGGTGGTCTGGGTTTTCCCAGTTCTTACACATATCAACAAAAGCCTGATGAAACTGCCTTCTGAGGCGATTACGCACCACAGCTCGCTTACTAACCTTGCTGCTAATCACAACAGCAAGGCGAAATTCACTTGTGGCTGCTTGTTCGCTCGAGCGCAGCAGCAGCGGGTTTGCCGCAGCAACTCTCAGCACTAATAAAGAGCCGCCGTGGTAACGCCTACTTTTTTGATATAGATAATCAAAAAGTCTTTTGCCCCTGAGGCGATGCCTTTGCGGAAGAACCACCAGGGTTACAAATGGGAATTACACCGATAAACGAGCGCGGCCCCGCTTGCGGCGAGTGCGGATGAGGCGACGGCCTGTATGGGTGCGCATGCGCACTCGGAACCCCGATACGCGTTTGCGTTTGCGGCTGGTTCCTTCAAGGGTGCGCTTGGTCATGAAACTAAACTGGGCTATAGGCCGATATACAAATTTAGCAGCCTGCTGGCTTAGTTAGTAAGTTCGATAACCCAGCTGCCCAAATAGCCCGCCATTGGAATATCTCCAGGGGCTTGAGCTAAGGCATTAAATTGGAACATTCCCCCGTTTACAGGGTTGGAAACGTTAAATACAACCGCTATAGATTTGTCTGGTGGCACAGGGGTTGTGGGGAAGATATCGATGCGTTTGCCATTGTCTGTGAGCTGAATATCAGCGGGGATAGTTTCTTCGCATTTTGTGCGTTTGGCGTAGCCACCAGCACTGCAATATTTGAGTTTAACTTCCTTGGGATCAATGTTTGTATTGAAATAGCTAGGTATTGTAATTGATAATTTTAATATTGCAGCTTTACGGTCTTTTGCCCGTAGAACTAAAAAGTATTCACCCCACTGAGTGCGTTCGGTATTAGATACATAGTAGTAGAGCTTCTTAAAGTCTTTATTGCCATCCCAGCGAAATTCCAAAATTGATGGGGTTCCAACCGAACCTTGTGCTTTTGCTGTTTGATGGGCAGCCAAACCAAAACCAGCTGCTGTAATTAAGCCCGCAGCAGCAATAAAACCCAAACGACGCGATGATTCAGCCATAGCTTTTTCGTATGTTTATTTATTCTCATAATCGCGCTTCTCCTTAAGGGCTCCCCTAGGCCGGCCCCTGAGCTGTCAGTGATTACAAGATCTGTCTGGCCTTAACTTTTGGCTGTCGCGCAGGTAAACATGTTGCTCTTCTTGCTGCATCGGCAACCAGGCCTGCAGCATTACGCGGATGCAACGAGGTAGATCTCCAACTACAGCCATCTGCTGGCAATCAAGCAATGCCACCCCTTCCCATCCCTCGCTTCGCCTTGCGATAGCGGCAGGGAAGAGGGCATTCAGATCACTGGTTACTGAAAATATTGCTGTAAACACCTCCGGCCCTTTGAGGTTGTTGCGGTGCATCAAAACTTCTATCAGTTCAGCAACGGCCTCTTCCATCGCAGCTGCAGTGTTAGCTGTTGCGGTGGTGGCGCCCCGCAGAGCTCGCAATCTCATGCCTGAATTGTTCATGGCCTGTAGAGCCAGAGCGGTTGTCCCCCCAGGCCAAGCTCTAATTGAAATTGTTGGCGCAGCCGTTGAAAAAATCCCTGCTTTTGGCGCCCCAAAGTAACCGGCCGGCTGTGTTTGGGATCAAGCCCCGCTAGGCGAGCGGCCTCAAGGCGAGCTGTTTCTTCGTCGCCGAGTAAATCCACCAAGCCCAATTCCAGGGCCTGGGCGCCGCTAAAAACACGGCCATCAGCGAAGGCACGGACGCTTTCTTCACTAAGGCCGCGGCCCGTTGCCACCGCTTGCACAAATTGGCCGTAGCTGCTGTTTATCAGGGCTTGCAAAATTTCTCGCTCCGCTTCTGAAAGCGGTTTATCGGGAGAAAGGATGTCTTTAAATTCGCCGCTTTTCACCGTTTCAAAACGCACGCCGATACGTTTCAGCAGCTTCTCAAGATTGTTGCCACGCAAAATCACACCGATGGATCCAGTGATGGTGCCTGCATTTGCCACCACCCGATTGGCGGCGCTACCCACATAAACACCGCCAGAGGCGGAAATATTGCCGTAGCTAGCCACCACTTGGCAGCCACTTTCCCGCAGGCGCATCAGGGCTTGGTGAATCTCTTGGCTATCGCCAACAGTGCCTCCAGGGCTATCAATGCGCAGCAGCAGCACAGGAAACTTTTGTTCTTCCACCTGTAACAAAGCTTTTAAAACCCTGGTGCGGGCGGCGCCAGCAATCGGCCCCTCAAGGCAGATGCGAGCAATACGTTTGCGACGAAAACGACGCAGGGGCCAAGGCATGGGGCCGCACTCATTGAGATTATTGGCGGATCCTATGCAGCCCTGGGTCTTTAGGCTCAAGCTTGCTATTTAGTTGCAGTGCCCCGTTGGTTGCGATGGTTTGCCATGGTGCTCCCCTTCGCCCTTTGGGGAACGGCTATGGCGGCAATGAAGCCCCTCTTGGTGCCCCTTGCCCCTCTTGAATTGGCCTGGTTGCGGCTGATGCCGGCTGGCTTAATTATTCTTGGCGCTGCTGCTTTACTCAAGCGTCCGCTAGGTGTTGATAGCAGGGATAGGGGCTGGTTCTTTTTATTTGTGCTGGTAGACGCTGCCCTTTTTCAAGGTTTTTTGGCAGAGGGTTTACAAGAAGTTGGTGCTGGTATCGGTTCGGTGCTGATCGATTCGCAACCGTTGATGGTGGCTTTATTAGCTCGCTTTGCTCTTGGAGAACTGATAAACCCAGTGGGCTGGGTGGGATTGCTGTTGGGATTGGGCGGTATTGCTTGCCTTGGCGTGCCAGCTGGTGTGCTGCAGCATTGGTGGCTTGAGGGCCCTCCAGTGCTTGGTGCAGGTTTAGCTCAACGGGGTGAGCTGCTGATGCTGCTTGCAGCAGCTTCGATGGCGGTGGGCACTTTGCTTTGCCGCTGGGCCTGTCGCCATAGCGACCCCCTTGCGGTAACGGGGTGGCACCTCTTGCTTGGCGGATTGCCACTAATGGGACTAAGCCTTATCGGGCCTCTTTCAGATCCTTTACGGCGCATTCCCCACCTGCAGCTATCTGAATGGGGCTTAATGGCCTATGCAAGTTTGTTTGGCAGCGCTTTGGCTTACGGCTTGTTTTTTTTGTTCGCCAACCAGGGCGACCTAACGGGGTTTACCTCATTAACATTTTTAACCCCTGTATTCGCCCTTGCTAGCGGTGTGTTTTGGCTCGATGAAAAATTAAGTTTGTTGCAATGGTTTGGAGTGGCCCTCGCTTTAGTTTCGGTGTTGCTGATCAATCAGCGCCGAACTTTATGGGCGGCTGAATTGGAACGCGCCCAATGAAAATTTTGCTGGTTAGTACCCCCATGGGCCCATTGGGTATGGGCTTAGGGGGAGGGGTAGAACTAACTCTGATGGCAATTTTGAGTGCCTTAAAGGCGCGAGGTCATTATTTGGCTTTGGTGGCCGCAGTTGGTAGTGAATTAGAGGCCGGCTTAGTAGATCAACTTTGGCTCGAACCTGGGGTGCCCCAAGCCAGTTGGCAACACCAAAAGCGAGAGTCCCCTGTGCAAATCCCAGCCGATTCTTTGCTTGCTCGCTTTTGGCAGCGGGCGCTGGGGGAACAGGAAGCTTTTGATGTGCTGCTCAACCTCGGCTACGACTGGTTGCCTCTTTGGCTCACCCCTTATTTCCATAAACCCCTCTTTCATCTCATCAGCATGGGCAGTGTTGGAGAGGCCATGGATCAAGTGATTTCTGCCACAGCAACTCTTTATCCCCAGCGCGTTGCTTTCCACACTGCGGCCCAAGCGGCAGATTTTCAACTGCCAAATCCGCCGCTGCTGCTGGCTAATGGATTTGATTTCAACCAATACCAATATCGGGCGCACCCCCAGCAGCTTTTGGGTTGGGCAGGCAGGATCGCTCCTGAAAAAGGTCTGGAGGATGCAGCCCAAGTTGCTTTGCGCTGGGGTTGGCCACTAGCAGTGTGGGGTTTAAAAGAAGATCTTCAATATGCGGCTGCCGTAGAAGCAACCGTGCCAAAAGGCACCCTGCAGTGGCGTGGGTTTCTAGCAACAAATCAGTTTCAGGCCGAATTAGGTGAATGTGCTGCTCTGCTCAACACACCGAAGTGGAATGAAGCCTTTGGCAATGTTGTGGTGGAGGCTATGGCCTGCGGCGTGCCGGTGCTGGCCTACCGCCGCGGCGGGCCGGCTGAATTGATTGATCCAGGCGTTAGTGGGGTGCTAGTGGATCCAGACAACATCGCCGCCATGGCGGCAGCACTTCCTCAGCTTTTGTGCATTGATCGCTATGGCTGTAGAGAAAAAGCAAAAGAGCGCTTCAGCCTGGAGGCCTTCGCTTCACGGCTTGAAAATTGGTTGATGCAACCCGCTCAGTAATGCCATCTTCTCAGCCTGCTTTAACAGCCCCTGATGGCATCGTTGTTTGCGGCCTTGGCGGGCTTGGCCAGGCTTGCTTGAGCAGCTTGCTGGCTTTTAACCTGCCAATCCGTTGTATCGATCGTGAACCGCCGAAATGGGTTGATCTAGCTCAAGGCAAGCGCTTGGTAGATGTCACCTTGCTTGGTGATATGCGTAACCCAGAGGTATTGATTGAGGCGGGGGTTGTTTCCGCTAGGGCCGTTCTACTGCTCAGCCAAGACAGCGGAGTGAATCTTGAGGCCGCACTACAGGTGCGCCTGTTAAACCCCAAAGTCCAATTGGTGGTGCGCTCAAGTGGAGGCAGCAGCAGTTTGGAGCGGCAATTACAAGATCGCTTGCCAGGTTTAGCAATTGTGGATCCACAGCTGCTCACTGCGGGGATTTTTGCCAACGCCCTAAGGCCAGATGGCACTGAAGCTGCATTTGACGTGGAAGGCGAATTATTTGTAGTGAGAAGCACCTTGCAACAACAAGCTGCTAGCCGCGACTTATTTGATCAGTTGAGCCGCTTACAGCGCCTGGTGCAGTGGTTCCCAATAGATGGCGCCCCAGGTGGCCCCCCCGCCAGTGGTTGGTGGAATCTGGATGCAAAACCAGCAGCTGGCGATCGATTGCTTTGGTTGGAATTAGCGAGCACCTTGGAAACCCGCCCCCGTGCTCACCGCGGCCAGTGGGCAGTTTTGTGGGCTCGATTTCGACTGCTATTTGAATCTTGCCAAGAGGCAACTGAACGGCTTAAAGATCGACGCAATTCACTACTTAGTTGGGGTTTATTGAGCCTATTACTGCTTTTATTTGTGGGCAGCTTTTTATTTGGCAATGCTTCCCCTTTGCGGGGGCTAATGCTCACTTTGGCACTATTAAAAGGTGAATATTTAGATGCCTTTAGTTTTATTATTAGTGGCTCTAATAATGAGTTGAGTCCTGCACATTTTCCCCTGGCAGCCCTTGCTTTGATCTACGCCCTAGGGGGCACCTTGCTCACCGCATGGCTGGTGGCTTTGATTCTTGATCGCCTATTGGCAGCTCGCATTGGCAACCAGGAACCAAAACCAATGGTTGCGGGCACCCCCTATGTGTTGCTTTTGGATGGTGGCCCTTTGGCGGCTCGCCTTGAGCAACAACTGCGGCTGCAAAAGTTTCAAGTGGTGCGGGTGCAGGAAAACAAACCGGAATCTTTGGCTTATCCCAGTTTGGATCGAGCTTTGAGGAGCCTGCGTCATTGCCGCTGTCAAGCGGTGGGTGTGCTTTCAGAAGATCTGATGGCAAATTTGAGCGTTGCCCTTGAGTTGCAGCAACGCTGGCCTGGGGTGCGTTTGGCAGTGCGTTCCCATTCCCTCTCCCAATCAAGCAATTTCAATGCTTTGTTTGAAGGAATGCAGGTGATAAATCCCCTTGAAGTGGCAGCAGATGCAGTGGTGGCAACAGCTTTAGGGGAAAGAGTGCGGGGGGTGTTGCGATTGGCGGAGGAAAACTTGCTGATTACTGATTACAAGGTGAATTCAAGCGACACCTTGCAGGGCCTCAGCCTTGGCACCGTGGCAGGTGGCTATGGCCTCATACCCCTTGTATTGATTGGTTATGGGGCGATCAAACCAATTGCGTTACCAAATCCGGAAAGGGTGTTGCAGCTGGGTGATCGCTTGGTTGTATTGGCCAGCTTGGCGGCTCTACGCCAAGTGGAAGCAGGCAATTTAAAAAAACGCTGCTGGTGCCTTGAATTACGAAGTTTGCGCCCTAATGCCCCCATTTTTGAGGTGCAAATAGCGCTGGCTCGATATTTGGGTTCTGTTCCTGGTGATATGGCCAAATATGTGGATTTAGAACATGGCGCACAGCGCACAGCGCCCCTATACCAAGTGCCGGGGCGGCTGCTTGAGCAAGCCCTGAAGCGTTTAGGAGTTGATTGCGAATTGGTTGATGCAACTACCTGCGAGGCATAGGCTGCCTAAAGATTTTTAGTTGGCAAGCAGTGAAGCAATCCCACCGGCTCGCCTGGCTGTTGGGGGTAACAACCTTCCTTGGGGGGCTGATTTTTTTGTGGCGGCTTGGGGCTGTTGGGCAGCTAGATGAAACGCCTGCCTTATTTGCAGCAGCAGGGCGGGCAATGGCCGATACCGGCGACTGGCTCACCCCAAGGGTGAATGGCCATCCCCGTTTCGATAAACCCGTATTGATTTATTGGTTGATCGGTGGCTTGAGCCTGCTGCCTCGCCATTGGGATCCCCTTGGCAGTTTGGCTGCAAATCTGCCTTCTGCCTTGGCAATGCTGGCCGTGATGCTGGCTTTAGTGGTAACCATGTTGAAGCTGGAGCCGCAGCCCAGTTACAGCAGGGCGCTCAGCGCTGCACTGGCTTTTGGCCTGTCGCCATTGGTGTTGCTCTGGGGCCGCGTTGCTGTGAGTGATCCCTTGCTCACGGCCTGCCTTGCTTTTGCTTTGCTTGGATTTTGGCGCACTTACGCCAGTGGATCACGGCTGCGGCCATGGGGCAGCTGGATTTTTCTGGGGCTTGCAATCCTCACTAAAGGTCCGGTGGCATTGCTGATAGCTGCGAGTTGCCTTGGTTTATTTGGCCTGTGGCAGCGCGATTTTGCCCGCTTAATCCGTTTATTAGCCCCTGGCCGCGGCTTACTTGTGAGTGTGGCGGTGGCAGCACCTTGGTACAGCTTGGAATTGTGGCGAGAGGGGAAACCTTTTCTTGATAGTTTTTTTGGCTATCACAATTTTCAACGCTTTAGCCAGGTGGTGAATCACCACTCGGGCCCTTGGTGGTTTTTTCTAGCGGTATTGCTAATTGCAAGCTTGCCGGCCACACCGCTGTTACTGCTGGGAATTCATCAAGAGTTGCGCGCTTTTCAAAAGCCCCGCCCAACAGAGGGCAGCTTGGGACGTTTTGCTTGTTGCTGGTTACTGGGGGTGATGTTGTTGTTCAGTTTTTCAGCAACAAAACTTGCCAGCTACATTTTGCCCGGCCTGCCAGCAATGGCCCTATTGATTGGTTTGGCTTGCGGATCAAGGCAGCTTCTTAATGTTGCCCGCTGGTTTTCAGTGTCGCTTGCTGCGCTGCTAGGGATTGGCTTTTTAATGGCTCCGATTTGGTTGCCATTGATCAATGATCCGGAAATGCCAGGGCTGAGCTCTCAGCTTTTGCTTAATGGTGCTGTGCAGCGCAGTGGAATTTGTTTCCTTGCTGCCGCGCTGTTTGGGGTAATTAGCCAGATTTGGCAACTAAAAAGGATTCCCTGGCTATTGGCTTTTCAGCTGCCCTTAGTGGTGTGGCCGCTGCTGGGATTGGTGCCAACGGCGGAGTTAATAGATCAAATACGGCAACGGCCTGTGCGTTATGTGGCGGCTTTAGTGCTTCAGCACATACGCCCCGGCGAGGCGCTTGCTATGGCAGGTATTAATAAGCCATCACTCCACTACTACACAAAAAAAGTAGTTGTTTATGAAGGTAGGCCCGCCTCAGGCTTGCGCAATCTTGGCGAAAGGCTTAGGCCCACCTCGCAGCAAGATTTAGCAATCAATTTTTTACTGGTGATCGATCGCACCACAGCAAAGCAATATTTTTGGCAGCGATTACCCCATCAAAAACTTGCAGCTGAAGGCATTTATGCGCTTTGGCGGGTGCCGCGCCATGCGGCATATGAAGAGGCCAAACGCTTGGCAGCTGCAGGAGTGGCATCAACTTGGCAGTTACAAAACCCTGAGCGCTATTAACCAGCTATGAATGGGAGCAAGTTGAGCCTGCATCGTTTTGGCCATGGATTTCAGTAATCAAGACCTTGCCCGAGCCGGATTACTTGAACCTGCCTGGCGCCATCGCTTGATGGAACAGGCGGTGCTTCAAATAGAAAAACCATCAGCTGAGGAAACTCAACAGGCTTTGCAGGTTTTTTGCCAACAGATCCAAGTGCAAGATCAGCAGCAATTGCAGGCTTGGCTGCAATTGCGGGGCCTAAGCGGAGCGGAGCTTGAGGCCATGGCCCAGCTGCCTGTGCGCTGGCGCAAGTGGTGTGAGCAGCGCTATGCAACAACTGTTGAGCATGAATATCTGCGCCGTAAAGCTGAGTTTGATGAAGTTACCTATTCGCTACTGCGCTTGCGTGACGGCGAATTAGCAGCGGAATTGCACCAGCAATTGCAGGAGCAGGAAGTGGCTTTTGAGGATCTTGCGGCCCAATACTCAGAGGGCCCGGAACAACGCAGTGGCGGCAAAATTGGCCCAGTGCCCCTTTCAACTCCCCATCCAGCCCTTGCCAAGTTGCTTGAAATTAGCCAAGAGGGGCAGCTCTGGCCGCCAAAACAACTGGAGGGTTGGTGGATCATTGTGCGCCTAGAAAAGCGCAAAGGAGCTCAGCTTGATCAGGCTTTGAAGCAGCGTTTAGTTATTGAACAGGGAGATGACTGGCTAAGAAATGAGCTGAATCAGGTTCTTGCCGCTCATAATGAGCAAGTGAATTAAAGGCCAGCTGAGCCCAGATGTCGATTACAGCTGCCTTAGATCTCCTGGCTTCAACGAAGCCTTTTAATGGGCTTTCACCTGTTGATCAGGCCCAAACCGCCTCATTATTGAAGCCTTTGGTTTTAAAACCTGGGGCCCGTTTGCATGGGTTTGATGAGTTACCTCCTGGGATTCTGATCCTTGTTGAGGGGCAACTGCGTTTGCTTGCCCAGGATCAAAGGGGCGAAACTTTTACGCTTGAACTGCTTTCTTCTGGTTCAATAGCTGGCTGGCTGCCTTTACTTCGAGGCGATTCGGGCCAAGTTCTTGCAGCTTCCATGGTTTCAAAGGGTTGGCTGTTGCCGGCGGCAGCATTCCTTGAATTGGCATCAAGGCACCAAGAATTGCGAGATTTTTTCAAAGATGGCGGCTTACCTGAACGCTACGCAGTGCTTTCTGCTTCCAAAATTGCAGATCTGCCCAGGGGCCGTGTGTTGCGCGATTGGGCTGCAAATGCAGCTGCAACTCCCGCAATTACCTTGCTTGGCGAGCAGGAAGCGGTGCCAGAGGGCCATTGGCTTTTAAGCACTGGTTGTGTTGCTGGGCATGAGGTGGGTGAAGATATTCCGGCGGGGTTGGTGCTTGCACGGCAGGGTCGTTTGCCCATCCGTTTAATCCCAAAACCAGCTGTGGCTCCAAGTATTTCAAGCCCAGCTCAACTTTCGGCAGAAGCGGTTGCTGTAGCAGTTGATGTGAATGTTGAGGTATTGGAGCCCGAATGGATCGAGGGCAGCGAGCTGGTGCCCCAACTAAACCAGATGGAGGCCCTGCAGGATTGGTATGGCCGCATCGGAGATGATGGCAGTTTCCCACATCTCAGCGGCCAAGGAGAACTGGAAGAAGCGTTTGCTGTGCTGCGAATGTTATCTCGCAATTTTGATCTTCCATTCCGTAGGGATGTGATTCGTAGAATCTTGGAAGATCAATTGCAAAGAGCTGAAGGTAAGGGGATTGGAATAATGCAACTTGCAGCAGTTGCAGATTTGCTTGGCTTGCGTGCCTCGCTTTTGGAAGTACCTATTAAATCAGTGGCAAGGTTGCCGGTGCCAGCTGTTGCAATTGATAATGGTCATCCGGTTGTTATTTGGCAGGCCGATGCTAGCGGCTTGATTATTGGTGATCCTCGCTCGAGCCAGAGGAAATTAACTATGGCTGATGTTGAATCGCTTTTAGATGAGAAAGGAAATTTAGCTATTCTTTCCCTCGAGCGCGCTAATACCACCCCTAGGGAAAGATTTGGATTGTCTTGGTTCCTGCCAGCAATTCAGCAGCATCGCGGCATCCTGATTCAGGTGTTGATAGCAAGCTTTTTTGTGCAGTTATTCGCTTTGTTGAATCCATTGTTAATTCAACAAATAATAGATGCGGTAATCGCTCAGGGAAATTTAAAGAGCCTTAATGTTTTAGGTTCTCTTTTGGTTGCCATGGCCGTAGCGGAAGCGATTTTGGGTTCTTTACGAACATATTTATTTAGCGACACTACAAATAGAATTGATATTTCACTTGGCTCTACAATTATTGATCACTTGCTCAGATTGCCACTTAGCTATTTTTCTAAACGCCCTGTGGGAGAGGTATCCAGCAGGGTGAATGAATTAGAAAAAATTCGGCGTTTTCTTACCGGTACTGCATTAACTGTGGTGCTTGATTCAGTTTTTTCAGTTATATATATCGCGGTGATGTTGCTATATAGCCCAATACTTACTCTTTGGGCGTTGGGGGTTATTCCATTTTTTATTGGTTTAACGGCAGCTGCCGCACCGGTTATTCGCAGGCAGTTGCGAGAACAGGCGGAATCCAATGCCCAGGTGCAGAGCCACTTGGTTGAAACACTTGGTGGTATGGAAACTGTTAAGGGCCAGGGGATGGAATTACACAGCCGTTGGCGTTGGCAGCAACTATATGGAGGTCAAATAGCGGCTGGTTTCCGCAATACGATTACCAGCACTGCCGCTGGATCTGCATCTCATTTTCTCGAGCAACTATCAGGCTTACTTGTTTTATGGGTTGGAGCGGGGTTGGTATTGCAAGGCAAGCTAACTTTAGGTCAATTGATTGCATTTAGAATATTATCTGGATACGTAACAAGTCCTTTGCTTAGGCTTGCAACATTATGGCAAAACTTCCAAGAAACCGCCCTTTCTCTTGAAAGACTTTCCGACATTGTTGATCATCCTCAAGAGATTGAAATCGCCGGAGAAAACCTGCCCCCTCTTCCCCCTATAAGCGGTGCGATTAGCTACGAAAGGGTGAATTTTCGTTTCGCTAGTAGTGGGCAATTGCAATTACTAAATGTTGATTTTAGTATCCCTTCAGGTAGTTTTGTTGGCATTGTTGGCAGTAGCGGATCTGGTAAAAGTACCTTGCTTAAGTTGCTAACAAGGCTCTACGACCCTCTAGATGGAACGATTCGCTTAGATGGTAATGATATTTCAAAAGTAGATTTATATTCCCTGCGCCGCCAAATAGGAGTTGTGCCGCAGGATAGCCTGTTATTTGATGGCACAATCCAGGAAAATATCGCGCTTACCCGCCCAGATGCTGATTTCGAAGAGATAATAGAAGCAGCAAAAGTTGCCTGTGCTCACGATTTTATTCAGCAACTACCAGCCGGCTATAGCAGCTCGGTTGGTGAGAGAGGCTCGGGGCTTTCAGGGGGGCAAAGACAACGTTTAGCCATTGCTCGGATGATACTCAAGCAGCCCCGTTTGCTAGTTCTTGATGAAGCCACCAGCGCTCTTGATGTTGATACAGAGCAACAATTAACCCGCAATTTAGGCGCTGCCTACAGGGGGCGTACCGTTTTATTTATTACCCATCGCTTGGGCAATCTTCGTCATGCAGATCATATTTTAGTACTTCATAATGGGGCCTTAGTTGAGCAGGGCCCCCACGCTGATTTGATGGCCATTGGGGGGCGATATGCCACCCTATTCCGTCAACAGGAGGCTGCATTGGTATGAGTAATTTAGTACGCCGCGATCCATCTGATCTTCAGGAAATTCGTTTAAGGCCTTCACCGCGCTGGAGTAAGGCGGTTATTTGGGCTTTGATTGGCACAGCGAGCTTCGCCTTTGTTTTTGCTTTACTAGCAAAGATTGATGAGGTTGTTGTTGCTCAAGGTGATTTAGAACCAGCCGGGGCGGTTAAGCCAATCAAGGCCTTTCAAACTGCTGTTGTTGAAGAAATTTTTGTTAAAGAAGGTCAATTGGTGGAGCCGGGCCAACCATTGATCCGCTTTGATACTGATAATTCAGTTGCACAAAAGATCAATGTAAATAGGCAGCTTGGCCTCGAGCGTCAGAGGATTAATGAACAGGCAAATTCCAGTGAGGCTAGAAGGGACAATCTGATAGCTAAACGACAAAGTTTGATTTCGAAACGAGATAGCGAACGGCTTTCTCTAACTAATCAGGAGGATATCTTGCAGCGGCTTGAGATTCTCACAAAGCAGGGTGGAATGGGTTTAGTTCAATACATGCAGGAGAAGGATAAGGGGCAGCAAATGCGCTCTCAAATTGCTCAAACGGAAGCTGCTATTCGTCAAACTGATGCTGAATTAAATGAAGTTAGTTCCGAGCTTCTTAAGCAACGTAAAGAAAGTGATCGCCAGCTATCTGATCTGGAACGTCAAAAGGTTGAAGTGAAAGAACAACTGCAAACCGAATTGCTGCGTTCTCCTGTGCGCGGTAAAGTGTTTGATCTTACCCCCACAAGTAGGGGTTATGTAGTGGCGCCAAATGAACCGGTTTTGAAGATTGTTCCCGTTGATAAATTGCAAGCAAAAATATATGTTACAAGTAAGGATATTGGCTTTGTAAAAGTTGGTCAGCTATCTGAAGTGAGGCTTGATTCCTATCCATTTACAGAATTTGGTTCTATTAAAGGCACTGTTAAACGGATATCAACAGATTCGTTGCCGCCAGACGAACAAAATCCCCAGCCTAGATTTCCAGTAATCATTAAATTAGAACAACAACAGCTCAAGAAAAATGGCCGTTCTTATTCCCTTAAATCCGGTGAAACTTTGAGCGCTAATCTCGTTCTTAGAGAAAAGCGGGTAATTACCTTGCTCACCGATGTGATCGATCGCGCTTTCGACGCATTAAAACCTATCCGCTCGCCAACTTCTTGATTTTAATTTCGATTTTGCCTTAAGCAAAGTGAACAAGATCCCCAGCGTTTGATCTCGCCGCCAGGGGTTGGTATTTGGCAGCTCGGGCAAAGGCAACTGCCGTGAATATCTACCCTGCTGGGATGTTCTGCCCAGCTGTTAGCGCTTTCGCTGCTTGCTAATGCCGCTAGTGGAATTTGCATCCTTTGCTCTAGCTCCACCCGTTGCACTAAAAATCCAGCAGCACGCAAGGCGCCCAGCAGTTGATGCTTTGCATATATCTGTTGTTGTTGGTTTTGGGTTTGATTGT
>NZ_JAGQEK010000210.1 GCF_024346075.1 Synechococcus sp. Cruz CV12-2-Slac-r
GCTATGGCTTTGCGTTGGCTCGTGAACTTTTCCAGGGCCCGCAACGGCCGCAGCATGGCCCAAAAGCTTGCTGGTGAATTAATGGATGCTGCCAACGAAGCTGGTAGTGCTGTCCGCAAGCGGGAAGAAACCCATAAAATGGCTGAAGCGAATAAAGCATTCGCTCACTACCGCTACTAAGCCCTTTGTTGTCAGTGTGTGGGCCAACCGCTGACTTTTAACAAATCTGTAAAGTTGAGTCCATTTTTCCAGCACACTCAAGGAGCATCCCGTGGCACGCGCCTTCCCTTTAGATCGCGTTAGAAACATCGGCATTGCTGCCCATATAGACGCCGGCAAAACCACCACCACTGAACGAATTTTGTTCTACTCAGGTGTGGTGCACAAGATGGGCGAGGTGCACGATGGTGGCGCGGTAACAGACTGGATGGAGCAGGAAAAGGAGCGGGGCATCACTATTACCGCCGCTGCAATTTCTACCAGCTGGAAAGATCATCGCATCAATATTATTGATACCCCTGGCCACGTAGATTTCACCATCGAAGTAGAACGCTCAATGCGCGTTCTTGATGGTGTTATTGCAGTTTTCTGCGCCGTTGGTGGAGTGCAGCCACAGTCTGAAACAGTTTGGCGCCAAGCGGATCGCTACAAAGTGCCGCGCATGGTTTTCGTTAATAAGATGGATAGAACAGGTGCTAATTTCCTAAAAGTTTACGAACAAATTAAAGATAGATTAAAAGCAAAAGCCGCCCCGATCCAGCTGCCAATTGGCGCTGAAAATGACCTTAAAGGCATTATTGATCTCGTTCAGAATAAGGCGTTTATATACACCAATGATCTCGGCACAGATATTTTAGAAATTGAAATTCCAGACGACATGAAGGAGTCTGCCGCAGAATGGCGCTCTAAATTAATGGAATCAGTTGCCGAACTTGATGAAGAGCTTATTGAGGTATTCCTTGAAACTGGCGAATTAAGTGAAGCCCAACTTCGTAAAGGTATTCGCGAAGGTGTAGTTAGGCATGGTTTAGTACCTATTCTCTGCGGCTCCGCTTTTAAGAATAAAGGTGTTCAGCTAATGCTGGATGCAGTGGTGGACTATCTGCCAGCTCCCATTGATGTGCCCCCGATTGCGGGCCTTTTACCCAATGGCGAAGAGGGCATCAGACCCTGCGACGACAACGCACCATTTAGCGCTTTGGCCTTCAAGGTGATGGCGGATCCCTACGGAAAGCTCACTTTTGTGCGTATGTATTCAGGCGTGTTGCAGAAAGGCAGCTACGTGATGAATTCCACCAAAGATAAAAAAGAACGCATCTCGCGTTTAATTCTGCTCAAAGCCGATGATCGCGAAGAGGTTGATGAATTGCGCGCTGGCGATCTCGGTGCAGTTCTAGGCCTTAAAGACACAACAACTGGAGATACCCTTTGCGTTGATTCGGATCCAATTATTCTTGAATCCCTTTTCATACCAGAACCTGTTATTTCAGTTGCCGTTGAGCCAAAAACAAAGGGCGATATGGAAAAACTTTCCAAAGCTCTGCAATCTCTTTCAGAAGAAGATCCCACCTTCCGGGTAAGAACCGATCCGGAAACAAGCCAAACCGTTATTGCCGGTATGGGAGAGCTTCATCTGGAAATCCTGGTTGATCGGATGATGCGGGAATTTAAAGTGGAGGCAAACATCGGAGCCCCACAAGTTTCTTATCGAGAAACAATCCGCGGTAGCTCTAAAGGTGAAGGCAAATTTGCAAGACAAACCGGTGGTAAAGGCCAATACGGTCATGTAGTTATTCAAATGGAACCAGGGGAACCCGGCACAGGTTTTGTATTTGTTAATAAAATTGTTGGCGGTATTGTTCCAAAGGAATATATCGGTCCGGCAGAAGCAGGTATGAAAGAAACATGCCAATCGGGTGTTATCGCTGGTTACCCATTAATTGACGTGAAAGTATCAATGATCGATGGTTCATACCACGACGTTGACTCTTCGGAAATGGCATTTAAAATCGCCGGCTCTATGGCATTTAAAGATGGCGTTAAAAAGTGCAACCCCGTACTTCTTGAGCCGATGATGAAAGTGGAAGTTGAAATACCTGAAGATTATCTTGGCCCCGTTATCGGCGACCTTTCCTCAAGGCGCGGTCAGGTGGAGGGGCAATCGATCGATAACGGCACTTCCAAGGTGCAAACCAAGGTGCCATTGGCTGAGATGTTTGGCTACGCCACACAATTGCGGTCGATGACCCAAGGGAGAGGTATATTCTCAATGGAGTTCAGCCATTACGAGGAGGTCCCTCGGAATGTGGCCGAAGCCATCATTTCCAAGAATCAGGGCAACTCCTGATCCACTCCCCCCTCTTCGTTTACCCTCGATTTTTATTTAACAA
>NZ_JAGQEK010000211.1 GCF_024346075.1 Synechococcus sp. Cruz CV12-2-Slac-r
TTAATTAGCAGGGTTGTGAATGGTGGCACCCCAAGCAAAGGTGAAGGTTGGCATCGCCGGCTTTTGGAGCGAATGGCCACTGCAACCGAGCAACGCCCAGCTGTATTAAAAGATGCTACCCAAGTAGGGCTTCAGGAATATCTGCGTTTTCGGCATCTAGTGCGCAATCTCTATGCCGATGAACTGCGGCCAGAACCAATTGCGCTTTTATTGAGGCAGTTGCCGCCTTTATGGCATCTAATCCAAAATGATTTGCTGGAGTTTCGCCACTGGTTGCGCAGCACGGCTAGTTCCCACAACCTGTGAAGTTCCACGCAGGTTTTAGCCAGCAAGCCCCAATTGCCATGAGATAATTAAAAAAGCCAGGTCCATGGTTTCAGGTTCACCATGCAAATTCTCAATACCCTCACTGTTTTGGCACTGGTGGTGATGTCTTTTGTGTTGATCGTTGCAGTGCCAGTGCTTTATGCCAGCAACGACGACAGCGGCCGCGGCAATCGTCTTATTCTTATTGGTGGATTGGCATGGGTTGCTTTGGTATTGGTTAATTGGGGCGTAAGTGTTTTTGTGGTGTGAGAATTTATGACCGTTTTTGAAGGGCGTTTTACTGAGGCTGCAAGCCTCAAGATCGCAGTGGTGGTGGGTCGTTTTAACGATTTGGTAACAGCCAAGTTATTAAGCGGCTGCCTTGATTGTTTAGGTCGCCACGGCCTTGATGTATCACCCACCAGTAATCAGCTTGATGTGGCTTGGGTGCCAGGCAGTTTTGAAATCCCTTTGGTGGCTCAGCGCTTAGCGCGCACCGGCGATTACAACGTGGTAATCACACTTGGCGCTGTTATTCGCGGTGATACGCCCCATTTCGATGTGGTGGTAGCTGAAGTTAGTAAAGGTGTGGCGGCGGTTGCTCGAGATACCGGCACACCAGTAATTTTTGGAGTGCTCACAACAGACACGATGCAGCAGGCCTTGGAACGGGCAGGTATTAAGAGCAATCTCGGTTGGAGCTATGCGCTACAAGCGCTGGAGATGGGTAGCTTGTTTAAAGGATTGCCTTGAAATGGCAATTAATAGGAAGGGAATGGTTCTAGCTGGCGGTAGTGGAACTCGTTTAGCGCCATTAACAACAGCTGTTAGCAAACAACTGATGCCTGTATATGACAAGCCGATGATTTATTACCCATTAACTACATTAATGCTTGCAGGGTTGCGAGAAGTTTTGATAATTACAACCCCTCAAGATCAACCAGCTTTTAAGAGATTATTAGCTGATGGTAGCGCTTGGGGTATGCAGATCAGCTATGCGGTGCAACCTAGCCCCGATGGATTGGCCCAAGCATTTTTGATCGGTTCAAAATTTCTTGCTGAGTCACCAGCTGCGTTGGTACTTGGCGATAATCTTTTTCATGGTCACGACCTTAGCTTGCAGTTGCAAGCAACTAATAGTGATACAGAGGGTGCAACAGTATTTGCATATCCGGTGCGAGATCCCGAACGCTATGGGGTTGTTGAATTTGATAATGAAGGTAGGGTAGTGAGTTTGGAGGAAAAACCAACAAAACCTAAGAGCCGTTTTGCTGTTACTGGTTTGTATTTTTATGATTCCTCTGTAGTGGAACGCGCCCGCCAAGTGCAACCTTCTGCGCGCGGTGAATTGGAAATTACAGATTTAAATCGCAGTTATTTGGATGATGGTTTACTGCGTGTTGAATTAATGGGTAGGGGTATGGCTTGGCTTGATACCGGCACTCCCGATTCATTGCATGAAGCTTCTGCTTACATCCGCACCCTTGAACATAGGCAAGGGCTGAAAGTGGGCTGTCCGGAGGAGGTGGCTTATCGCATGGGTTGGATTGATGCTGAACAGCTGGAACATCTTGCGCAGCCCCTTAGAAAAAGTGGATATGGGAATTACCTTTTGCAGGTGTTGAGGGAGCCCGATGCAGGTTGAAGATTTGGATGGGGTATTACTTTTTACCCCAAAAGTATTTGGAGACGAACGGGGATTTTTCTATGAAAGTTGGAATCAACAAAAATTTTTAGAGCTTCTCCAAATCCACGGGCAAAAAGTTACTGAGTTTGTGCAAGATAATCACTCTCGTTCTTGCTGCGGTGTTTTAAGAGGTTTGCATTATCAACTGCCGCCCCATGCCCAAGGCAAATTAGTGCGCTGTGTTGTGGGTGAAATATTGGATGTAGCAGTTGATATACGTTGCAACTCCCACACATTCGGTAAAAGCCAAACTGTAGTTTTGAGTTCGCAAAATCATAAACAGCTTTGGGTACCGCCGGGATTTGCCCATGGATTTCTTACTTTAAGTGAAAATGCTGAAGTTTTATATAAAACCACAGATTTCTGGAGCCGCGATAGCGA
>NZ_JAGQEK010000212.1 GCF_024346075.1 Synechococcus sp. Cruz CV12-2-Slac-r
GCAAACAAGCGATGACTCGCTTTGAGGCGGCGGCATTGCTGAATGCCTGCCTTGATCGTGTTACGGAGATGACAGAACAGGTAAAACGCTTACTGAAGGAATTTGAAAAAGAGCTAGCTGTATTAAAAGCAAAAGTTGATGGCTTAGAATCAAAAACAGCAGAATTAGCTGCAACCCAGTTTTCAACTACCACAAAGTTGAAAGGTCAAGCGGTGTTTTGGCTTGGCAGCTCAAAGTTCGGCGGCGCCAATAAAGGCACCAGTCCTGTTGCCCAAGTTGGCACTGGAATATCTGAATCTGCAGCATTTAAAAGCGCCGTTGAAACCAATGCCTACAGCGTTACCCCCGGCGGCGCTAGTTATGCACCAACAACAACTCCTAATGGCAGCGTAGAGGCCTTTACCAAGGCGGCCACCTGGACCGGTGGAGCAGGCTCAGCTTCTATTGGAGTGGTGGGCCAACCAGGAAAAAGTCTTGGAAATTATGCGGGCGGCAACCTTGCGGTTGCTGGCTTGCGTTCTAATCCAGGTGCGCCAGCTGGTGGCACCGGCGTTACTGGCACCTATGGCTTTTTGAATAACGCTTTGCCAGCTGGCACGGTTGTTACCCCTGATTTGGTGGGCGTGATGGCAAATACCATCAGCAGCACATCTGGAACTAAACCATCAATAGGTGGTTTCAGTATTGATAAGAAAGATATGCAAAACCTGGTGGCATTAGGTAATGCCTCACGGGCAGTTAAAGGTGGCGGGCTGATTCGCTATTCCAGCGATGTTGCAACTGCGCCATACAGCACGTTTGCAAATACAGCTGCTGGTGGATTCACAAACGCTGGCACATTTACAAACCCGCTGGATCTATCGATTGCTGAATACGGCACCTTGAGCCCGCTGCAGCAAACGAATCCAACAGTAAAAGCAGCAGCGCGCAAGTTCCTAAAGGGATTGCTGGAAGGGAATGTGCCTTTGGGCGAGGCAGTGAGCTTCAACTACGACGTTCGCCTGAATCTTGATACCAGCTTTACGGGCAAAGATTTACTGCGCACTCGCCTGCGGGCCGGTAACTTTGCCGACAGCGTTTGGTTTGGTAATCCATATCCATCCCTTTCCGCTGAAGTGGCATACGACGAATTAGGAGCTGGCAGCATTTGGGGTGTGGATCGGATCTTCTACCAGTTCCCGATCGGCTCTAATTTCACCGTTACGGCGGGTCCAAGGGTGCGTCAAGACGATATGTTGGCGGTGTGGCCGAGTCAATATCCAGCAGACACGATTCTCTCCTTCTTTACTTATCTCGGTTCGCCAGGTACATACACAGGCACTCTTGGCGCGGGTGGTGGTATTTGGTGGAACCAGGATGGTTTCAGCCTCAGCGCTAACTATGTAGCAGTTAATGGGAAATCGAGCTACTCCGGCTCTACTCCAGGTGGAGCAACACTTGGCGCCGGTTTCTCAGGCCTTGATGCCGGTGGCATTGCAAACGAAAGCTCAGGTGGCACCGGCACGGTGCAGCTTGCTTACACCGCGCCTAATTGGAACTTAACTGGTACTTACGCTTACTCGCAAAGCGGTGGCGCCTTCGACGGCACCAGTGGCTTGGGAGTTGTCCCTGTGGGTACACCAAAGGCCACAAACCCTTTTGCCGGCCTCACTCAATTTGATGTGAATGCAATTGCAATTAGTGGCTACTGGAAACCAAGCAAGGTGAGCTGGATTCCATCTGTTAGTGCTAGTTGGGGTACCAACGCCTATAGCGCTAAGAAGGCAGCACAAATTTGGGGTGTGGAAGCAAACCAAAAAGGAGCAAAGGCCCAAAGCCAATCTTGGTATGTGGGTTTGCAGTGGGCTGATGCTTTGATCAAAGGCAACACCTTTGGCACAGCCGTTGGCCAGCCAACATTCGTAACAGGGAATGATGGCTTCCTTGGCACAGATGAAAGCACCTTTGCCTGGGAAATTTGGTATAAGTTCCAAGTAACAGATAACATCAGTGTTACCCCTGCTTTCTTTACGATCACAAATCCAGCAGGAAGTGGCAGCAACAACGCCTATGGCGGTGTGTTGAAAACCACGTTCCTGTTCTAAGTTGAAAATATTACAGATTAAGTGTTATTTGTAAAGTGGTAGCAAAAATCCCGGTAGTGTTAGCCGCGCCGCCGGGATTTATTATCCATTGCACTGCAGGTTGCAGATTAAGCGTTGGATTTAGTTGAAATTGATAACCAAGTTCTATTACACCTTCATAATTTTGATTGGGCGCTAGCAGTTGATTGAAGCCAGTTTTGCCAACGCCTAAAATAAATACATCAAATGGCCTGGAAGCAATCAAGCCTTGGCTTAATAA
>NZ_JAGQEK010000213.1 GCF_024346075.1 Synechococcus sp. Cruz CV12-2-Slac-r
TCCTCGCTACAGCTTTCAACGTTTTGTGGTGGGCCCCAATAGCCGGATGGCCCATGCCGCTGCTTTAGCTGTAGCCGAATCACCAGGGCGTGAATTTAATCCTCTTTTTCTTTGTGGTGGGGTGGGGCTTGGTAAAACCCATCTAATGCAAGCCATCGGCCATTACAGAGTTGAGATCGATCCAGCTGCCCGAGTATTTTATGTTTCAACAGAAACATTTACAAATGATTTGATACTTGCGATCCGTAAAGATGGAATGCAGGCATTTCGAGATAGATATCGCGCTTGCGACTTAATCTTAGTTGATGATATCCAGTTCATAGAAGGTAAGGAATACACTCAAGAAGAATTCTTTCATACCTTCAATGCTTTACATGAAGCAGGCCGGCAGATAGTTATTGCCAGTGATCGCCCACCAAGCCAAATTCAACGCCTTCAAGAACGATTGATATCAAGATTTTCAATGGGGTTAATTGCAGATATCCAAACGCCAGATCTTGAAACTCGTATGGCGATTTTACACAAAAAAGCAGAGCAAGAGCAGATGAGCTTACCGCGAGAATTAATTCAATATTTAGCTGCGCGTTTCACCTCAAATATTCGCGAACTAGAAGGTGCTCTCACAAGGGCTGTGGCATTTGCATCAATTACTGGATTACCAATGACCGTGGAATCTGTGGCTCCACTATTGGGATCATCACTGCCGGAAGGAGATATAAATCCAAAATTAGTACTTGAAAAAGTAGCAGAAGTTTTTGGTGTAAGCACCATTGAGATGTGTAGTAGTAGTCGCAAAAAAGCGGTGAGCCAAGCTCGGCAGGTAGGTATGCATTTAATGCGTCAATGCACAAATTTAAGCTTACCAAAAATCGGCGATCAATTTGGCGGAAAAGATCACACCACTGTTATGTATGCAGTTCAACAAATAGATAAAAAACTTGCAATCGATCCAAATCTTGCCAATCAAATACAACAGGTTAAAGATCTACTGCAAATAGACTCACGGCGGCGCCATTAGCCAAGATTTTATTAAAAAATAAATAATTTAAACTAATTTATCAATACTTGCTGCAAAGTTATGATCAACTTCTGTGATTGCCGAGCCTTCTAATTCAGCCCTCAAAGTAATATTTACGTAGGTGCGGCCAAAGCTAATATCTGGAAACCTTGCCTCCTTTTCGCAAAAATCATTTAAACGATCAAGAAAATCACGATTACTGGCGTAATCGTTAAATTCGAGCCGCCGCTCAAGCCACTCAACTCGATCCGGCTTTGGTCTTGGCGTCCATTGATGGTTCATAACAAGAACCTTAAACGGCGAGGCAATCAGTGCGCCCCTGCGAAAGCCTTTTGGCCCAGGCGTCTGCATACGCTTCATCAGCAGCTAGTTGATCAGCAGTGGTGCCTGCGAGCCCATGGGGGAAAGTACCTGCGATGGCAGCATTAGTAACGCAAAACATTGATTTTTGAAAACTACGGCAGATCTTTACCCGCACATCACCTTCTCCTCGGGTGCGATTTTGATAAAGGAGATCCAAGCGCTTGGGCAAATGGCGATACATATCTTGCATTAACAAACTTGGTGGTATTCCCGCTCCCATAGTTGGTAGGGGATCTGCATAAAGGGCCCCATAACAAAATTGAGCCTGATCTGGAGAGATCTGCTGAGCCTGGGCATTAAACGAAACTGTGCCCAAAAATGGGGTGCCGCGCAAAAACACAGCTTCTACATATGGCACTGCCACATCAGCTAGGAAAGTAAGGCCCGCTTCAGGCGGTAATATCCAAAAATGTTTATTACCAAGCTTTACGCCGTAGCTAATTGGATTACCAGCAGCAGCCACTAAACCAGCTTTTATAAAATCCACCACATCCGAAATTGAGCACACTCGTTTATCAGCTTCAGCATCAGCAAGATCGATAAAAAGATCGCTCATTACACGCCAGAATTGGCCTAATGCATGGGTAGTTGCAGCTGTTCGTATTAATTCAGGTAAAAACTGAGGAAACAAGGGATGCAACAAACCCAATAAAGGATCACGGCGCTTTACTTGAATGATAGCTGCGATATTTTCTATAAATGCGGCGCTATCAAAATAAGCATCCATCCCACCAGTACCGTGCCAAAGCATTGCCTTCATGCAATATTCAGCATATTCAAAATTAATGCGATCATGGCAAAGATGCCGCCAAATTTTTGCAAAAGATTTATCTCCATCTAAATATTTAAACAAAGGGAAAGGAACTAGAAATTGGCTTTCCGCTTGATAAATTAAGTTTTTGCTATAAGCATCAAGCACTTCCCCATAGCTTTTAAGCACATCAACTACTTCAACAACA
>NZ_JAGQEK010000214.1 GCF_024346075.1 Synechococcus sp. Cruz CV12-2-Slac-r
AAGTTACCCTTGGCATAGCGCTTGCATTGAAACAGCACACGAAAACTCACGAAGGGATTGATTTCCAGTGTTCCATAGCCATCAATACCACCATCGGCGGAGCCACCAGTAATTTCGACATTTTCAAAATCTGATTCACGCAGAAGCTCTCTGCATACCTTCTCAAATCCCCGTGGACTTAATGAACGAAGAGTGCTCAACAGATTAAGCGAAGAATCCTGATCGCTATCGGATACGGAAGAGATAGCAGGTGGCGTTTCATCTTCAGGAACCGTTTCTTGCTTCTGCTTACGGTTGGCAGCATGAATGGCAACCCACTTCAAGAATATGTCTCTGGCGTCATTCTCGTTGAGATGCGCTGCTCTGCCTTTATCGGTCAGCGTCCAAGTGCCCGGTGTCAACTACGTAGGCGGGTCGCGTCAATTACGTAGGCGGGTCCCCCTGCCACCCAGGGCTGATTCAAAGTCTGTCCCAGGGTCTCTTGCCGGAGCTGTCAGCATGGGTTGAGGTCGGCGGAATCGCTTCCTCCCTGTGCTCGAGAGCGTTTCTGCCGCAACCGATCTCGATCTGATCAGCTACCTCAAGGCGATCCCGGACGCGCGCATGCGGCGGGGCGTCCGTATCCCAGCCTGGTATCTGCTGTTGGTGGCGGTGCTGGGAATCCTCAGCCGCTGCCAGAGCCTGCGGGATCTGGAACGCTTTGCCATCCGCCACCACAGCGTGCTCACAGCGGCTTTGGGCCTTGAGCTCCGGCGGCCGCCTTCCGATTCAGCCTTCCGCTACTTCTTCCAGCACGTGGATGTGGCCGCTCTCTGTTCTGCGATCCGCGACTGGACCATCGCCCAGATCCCAGGTGGCGCTGCTGATCTCGACCAGCTGATCTGTGATGGCAAGACGCTACGGGGCTCGATCGAGCCCACTGCCGGTGGCGGGTCGACGTTCATTGCCCAGGTGACGCTCTACTCGGCGGCCCTGGGCGTGGCGATCAGTCAGGCCTGCTACGCCACCGGTGAGAACCATGAGCGGGCGGTGCTGCGCCAGCTCCTTGGCGAGCTCGATCTGGAGGGCGTGCTGATCCAAGCGGATGCCCTCCATACCCAGCAGCCGTTTTTCGGCAACTCCAGGAGCAGGGGGCCGACTTCCTGCTAACGGTCAAGGCCAACCAGAAGACGCTGCACCGCCAGATCCGCAGCCAGTTCCAGGGGAAGCGCAAGATCCCTTTCGTGGCAACGGATCACGAGATCAGCCACGGCCGCGCCATCACCTGGACCCTGCGTGCCAAACAGGCACCGCCACACATCGCCGAGACCTGGGTCGGCACCAGCTGGATCGTGGAGGTGACGGCCAGCGGCAGCCGCGTCGGCAAGCCCTTTCAGGCGCAGCACCTGTTCCTCACCAGCCTGCGCACCACACCACAAGCCCTGCTGCAACTGGTTCGCGACCGCTGGAGCATTGAAGGCTGGCACTGGATCCGCGACACCCAGCTCCATGAGGATGCGCACCGGTACCGCGGCAATGGCGCAGGAGTGATGGCCACGCTGCGAACGGCGGCCCTCAACCTGCTGCGATTGGCCGGTTTTCAGTCGATTCGAGGCGGGATGCAGGCGGTGATGCACGACATCACGGCACTGCTGGCGATGGCGCGACGGAGGTCTCAGCCCGATCCTTGCTGAGACTTTGAATCAGCCCTGCCCACGACCTCGTGGCGTTGATGGATTGGCTAGAAGAATCGGGTACAGATATCAGCCCATTTGAGCGGATTGCTGATCTCACCTTCTTTGCGGTTCAGACTCGGTATGACGATAGTTTGGAGATCATCTCCCCAGATTGGCCGCTCCTGCTGAACATCACCGCTTCGCTGCTCAAGGAGGCCCAGAATCAGCTGTCATGACGCCCCCGCCTACCACTTTGCGCTACCGCTTCGCGGAAGCCTTGAGACGATCCGCCTGTTTGGCTGTTGGGGGTGGAGCGTCAGGGGAGATCTGTTTGACCCTCGCGAACTCATACCAGCTCCGTAGAGATTGCCCAACAACATCATGCAATCGACCTGGGGCAGATAGTTTGACTCTGGCGCTAGTTGCTTCATGCGAGTGAGGCGATCGCTCCCAGTGCCTTCAGTCGCAAGACCTGGAGGAGTCAACGGTGCGAATGGCTTGGGAAGAGCTGTTGAGTTTTGGGAGAGTTGAGCTGCAGTGTAATCACCCGCGAGGTTAATTTTCTTGACGAGAGGTTGAATGCCGAGAAATTTTCAGGCAAAATGAGAGACTTGTTTATCAAGCCCAATACAGCGGACTTTCGAGCGCAGATGGTGCTGAG
>NZ_JAGQEK010000215.1 GCF_024346075.1 Synechococcus sp. Cruz CV12-2-Slac-r
GGGCGCAACCACCCCAGATCCACGCAAGGAGCAAAGCAAATGTCAAAAATTGATTTTTCCTTCTTTCTATCTGCCTTCCCCTTGCCAACTCCTGATCAACTACAAGCAGATTAACCTAAAAATTCCTCATCCCAATCCTTTTTCTGTAATCTAATTCGAGAAAGATTATTTGATGGAGTTGCGTAGATATGTTCGCCAGGTTGTTTTACAATACCTTTACCAAAATTTTGCCTTGCAGGTTTATCTGCTGGTTTCTTTTCTGATCTAAAACTTACCTGATCCCATTTTAAACCCAATTGTTTTCGGATCTTATTACTTTGTGCCTTTGCTGATTCATACCCTGTAATTCCTCTTGCTAATATAGCATTAGTATCTGTACGGAAAATATAAAATGTTGAATCCTCATCCAATAACATTAACTCCTCAGCAGTCATTAATGCACTTGGCAGCGGATCCATTTCAGGTGAATCTAATTTCTTTTTTCTATGCCTTTTAATTACTACTAAGACACGCTTTGCTATTTCCTGTAGATGAATAAAATCAATTATATTCTGTTCTCTCTTATTCATATTCCACTCTTTAATTTACCTTTACTGATCTTGGCATACTCTTCTCGTATTTGAAGAATTAAATACTCATCTAAGTGCTTAAATCTTTTATTTACTCTTTGCACCTCTTTTAGCATTTCACCTTCTACTGAATTTAATTGGATTCTTATTGTTGTCATTGACTTATTCTATTATTAGTTGAACCAAATACAACCTGATGCTTCTCTCTTAATAATGTTTTATATAAACCACTAATATCCATTTTGTATAGATCCATTAGATCATTCATTTGTGACAACAATAATGGATACTCTATTTCCTTAAAACTAATTTGCTTTACTTTGGGTATTGATTTCATTTATTGCTCCAAATGTAATCTATACCTATTTATACATGATAAACTCTAAGGGGGATTTAACTTTTCCTTACAACGTACACTCTAAGGCAACTCAGCAAACCCCATTTATAACTCAATTAAAATTTAATTTGTTGTATTTATAATACTACATTCTATATAAACCCTATAATTCTCTTTTGATTATTCATCAATTAAATTTTATTGCCATTAAACTACATTAACATGAACCAACTAATTCTCAATTGAGTTTCATTTGATTTTCTATTGATTAGTTTTAATGAATACAACCTATAGATTTTATTGAGTTTCTTTTGGGTTTATTTAATAAATTTAATTCATATCAAATAGATACACATTTGATTTTGATTTGATTTTGATTAATTTTTTTTTTGGGTTTCTTTTTAGTTGTTTTAACGGGTTTAATAAATTAATTTTTTTGAGTTTGTATTGATGAATGAACTAAAGGGTTTTATCAAACATCTACAATGTTAATTATAATACTTTTCTTGGGTTTTGTCAAGTGCCTTTGTTTATCTTGAATCCATAAAGACAGGAGTTCTTCAAAACCTCTACAAGGTTATTTATGCTTTTTGATATTTGACGAAATTCATAAAATATGCTATAATGATATTTGCGTCATCGTACTCTATATGTCTATTAGTATTGAAGAAAATTTAATTCATTATATCGCTTCATCACTTCCTTTGTTCTCAAAGCAATCAAACTCATATCGCTTTCAATGCCCCTATTGTCAATTCAGTGGTAAAGACAGCAAAGGTAAATCGCTTGTTCCATCAACTGCTAAAGGTTATTTCTACAGCATTTATAATGCTTGGAATTACAAGTGCCATAAATGCGGTATCTCACAATCATTTGAGAAATTTATTGCTGCTCAATACCCTTTACTACACTTTGAATATGTAAAAATGAGAGATCAGTTGGGCATTGCTGGTTACCAAACCAACTGCCCATCACTCGAAAAACTTTTATCCAAATATGGCATCACCAACAGCAATCCACCTGTTTTCCTGATTAGTAATAATGCAAAACCAACCAATGATCCAAAGGTCACCAAACTGCCCTCAATGCGCTCACCACAGCAGCAAGCAGGTCACCAGTCACAAATCAATCATCTGCTCAAGATAAAAGCGCAGCAGAAGAGAGATCGTGAACAATGGTGGTAAATGCTATCAATTCATTTGATTTAATAAATCAGCAACCAATTCATTCAGATGTGAATGCTTGTTCTTTACTTCAAGTAAGCGTTTGCGATAATTAAAACGTAATGCTCTTGATTCAGTTTTGTTATATTCAATTGCTATTTTATAGCAGTACATTGCTCCATACTTTTCCCACATTCCTTCGCTGCTACCAGATAAACGA
>NZ_JAGQEK010000216.1 GCF_024346075.1 Synechococcus sp. Cruz CV12-2-Slac-r
GAGAATATCAATAATTCCCTTAACTAAAGACTTGTGAGTAATATCACTTTTTAGCAAGTACTCGTTCAGGTTTCTACGCCCTTACTCCCCAGAGCATACACACAAAAAAGAGGCCGCTGCTTGAGCCAATCGCTTGCAGGGGCTTTGCAAGCAATTAATGACAAGATCAGTTAAGTAATCACAGTTAGTGTCAAAATCCGCATCACAGAGAGACGAAAGCAAAATATGCTTGCCAAGATCTGGGATTGACCTAAAATGATGTGCAATTATTGAATGATCAATCGGATTAGATTCGACAGCCCAAGCTATCACCTCTTCAGCAATTCTGTACAGATAATCCTCGTTAAAATTGTCAGCCGATGCAAGCTCTATAAATGCGCTTAACACTGCATCTGGAATAGAGCTATTCAAATCGGGAAGCTTGTATTGATGATAATAGTCGGAGGTGATATTGCCATATATATTTTTATACTGAAGTCCGGCCCAACTGGCAAAGAATATACTTGTCAGCGCTCGCAGTGGATTACGATTAAGAAAAGTCGATAGTCTATCTTCTTCGGAAGCTAAAAGAAAATGAATCAAGCGGTAGCTGTAGTCCGATTCGCTAAGAACATGACTGACAGTGCCTAAACTACTCCCGAGTTCTAGCACGACAGCGTAATGGGACCCTCCAGCCTGGACTTCATTAGATTGATTTTGGCGATAGGGATTCGCGTAGCTTCGGGGTAATAGCCCAGTTGAAGAAGTTTCGGGATTCTGCATTGAATTCGTCAAGGGTGAGTAGGGCGTCAGCGATTTCGACAGGTGAATCAGTGTAGCAATCAGAGTCAATCAAACACACGGGCTCACTAGATCCCACCCTGAGTGCTAGCCCAGATCTCACGCTAATCTTGGCGCCAGAAATGTCAAGGGTGTAACCGAATGTCAATAACGCTTCAGTAAGATCAGATTCGGCAAACTCCGTTATTGACAAGGCTCCCAAGATATGAGGCTTAACAAGTTCATGCCAAGGAGATTCTTCAAGGCCTAACTCTGACTTGACGATCAAGTCCTGGTATCTCAAGCCAATGCGCGTCAAAAAAACTGGAGAATAGATACTTATAAAGGCCTTCAAGGCAACATCCAATCGCTCTCTAAACTCTTCCCATTTTGCATATCTCAATGTAGATAGCGAAAGAAAGCTGCTTGAAAGAACAAGTTTCCATTCAGCTGTTTTATCAACAAACTCAAATGACTTTATCTGCTCCACAAAACCACTGCTGGCTGCACCTCCCGGTTGAGAACCAGGCTCTGCTAACAATGCTGATAAGGGGAGCTCGCGCTTGGCACTGAAGTTTGGATACTCATTCCTAATAGCTTCTTGGAATTGATATGGGTCTTCATTGTCTATTTTTAATATTTTTGGGAATCTAAGTTGGCAAATAACCTCAACTAGAGGATTTTTTTCATATCTCACTCGCGGGGAAGCTGGGAACCTCATGGCTTTGAGATTAGATGCATGCAGCCTAGCGCATTCTGCAGGTTCATGGTCAAGAAAACTCAGAACAAGACATCCGAGCCATCGAACTCTCGCGAGTGGAGCTAAAAAATGAAATAGGTATATCTTTTGGCGACAGAGATTCAGCTTGGCCTTGGCTCTGCTTGGCATAGGCTTCGGCCTTGAAGCAGTGATTACTCATTGGGCTGAATACCGCTCTTGGTGATTGCTTGATGATCGGTTCGTACTTTATGCCTTCAGCTGATCCACCAGCACCGCGAACTGAGCCTTGTACTCCTCCTGGTTCAGCTCCCCAGCCGCAAACCGCTGGGTCAACCGCTCCATTCCCGCCAGGATCACCTCATTGGTTTTCTCTTCCACCGTCACTTCAAAATTCACGGCTCCGGGCTCCGCCGGCTTGTCCTTGTTGAAGAGCTTGCCCGCCCAGCCCAGTGCCTCGCCCACCTTGGCCCCCGCACGACTGGCCACATCTCCCGCGGCGAAGAGCGCCTGATCGAACGCGCCATCCTCCCGGCGGAACCGCTTGGCCAACGCGGGCTGCTCCTCCAGAAGCTGCCCCTGGCCGAGGGCCTCCAGCAGTCGAGCCAGCACGTCCTGCTCAGCGGCCTGCAGCTCGCCATCGGCAGCGGTGATCAAACAGAAAACACGCGCCACAGATTCACGGTTGGCGGGCTCCTGGATTGAACGCAAGGCCGCGCAGACCCCGTCCAAATCAGCATTCACCTTC
>NZ_JAGQEK010000217.1 GCF_024346075.1 Synechococcus sp. Cruz CV12-2-Slac-r
TGATTGACTAGATGTTTAGAAGTTTAAGAGCTGATATTGCAATTATCAAAGAAAGAGATCCGGCCGCCAGGGGCCCTTTGGAAATCCTATTTTGCTATCCGGGGCTTCATGCAATTTGCCTTCATCGGATTAGCCATCAGTTGTTTCGGTTAAATTTGCCGTTACTGCCGCGCTTATTATCTCAAATTGGGCGTTTCTTTACAGGGGTAGAAATTCATCCTGGAGCAAGAATTGGCCGTGGGGTATTTATAGATCATGGCGCTGGTGTGGTGATTGGTGAAACGGCGATAATCGGTGATCGTTGCTTGTTATTTCAAGGGGTAACACTTGGCGGCACCGGCAAGCAAGGCGGAAAACGCCATCCCACCCTCGAGGAAAATGTAGTTGTGGGCGCAGGCGCAAAAGTATTAGGCGCAATTAATGTGGGTACAAACACTCGTATTGGCGCTGGTTCAGTATTACTTAGGGATGTGGAACAGGATTGCACGGTGGTGGGGGTGCCTGGCAGGGTGATCCATCAATCGGGGGTGAGGATCGATCCCTTGGCCCACTCTCAATTACCCGATGCTGAAGCCCAGGTGATTCGAAACTTAATGGAACGCATCGATGCCCTTGAAAATGCCCTGCAACAACAAAATCGAGGCAATGAACCTGGCGGCACATCCCAAAGCCTGCGAGACCGCGAGATAATAGAATTTCTCGAAGGTAGCGGGATTTAAAGATCTAAATAACTGAGCCTAAATATTTTGCGTTTCGGGTGCTTGCGGCTGGAACATAAACATTGAATAAATTACATTACGCCGCATTTGGGTCATCATTTCAAGGAACATATCGTAGCCCTCATTTTTATATTCAATCAGAGGATCTTTTTGGCCGTAACCCCTAAGGCCAACGGATTCCCGTAAAGCATCCATACTTTGCAAATGCTCACGCCATAAAGTATCAATTTGTTGAAGAATAAAAAATCGTTCCGCCTCACGCATTAAGCCATTTCGCATCTCTTCTATTTCAACTTCTTTAAGGTCATAGGCAATCCGCAGCTGTTCATGCAGAAAAGCTTTTAACTCATCGATATTAAGACCCTGCAATTGCTCGGGTTGTAAATCTTGAAGAATATAAACAAATTCCTTCACCTTATTTGTTAAACGGTTTAAATCCCATTCCTCAGGGGGAAGCTCTGGATTTACATAGGCTTCAACAATGTCGTCCATAGTGCGCTCGCCATAACCAAGCACCTGTTTTTTAAGATCTCTACCTTCCAGCACGCGGCGGCGTTCTGCATAAACAGCACGGCGTTGGTTATTCATCACTTCATCATATTCAAATACCTGTTTGCGTATGTCGTAGTAATAGGTTTCAACCTTCTTTTGTGCCCCCTCAAGGGAACGGGTAAGCATTCCTGATTCAATCGGCATATCTTCTTCCACCCTAAAAGCATTCATAAGGTTAGCAACTCTTTCACCACCAAAAATACGCAATAAATTATCTTCTAAAGAAAGAAAGAAACGGGTACTGCCCGGATCACCCTGGCGCCCGGCGCGACCGCGCAATTGATTATCAACCCGCCGCGATTCATGGCGTTCGGTGCCAATTACATGTAAACCACCAAATTCACGCACCTGCGCCTGTTCAGAACCAATTACGGCATCGTAATCACCACGAATAGCGGCAATAACTTGGCGCAATTTAATAATACCTTCATCATCAGTTGGCGCCTTTTCAGCAGCGCTGGTGATGCGATCTTCTAAATCCAAAACTGATAGAGAACGATCACCCCAAAGCTTCACCAATTGCTGGGCAACATCAGCAAGAGCTTGATCGGTATCAGATGAAAGTTCACAAGGAAATAAACGACCAATTGCCCTTGCTTCACTGAGGGGTTTAGCCGGATTAACGGTGGCTGCTGCAAAACCAGCACTCGCTTCTCGTTGCAATGGCACAGGCGGGCGATGCCCCTCCTCCGGACGCACTAAACGGGGCAGTAATAATTCCCGCACCTTGAGGCGGGCCATGTAGTCGCTATTACCACCAAGAATTATGTCTGTGCCGCGGCCAGCCATGTTTGTGGCGATCGTTACTGCGCCAGCACGGCCGGCCTGGGCAATAATTTCCGCCTCCCGTTCCACATTTTCTGGTTTGGCGTTAAGCAAATTGTGGGGAATGCTTTGCTCCTGCAATAAAGCAGAAAGCAGCTCACTTTTTTCTACGCTGGTAGTACCCACAA
>NZ_JAGQEK010000218.1 GCF_024346075.1 Synechococcus sp. Cruz CV12-2-Slac-r
GAGCCATCAGAGCTGAATCGATTCCAAATTTCAGCGCCATCTCCATGGGGATCCAAACGGCTGCAACGCATTAACTCCACCCCCGGCGGCAGTTCTCCCACCGCTAAACACCATTGGCCTTCCCCCTCAGCGATCGGGTTGTGGCGTTCCCCTTCCAGCAGAATTCCATGAATGCCATCGCTATCAATCCAGCGGTTGCGTTGACCTTCACTACGGCCAATGGCTGGTACATAGGAATGTTCTGGGCTGCCATCATCACGGAAATGCACCTTAGCGCTGGGATCTGTGTTGCTAAACCAGTTGAGTGTGTTGCGCCAGCTCAGTAATAACGAGAGTTTTAAAGTTTTACGGCTTGGATTCTTAAAATGCCAACGAAATACCGCTACAGGCAGGCTGGTATCGCGATAGTTTCCAGGGATTATTGGGCTAAAACTTTCGCATTCCACCTCTGTTTTAAAAACATCGCAATATTTAAACCAGCTGAATGGATAGCGAGCGCTGTAAGTGCCGGTGCTTTGTTTTGCGCTGCTGGCTGGATACCAGCTCCAGGCTGAAAGTGGTTCGCCCGCTTCTGGGTTTGATGCATCAATAGTGGGTTTTACGGCAAGGCCATGGGCTGTAGTTGTGGTGCCGTTATTTTCAAATAATGCAAAACCACAATCGGGGATGTTTCCATACCAGTGCTCGCCGCCATCAAGGTGCCAAAGGTTGAAATCCCCTTTTGAACTACGGCCGATGCAACCAGCGCCAAAACCACCTAAGGGCGCGCCATGCCAGGGGCCATCATCCAAATTGCTGGCATAACGCACTTTGAATGGCTGATCCCAACCAAGGCCAAAAGGCCGGCTCCAGCTGGCAAGTGGACTTTTTTTAGCCGTTTTACGTTGCAATATCAACTTCAAGGCTGAAAGGCCAAAGGGCGCCATGGGGCATAAAAAGTTGTACCTAGCTTGTCAGAAGTAAGGCTAGATAAGCGTTCAATCTTGAACGGTTGAGTTTGGTGGGATCAAGTTGATATCTGGCGGAGAGCAAAGCAACGCCGCGGAGGAGAGCAATTCCTTGCCCTTGGCGTTCAGTTCCCTCAGCTTGGCGTTCTCGAGCTTCAGCTGCTCGGTTTCGCTCTTGATTTGCTCGGTTTCGTTCCAGATCTGTTCGGTATCGCTCTTGATTTGTTTGATCTCTTTCCTCCGCTGCATCATGCGCTGCTCGTAACCGGGATCCCGTCGCCAATTGAGCATCGATAAGTACAAACGCCAGCGAGGCAGCGATGAACCAAACGCCCCATTGTTGGTTGATTCTGATTTGGAAAGCTGGGAGGCTGATGTGGTCATAGGAGCTGTAAAGAGCAATTAGGGCAATTACAAGGCCACCAATGGCTTGAGTCCAGCCCTGGCGGTCGAAGATGAAGGCTGGTCTGCGTAACTCTTCTAATTTTGGCGTAGAGCCCCTCTCCTGTGGAAGTTCCGGCGGGGAAGGATTGCCAGAATCAAAAGTTGCCACTAAACAAGCAAACGCTAATTAGCAGCATAGTACATTTGTTCGAGCCCCCATGGCGTTGCAATGGTTCCTCCCTGCGTATGGGGCAAAATGCAACCACTAGTTGAGATCCCCCTGGCCCATGCAAATCCTGCATGTGATCGGCACAGATGCTGGTGGGGAGTTGAATTTGCCCCAATCCCTGCAGCTACTGCTTAAGCAGGCGCAATTGGTTGCAGCACCCAGCAGGTTGGCCTATGCCGCCAGCAGCGGGCAGCAATTGATTTGCACTGATCAACCCGCTGAAGCCATCGAAATCATTGCCGCGGCTATGGCTCTTGGTGAATCAACGGTGCTGCTTGCCAGTGGTGATCCGCTTTGGTTTGGCATCGGTCGCTTGCTGTTGCAGCGCTTTGAACCCGCGCAGCTTTGTTTTCATCCAGCCCCCAGTTCGATGCAACTGGCCTTTGCCGGCATCCCACGCCCTTGGCAAGATGCCAGCTGGATAAGCCTCCATGGCCGCGAACCGGAGGCCTTGGCGGCCGAATTGCAAAAGCGGCCGGCTGCTTTGGTGGTGCTTACCGATCCCAACCGCGGCGGCGCCGAAAGCGTGCGCTTGATCCTGCGCGCCTCCGGCTTGGAGGCCGCCTATGGCTTTTGGTTGTGTGAACAGTTAGGCCATCCGCAGCAACGGCTGCAACGCCTAGCCCCCAGGGATCCACTGCCTAAAGAGCTTGATCCGCT
>NZ_JAGQEK010000219.1 GCF_024346075.1 Synechococcus sp. Cruz CV12-2-Slac-r
GGCCGGGTGAACCCACCACGATCGAGAGGCACTGGGCCCGGCTAATAGCCACGTTGAGGCGATTGGACTCCAGCAGAAAGCCCAGGCCACGGGGTGCAGCATCGCCGTCACTGGCCGTTAGCGAATGGATCGCTACCGGCGCTTCCTGACCCTGGAACTTATCGACCGTGTCGACACGCGCTTTCTGGCCAAGCCGCTGCTGTAGCCGGTTCACTTGCACGTTGTAAGGAGCGGTCACCAAGATCTGCTCTGGGCCGAGCACACCTCGCTTGTCCTGGCCCGCTGCTGTGTGGCAATAGCTGCTGCCGAGCAGGGCATCGACAAGCTGCTCGATTCGATTGATCTCAGCCTCACTGCAAACGCTGCAGCCGTTGTGCACCACCGCATCAAAGACGAGGCCTTGCTGCGGCAATGGTTCCCCTGTGGCGTCCAAGCAAGGCAGGCGCCAGCTGATCGCGTTAATTGTGTTTGCTGGGTTGGCATTGAGACGGCCGTCATAAAAGAGCTGCGACACCATCGCCGTCAGCGAGGGCTCCATCCGCCAGCTGGTGGCTAGGAACACGCCCCGATCCGCTGGCACCACATGGGCACCCTGCATCAAATACTCCAAGCAGGACAGCCCGGAATCCCCTGGATGATCGGCCTGGGTGGGCTGGGCCAGCTGCTGCTGGTCGCCCACCAGCAGGATTGTTTTGGCGCACCGCGCCATCACCAACAGGTTGGCTAGGGACATCTGACCGGCCTCGTCAACAACGAGCAGGTCGAACTGATCAGCGAGCTCCTCGCGGCAGAACATCCAGGTGGTGCCACCCACCACAGCCATCCCCTCACCGAGCTTTGCTGGGGCCACAAGGGGGATACCGAGTTCGGCAAGGGTTGGATCTTCCTTGCCGTTGCTGCACTTCACCACCACCTGGCCCAATCCCCGCTTTTGGCAGGTCGCCTGGGCTTTGATCAGCAAATTATTGATGGCTGCGTGGCTGTTGGAGCTAATGGCAATCCGCTGGCCCTTAGCCACCAGTTCGGCGATCACAGAGCCTGTAACGGTGGATTTTCCTGTGCCTGGCGGCCCTTGCAGGGCAATGGTGCAACCGGAGTGGCTCACCAGAAACTCCGCCAGCTGATCTGCCACGGCTGCCGGTTCCGCCTCGATCGCCCTATTGAGAGCCGCTAGGCCCTCCACCGGCCGCCGTTCCAAAAATTGCTGCATGGCAGCGGGGATTGGCGGCTTGCCAGCTAGCCATTGATTGGCCTGCTCCAACAAGCTCTCCCGCAGCTTCTCGCTGATGTCGGCTGGCACCTTGATCAAGGAGGTCGCCCCCTTGGGGATGCCCTCGGGCAGGCCATTGGCCTGACGTTGATCGCGCTTACTCCAGGGGTACTTGAGCGTGACGCGGCCCCGCTCAGCATCGAGGGAGTCAACGGCCAGCTTGAGGCCGGTTTCAGGGATCTCCAGGCTCAGGCCGCTGTCCCCTTGGTCTGCGTGCAGCTTGTGGGGCTGACTTGGATCAAAGCCAAAGGTGTGAAAGTCGGCTCCAGTGAGCTTGCTTTCGCGGGGTTGCACACTCCGCCACTGGGCAGCTGCAATGGCCTCGCCGTCATCGACGAGCTCCGTTGGGCTGAGTTGGGCTTTATTGCGCCGATCGAAGTAAGCCCACCAGGCCACCTTGGCTTCTCGGTGGTGGAACGGAAGCAGCTGGGCAACAAGGCGCTGCACCCGCCAGCTCAAGCCCCGTGGCCCGAATTGCTCCTGGGCCGTGAGCAGCCCGTCACTGGCATTGGCAGGCGGATCGCTCTGCAGAGGCTCAGGGATTTCCTCAATCAGCTGGCTGGCTAGAACCTCCAAAGGAGAAGGCTCTTTGTTTGGTTTTTCATCAAGCTGCTGCTCCAGCGGCTCTTCTGGCAGGCCTTGCTCCTTGCGCAGCTGCCGCAGCCAGTCGTGCAGAAACACCGTCGAATTGCAGTCCTCGCGGTTGTAGTTCTCAATCTCGAGCAGCTGGGGGCTGCCCTTTGGCAAAACCCCTGGCAGAGGCGGCTCATCCGAGCCCATCCAGTTGAGATAAGCCACCACTGAGTCACCAGCATTGGTCACCTCGGCTTCCCTCCGCTCCATGTAGAGGTGCTCAACCTTCTTGATCGAGTAGCTGGGCTCGCCCAACACGATGGAGCTGGTCACAATTGGCAGCAGGTCAACAAGTAGGCCAGAGCGCA
>NZ_JAGQEK010000022.1 GCF_024346075.1 Synechococcus sp. Cruz CV12-2-Slac-r
TTCCCTACCAGTTCGACCATCTAATGCGGCGGTGGGCTCGTCTGCAAGAAGCAATTTTGGTTTTGCTGCAAGGGCTCTTGCAATGGCCACCCGTTGCTTCTGGCCCCCGGATAAATCGTGGGGGAGTTTGTTCAGTTGGTCGCCCAAACCCACTGCTCGCAGCCATTCCCTCGCCATAGCGCGTCTGGCTCCGTAACTAGTACCGGAGAGCAGGTCTGCGCCCATTTGAACGTTTTGCTCAGCGGTAAGACAACGCAGCAGATTATGGCCTTGAAAAATCATGCCGATATTTGAGCGCACCCCACGGCACTGCTCCCGATTTGCACCTTTTAATGAAACTCCCAACACCTCTAAATTGCCTTGCTGAACGCTGCGCAGCGCGCCGATCAATGTGAGCAAGGTTGTTTTGCCGCAACCTGACGGACCTGTTAGCAAAACCACCTCGCCAGGATTAAGACGTAGCTGAATATTTTCCAATACCAATCGACTCATCGCACCTTTGCCGTAGCTATGGCATAGGCCATCGGCATTAATTAAAGGAGCAGTGTTTTGAAGATCCATTAAAAGATTTCGGCAGGATCTGCATCAGCTAATTTTCGCATCGCCAATAGTGCTGAGCCCAAACACATCACAAGAATCATGCTGAATACCAAAAGAGCACGATCAAATTCCATTGCAACAGGAAGCTTTGTTGAGGATCTGATAAGTGCATAAAGACACTCACCAGCAGCGTATGCCGGTAGATATCCAATCAAAGCAAGTAATAATCCCTCTCTTGCAACCACCAATAAAAGATCCTTAAGCTTATAGCCCATAGCCATTAATGTTGCATATTCAGGCAAATGATCGCTCACATCTCCGTAAAGTATTTGATAAACAATCACACAGCCCACAACAAAGCCCATGGCAGCACCAAGGGAAAATATGAAGCCTATTGCAGTGCTAGAGCGCCAATAATTTTTCTCAAATTCAATAAACTGTTTCTTAGTAAATATAGTTACATCATTAGGTAGTTGTTTTTTTAATCTCCCTGATACCAATATAGGATCTGCGCCATCGCTGAGCCTTATCAAACCAAGCTCGATACTTCCCTTAGAGCTCCCTGGAATAATGCTGCGAAATGTTTCACGGCTCACAATCATATTTCCATCCGCGCCAAACGAGGGGCCCAACTGCACAAGCCCTGCCACTCGCAAACTCACACCAGCAACTTCTGAATCAACGGTTTTACCTTTGCGAAACCAATCCGCCACTGGACCAAATTCACTTCGGGAACGTTCATCGAATAAAACCCTGCCTTTCTGTTGCAAATATGATGCTTGGCGCTGCACCATTGGATCAATTAAAAGCGGATCGCTCGGTTCAAATCCAAGGGCTAAAATTGATCTTGTTGTTCTAGTTTCTGGATTTCGCCAAAGTACAAAATTCCAGTGCACAGGTGATACATCACTTACTTCAGGGTCAGCCAGTGTTTGAATAAGGCGTCTTTCTGGAAATCCAGCCATACTTATTGAGCTCATTGAGCGCGGGCTAGCAAGAACTAAATCAGCATCAAATAAACGATGTATAGTTACGCTGGCATCAAATAATCCATCCCTAAAACCAAGCTGCATAAACATTAGTATTCCTGCAAAACCAATTCCTGCAAGGGCAATAGCTAAGCGCACCGGCTGGCGGCTAAGCAGTAACCAGGCAAGTGGAATCCTGCGTTTTTGCCAGATATCAACAAACATAGGAATCAAAAATCATGGTTTTAAATTACCAATTACTTTCAAACCAGAGAGATTCGCCACTTTTTTGCGGTCGTTATTATCCAAGCTTATTCTAACTATTACAACTCTCGCATCAGTGTCTGCGGTGGGGTCTGTTGATAACACCTCCCGTTGCCGAACCTGGGGATCTATACGAAATACTCTGCCGTTCAATTGTCCTGAAAAGCCCCCATTCTCACTACGCAATTTTGCTAGTTGCCCAATTCTTACCCTATCAATATCACTTTCATAAACCTCAAGCTCAGCTTCCATTGCGCTACTTTGGCCAATGTCAACAACCCCTCTTGCACCAGGCCGCTCACCACTGCGGGCGTGAACTTGCAAAATTGTTCCTGCAAATGGAGCTCGCAGTTCCGTAAATGGTAATTTAACATTTTGACGATTTAATTCAGCTTGTGCATTTCTAAGTTCTTGATCTATTTCAAGTAATTTGAGTTGCCGCAATTCAACCCCCTCCAAACTGGTTGCCCCCAGCTGCTGCAATTTTCGATAACGAGCCAGTTCCTGTCGCAATAATTTTTGTCGTTCTAACAAGGTACTAATGCTTGACTTGGCAAAAGCAATATCTGCTTGGCTATCTAACTTGCTATCAAAACTTGCCAACAAAGTACCTGCTGCCACCTTATCCCCAACCTCTACGTGTAATTCAGCGATGCGTGGCATCGTACCCATGGCGCCACTTGGTGCAGCCAAGCGGCGCACATCGCCTGCCGGTAATAATCGCCCCAAAGCTGTAACCCCAAGAGGTTTAACAATGGATTTTTTCGCTGCAATAGGGCTGAGCGGAGCCTTTACAGCGCTTAGCTGCTTCCAAATCACTGCTCCGAATATAGCTGCAGCAATTGCAAGCCATAATATTAAACGGGGCGGTTTAGAACTGGGATTTATTTTAGGCATAATACAAAACTCCGGGGGGCTGGGGATCGTCGAATAGCAGATTCTGAATGTAATCGTCTGCCCATTGTGGGTTGAAGGCAGCTTCAAGCACCCTTCTTGTTTTGTCGTTTCTTCTTTGCTGCTCGCAGTAATTTAATTGCGCTTCATAACGCATCTGGCTGTCCGGGTGGTTTGCAGCGTCTGGTTCGCTGAGAATCAGGTGGTTAAGAAAAATCTGGTGAAAAGCAAGAAGATCTTTTAAGAACCACTCTTCTTCGATGCTATTGGTGGGGCGAACAAATAGTACTTGCGCAGAAAAAATTTTGCCCCATGGAGGCACCTCACGGGGTTGGGAATATCTATGTTTCTCAATTTTATTTAAGGCTTCATCAATGCTGCGTGGTAACTGCGGTGCGGTGGGGGATAAATCCACAATGGCTGCTGAAATACCACCTCTTCCGGCAACAATATCTGCACCAAATAATGGCAGATCAAAACATGGATCTGGAAACATTACGCAGTGAAGAATATCTAGATTTTTGCCAATATGAGCTACTTCAAGGTGGATCTTTCGCAATCCACGGCAGCGTAATAGTTGATTACTAATTGCCATATTATCGCCTTCAAGTTCACCCCTCACCTCTTTTAAATCCGGATCTAGGGGAAGGGTTTCAAGTTTTGGTAGCTGCTGCCAAAGAGGCAGCAAGGATTGGGCTATGCGACCTACCAGGGGGTGAGAGCTATTCATTTATTTTGTTCGCGACCGAAAGAGCCTAAGGGCCCCTGGTCGCACCATGATGGTGGCAAGCGTTATTCGTTCTCTGACACTACCTAACTCAGCCCTTGGCTTTCCAGCTCCTCAGCAGCATCTCCTTGGGAACGGTTGTCCTATTACCTACCTACCAGTTGCCGATGCCTCGGTGGTTTGCATTGAATTTTGGTGCCAGGCAGGCAGTGCCATGGAACAAAATACTGAAAGTGGTATCGCCCATTTCCTTGAACACATGGTGTTTAAGGGAAATGAAAATCTTCCGCCTGGTGCATTTGACCTGCAAATTGAATCCATAGGTGGCTCTAGTAACGCCGCTACTGGCTTTGACGAAGTGCAATACCACCTTGTAATTCCGCCTGAAGGGCTTGCCCTGGCATGTGATTTGCTGCCACAACTGGTTTTACAACCGGGCCTTGAAAGGGAATCCTTTCAAATGGAACGGCTTGTGGTGCTTGAAGAACTTTCTCAAAGTGAAGACCAACCCGAGGAGGTTGCTTTTCAGCGCTTATTGCATTTGGCCTGCGGAAATCATCCTTATGGCAGACCAATTATTGGTTTGCGTTCCGATCTCTTGAATCATGGGCCTGCAGATATGCAACGGTTTCAAAGTCGCCACTACAAGGCGGCAAATTGTGCTGTTGCTGTGGGGGGCTGTTTTGCATCAGATGAACTGCTGAAAATGTTGGCGGCAGGACCAATCGCTGAACTTGATGCAGAGCAGGATCCAGCACTAATTGATTTGAATCCAGATGACTTGCATATGCACTGGCAACCGGGGGAACACCATCTGAGCCTGCCGCGGCTTGAATCAGCCCGCTTGCTTATAGCTTGGTGTGCCCCTTTCGCAGCAGATCCTGAAGCTTTAATGGGGGTTGATCTTTGGGCTGCAGCCCTTGCTGAAGGCAGATCTTCAAGGCTTGTGAAAGTACTGCGCGAAAAGCTTCAACTTGTGGAATCCATAGACGTGGAGGTTCATCCTCTCGAGCGAGGCAGTTTGGTAATTTTGGAAGCGGTTACCAATCCTGAATCTCTGCCAAAGGTGCGGCAAGAATTGGAGAAGTTGTTAACCCAAGCTCAGCAGGGTTTTGAATTGCAAGAGATAGAGCGCGCTAAGCGCTTAATTGGTAATGGCTACACCTTTAGCCATGAGGCAATCAGCCAGGTAACCCATCATCTCGGGCAGGCCAGCCTACAAAAACGTTTGTTGCCGCTTGATGCGCCTCTGCAATGGTTAAAGCAATGGGACCAGGATCGATTGCATTCACTCGCAAAAAACTGGGACCTCAGCAAAGCCTGCATACTTGAAGTTTTACCTGAATAAATCTATTCCTATGAAACAAGTTGAACTATTGCATCAGCCAGAATCGCCAATATTGGTTGCACGCCTAGTTTTGGCATTTGGCAGCAGGGTAGATCCACCGGGCCAGAGGGGTCGTCAACAACTTTTAGCGGGAGTATTAACTCGGGGTTGTGGTGAATTAAATGCCGAAGATTTCGCAAATGAGGTGGAGAGTTATGGAGCAAATTTGCGCTGTGATGCAGGAGATGATTTTCTAGTTGTTGCTTTGAAATGCAACAACGATGATGCTAACTTTCTGCTACCACTATTATTGAATATGCTTGAAATGCCCAGTTGCGAAAGGGATCAAGTAAATCTAGAACGTGATTTAAACATGCAAACAATACAAAGAATGCGAGAAGATCCTTTTTATCTTTGTCATGAAAAATTACGACAACTATTATTTAGCGATGGACCCTATGGCCATGATCCAATCGGCACTAGGAATGATCTAGAAAAAATTGAACCTAAATCATTAATTCAAATTTCAAAGCAACTCGCTGCTCATAGCGCCCTTTTGGTGCTCGCAGGAAATCCACCATCAAGCCTTCAAGAGCAATGTGTCAATCGGATCTCAGGCTGGACAAATAAGATCGAAGCTGGTCCGCTATTGATACCAGAACCCCTGGAGAATTTTGCTGCTGTGCGCTGCAGAACCGAGCAGGTGGTAATGATGATTGGTTTTCGTACAATTGAGATACATAATCCTGATGCTCTCTTACTTCGCATTTTACAGGTACACCTTGGGGTAGGAATGAGCTGTCGCCTGTTCCAGGTAATGCGCGAAGAATTGGGCCTGGCCTACGACATTGGCGCGGAGTTAATCACTCGTAGTTCAGATTCGCCGATGATCTGGCATCTTTCATGCGGGATAGATCGGGCACCAGAAGCTCTGAACGCTTTTTTAGGTGAATGGCGGCGGCTGATTGAACAACCAATTTCAGCGGCAGAATTGAATTTAGCGGTGGCAAAAATAAAAGGACAAGAAGCCTTGAGTTGCGAAACGCTAAGCCAAAGGGCGGATCGCTTAGCGGCTCTTTTGAGCTATGGCTTGCCCAAAAACCATAGTGAACTCTGCCTCAAAAAATTGCCACATATCAGCCCCGCAGAATTGCAGCAGGCTGCTAAACGTTTACTACAGAAACCAAATTTGAGTGTATGCGGCCCAGCTGCAGCCCTTAATGACCTGAAGCATCAGTGGCAGGTTGCAATGAGCTAACAGCCAAAAGAAAAGTACCTCGGCGAAACTTGACCGCCCTTTGCTGCATTGGGTGAATTGCCATCACTTCCCCCTGCTCAGCGATTTCCACAAGATCAGCAGGCCGCAGCACTGGCATCACTGAAGCCGTCTTCAGCCAGGGCTGCTGATGTTGCAGTTTTACAAAACTTCCAACGGGATAAAGAGCTTCTGATGGATCAGTCAAAGTTGTGTGGATCGATAGGTTGGTGCAGGATGGCGGCAAATAGCTTGGGTTGAGCTTGCGCGCCCTCTTGAACTGGTGGGGAGCCCTTGTGGGGCTACTCCTTATTCTCACTGGTGGTTTGTTACAACCGGCCTTGCCCTGGTGGAATCCCCAATTGGGGTTTGTTTTTCAAGATTTACAAGTTACAGCCCAAGTGCCGGCGCTGCTGCTAACGGCTTTGGTGTGCGGACCGCGATCGGGAATGTTGGCCGCAGTGGCTTATATAAGCCTTGGCTTAAGCGTTATTCCTGTTTTTCAAGAAGGTGGTGGCCTTGCATACCTTCAGCAACCCTCCTTTGGCTACCTGGCCGGATTTGTACCTGCCGCTTGGCTTTGTGGCCGGCTAGTGCAACAAACGGGAATGGATCGTTTAGAGCGCCTTACCGGGGCAGCACTGCTAGGTCTATTTACGATTCAAATTTGCGGTTTGCTCAATCTGGGATTAGGTAGTTTGGCTAATAGATGGAGCGTTAGCTTGCCCCAACTAATTCTTACTTACAGCCTTCTCCCCCTTCCGGGCCAGTTGCTGCTCTGTTGTTTTGTTGGAGTTCTGGCGAGGGTGCTGCGCCCCTTACTTCTGGTAAACCGGTGAATAAACTTCTTCAAGTAAGAGGCTTCAGTATTGGCCTGGCAATTGGTGTAGTAATACTGGATCAGTGGAGTAAACATTTAGTTTTAAGCCAGCTACCTCAATCAAGCAAAGTTGTTTTTATTCCTGGCTTGGTAAATCTTCGCCTGGTTTGGAATAATGGTGCCGCTTTTAGCCTCTTCCCCCAAGGTGCTGCCTGGCTCGGTTTGATCAGTTTTGCTGTTGCACTATTTCTACTGTTGTGGCTGTGGCGAGCCGGAAAAAAATGGCAGTTTCTTCAACTTTGTGCTGCGGGTTGGCTGCTTGGCGGATCTATCGGCAACGGCTTAGATCGCGTGAGGCTGGGGGCTGTTGTGGATTTTATTGAATTTGTGCCTATTAATTTCCCAGTTTTTAATTTTGCTGATATTGCTATTAATCTAGCTGTTGTTTCTTTACTGCTGCACAACTTGAGGAGTAAAAAATGATTACGGCTGAGCTGTGGCTGCATCAGTTTGGCAAAGAGTCAATTTGCTATAACCTCTATGGCCAAATTTATCGCATCGGACGCGATAGTGATGGAGAGATAGTTGTAAACCATCCAGCCGTGTCTAAGCGTCACGCTATCCTTGAATTACGGCGTGGAAATTGGTTATTAACAGACGCTGGCTCCACAAATGGTATTAGCTGGCTGGGTCGTTTAGTTAAAGCAATCGAGCTGCGAGATGGGGATCAAATTTACTTGGGTCCGGGCTCTGCAACCGAATTACCTATTATTGAATTTCGCCAACTAACGCAATATTTATGGCGGCTTAAGTTTTTAAAATTTATTAGTGCTGCAGCCCTATCTACCGGTGCTTTTAGTTTGCTATTGCTGGCCTTTGGCACTTTTACTGTGGCCGTGCGGGGCAGCCTGGCTCCAGTGCGAGGGCCGATGGTGCTCTACGACCGTAACAATCGCCCCCTCTCAAGTGCAAATAGCAGTGGGCATAATGAACTACCTCGATTAACAAGCTTCTCGCCCCACTTAATTAAGGCGCTTCTTGCCAGTGAAGATAATCGTTTTTGGTGGCATCCAGGGATCGATCCAATCGGCACTACAAGGGCTTTGATTACAAATATGTTGGGGGGAAAAGTATTAGAAGGAGGCAGCACACTTACCCAACAATTAGCTAGAAGTTTATATCCAGATCAAGTGGGACAGGGAGAAACTCTTGGCCGTAAGTGGAGAGAGTTAATGGTAGCGCTACAGCTTGAAGCACGATTTAGTAAACACGATTTGTTATTAAGTTATTTAAATAGAGTTTATCTTGGTGTTGGTTGGGGCTTTGAAGATGCTGCTCAATTGTTTTTTAATAAAAGCGCTAAAGATCTCTCCCTTGAGCAAGCGGCTTTATTGGTGGGTTTACTGCCATCTCCTAATGGCAACGATCCCTGCGCATTCCCCCAACAAGCTCTGAGTGCTCGTAATGGTGTGCTCACAAAAATGGCAACAGAAGGTGGGGCACCAGCCGATTTAATCCGCCGGGCCAGACGCACCCCTGTGGTGCTTGCCCCAAGGGCCTGCGCGTCACGAGAACGACGCCCCTCGCCCTTTTATTCAGATCAAGTGCATCGAGATTTGGAAAATCTTCTAGGCCCAGAGGTGGCGAGTGAAGGTAATTTCCTTGTTGATACGAATCTCGATCCAGTACTTCAAGAGATAATTGAAGCAAAATTAAGGGAATATCTAAGGCCTGGTAACGGCTGGGGTGTGAAACAGGGGGCAGTGGTGGTGCTCGATACGCGCAGCGGCGCTGTTCTTAGCCTGATTGGTGGCAGCGACTACAACACAAGCCAATTCAACCGCGCTACCCAAGCCCTGAGGCAACCCGGCAGCACTTTCAAATTAATGACTTATTTGGTTGCTCTTGAAAGAGGCTTACGGCCGGATTCAGCAATCAGCTGCGCTCCACTTGATTGGGGAGGGCAGAGTTTTACGGCTGGTTGTGGAGGCAGCTTGGCGTTGTCTCAAGCATTTGCCAGTAGTAGTAATACAGCTGCCCTCAGATTAGGTAGACGATATGGACTGGATGCAGTAGTTAAAAAAGCAAGGGATCTCGGCATCACAACCCCCTTAGCTGCAGTGCCTGGATTGGTATTGGGACAAAGTGAAACCAGCTTGATCGAAATGACTGCCGCCTACGGAGCTATTGCAAACGATGGGGTCTGGCAACAGCCCACCACAATTCGCAGGCTCACAGATGCAGAACCTTGCCTGAATCCAGGCAAAGGATGCCGCCAACAAGCGCAAACAAGATCGAATAGCCGCCGCGTTATGAGCCCTAAACAAGCACGCTTAATGCAGGGCCTGCTGCGTGGTGTAGTGCAGGGGGGCACCGGCAGTGCCGCCTCCCTTGGTGGGGCCGAGGGGGGTAAAACCGGCACCACCAATGAGGGGCGCGATCTTCTTTTTATTGGCTATGAACCCAGCCGGCATTGGGTTATGGGGATTTGGCTTGGCAACGACGACAGCAGTCCTACCGCTGCCAGCAGCGCAGTGGCAGCAGAGCTTTGGGGCGACATCATGCGCAGTGCCGGCCGCGGCAGCACTAATTCTGAAGCCCGCTGATGAAATCACCACGCCCTTGGCTTTTGGTGGTGGGATTGCTGCTTGCCATCGTGATTTTATCGGTGGTGCTTCAAGCGGTTAACAGCTTGCTTTGGCAATTGAGCTATTGGTTGCCTGGCTGGTTGGTAGGGCCCACTTTGCTGCTGCTGCTAGCTGCAGTGGTGCTCACTTGTTATCCACTTCTGCAACCTTGGTTATCAGCAAAAGGCAGCCGTAAGCAAGCTCAACGACCCAAAGCAGCAGGTACCCGTAGTGCAGCTGCTAAACAGAATTTAGAAGCAATTGATCAACAGTTAGCTCAACTACGCGATGCCGTGTCGAGGGAAGCCTTGCTAGAGCGCCGCAGGCAAGTGGAGGCCAGCTTGCAAAAAGGTGATCTAGTTGTTGTTATTTTTGGTAGTGGTTCCAGTGGTAAAACTTCTTTAATAAGAGCCTTAATAAACGATCGCATCGGCGCTGTGGGTGCAGCGATGGGATCAACAAAAGAAAGCCAAAACTATTTATTGCGTTTACCTGATCTGCAACGCTCAATCCAGTTGCGAGATACTCCTGGAATCCTGGAATCTGGCCAAGACGGTTTAGAGCGTGAACAGCAGGCTCGCAGCGAAGCGGTGCAGGGTGATCTTTTGATTTTTGTAGTTGATGGAGATCTGCGTGCTAGTGAATTTAAGATTCTGCAAGCTCTAGCTCAAATGGGCAAACGTTTGATATTGGTATTAAATAAATGCGATCTTCGCGGTGAGAGTGAAGAAAAAAGACTTCTGCAATTATTACAACTCCGTTGTGGCGGCCTAGTGCGCACAGAAGATGTAGTGAGCGCTAGCGGATCACCTCAATCCATCCCACAACCCGGGCGTAAGCCGCTGCAACCTCAGGCTGAGATTGAAAGGCTTTTAATGCGTTTAGCCCAGCTACTTAGGGATGAAGGGGAGGATTTGTTGGCAGATAATATCCTGCTGCAAAGTAGCCGTCTTTCCACTGATTCACAAAATCTCTTAGATAAACAGCGCTATCGCGATGCTTTAGAAATTGTGGATCGCTACGGCTGGATCGGTGCAGGAGCCATCGCCCTAACACCACTACCCGGCCTTGATTTACTTGCTACTGCTGCTGTAAATGCCCAAATGGTTGTTGAAATCGGCCAGATTTATAGCGTAAATATAACAAGGGCTCAAGGGCAGCAATTGGCACTTTCTTTAGGACGCACTTTAGCGAGCCTTGGTTTAGTTAAAGGAGGTGCAGGCTTACTTAGTGCTGCCATGGGTCTGAATTTGCCAGCTCTACTTGCCTCAAAAGCGATTCAGGCGGTAACAGGAGCCTGGTTAACTCGGTTGGCAGGACGCAGTTTTATTAGCTATTTTCGGCAACAACAAAATTGGGGAGATGGAGGGATTGCTGCTGTAGTGCGTGAACAATACGATTTGGAAAAAAGAGATTTAAATCTAAAACATTTTCTTGAAGATGCCCTTGCACGAGTGGTGGAACCGCTAAAGCAACAGGTGCAGCAATTACCACCACGCCGAGGGCCTCGGGGGGTGGTGGCAACAATGGACCCATTCGATCAAGCAGTAAAACCAACAGAAGATACGCCAAGGCAATGGCCACAGAAATAATCCCGGTTGTAATTGCTAGCCAACGGCCTTTTTGTTCTTTTTGTGTCATAAAGACCTGCTAATAATTGAAGCTAATTGCTCTAGGTGCATCGCGCTGGTAAAAGGGTTCCCTAACACAGCCTTTAGCAAAGGAAGATCTCGCCAATCTGGTTTTGAAAGCCAGAAACCCGATTCAAGTAATTGTTTATGACAACGGTCACGCCAATTGATCTGCTCATCTGCTGATGCAGCAGCAGAGTTAAAACTAAGCAGATGAAGATCTCCCGCTAATAAATGCAATGGCAATGGCTCTAGCAAGCTTCGTAACGAACGTGCCCGCAAAAATGCTCCCTCAAGTATTTTTTCTATCCCCTCAAGGCCAAGGTATTGCAAACTCATCCACAACTTAAGCACTTCAGCACCACGGGTACCCTGAATGCCAAGTTCACCGCCGTGGTCTGCTGTTGCTTGCTCCATATATGGCAAACCAGTGGAAAAACAGGTGCGTAAATGATTGGGATCTTGTAGTAGCAATAAAGATGAAGGTTTAGATACCCCCAGTAATTTCTGTGGATTTAAAGAAACTGAATCAGCCAACTCAATGCCATCCACTCGCCAGCGCTGGCTATCAACCAAAGCGCAAATTCCGCCAATCGCACCATCAACATGAAGCCATACCCCTGCCGCTTTGCACAGTGCGGCCATCTGTCGCAAAGGATCTACAACCCCTTGCACGGTGGTACCTGCTGTTGCCACTACCGCCAAAATTGGTAAGCCAAGTTGATTTGCACGATCGAGGGCATCAGCTAAAACGGCAGGTAACAAACGGCCTTCTGGATCAAGTGGTAAGCGCCAAAGGCAATCTGGCTCCATACCCATAACTGCTAAGGCCTTGTTTAAGGAAACATGGGAACCAGCTCCAGTGAGCACCACCCCATCACAACGACCCTGCAAATTTGCGGCCCGGCGCGCGCAGGTAAGCGCCATCAAATTGCTAAGGCTGCCTCCGCTGGCTGGTACCCCAGATGCATTGGCACCAAGGCCAATTTGCCGCGCCATCCAGCTGCATAAACTGCGCTCAAGGCGACTTAAAGAAGGTGAAAGCTCCTCAGCTAATAAGTTGTTGTTAAGGCCAGCAGCAATCAAATCAGCGCAGATAGATACATTTAGAGCTGGCGGATCCAGGTGAGCTAGCGCCCCTGGATGATTGGGCCGATAGGCACCATCCATTAAAGAAGAAAGATCACGCCACAGCTCGTCGATTTGCTTGCCGGCAACATCAGGTTCTGCAAGGGGTTGCACAATTAGGCCAGGCCTGGGGCCGTGATTTGGCGCATCAGCTAACCACTTACAGAGCAAGGCGCTGGAATGGTTCAACAATTCCCCTAAGGAACCCGTGGCAACATCTGGGTTGTGGAATAGGGCTTGCAAGCCATTTGAACATTGATCCTTCATTCTGATCCTTAATGGATATTCCAAACAGCATTTGGATGGAACGCTTGTTGCGGCTGGCAACTATCGCTGGCAACGCAGGCGAGGTGCCTGTTGCAGCAGTGGTGCTCGATCCAAACGGAAAAGCAATTGGTTGGGGCAGTAACCGCCGTGAAGGGGAGCAAAATCCCCTCGCCCATGCCGAATTGATTGCCCTGCGGCAAGCAAGCCACTGCAGTGGTCAGTGGCGTTTCAACCAGCACACATTGATCGTGACCTTGGAGCCTTGTCCGATGTGTGCTGGAGCACTTGTGCAAGCACGAATGGGGCGAGTGGTGTTCGGCGCGAGTGATCCAAAGCGAGGTGGATTGGGGGGCTGTTTGGACCTCTCCCGCAGTGCAAGCGCCCATCACCATATGGATGTGTACGGCGGAGTTTTGCGCGATCAATGTGAGCTAATGCTTCAGAACTGGTTTAAACAGCGACGCGGCCAGAACGGAAGGCAGGCAACTCAAGCTCTAGAAGGTTTAGCAGCAGATCAACATTGCTAGCGCTGCTGTTGGTGCCCATTAAGCCAATGCGCCAAACCTCTCCAGCCAAGCTGCCCAATCCATTGCCAATTTCAACCCCATGTTTATTTAATAAATGCGATGAAAATGCTTTCCCATCTACACCAGCCGGAATTCGAACAGTGGTGAGGGTGGGAAGGCGTAAAGGGTGAGGTACATGTAGCTCAAGGCCTAATTCCTCCAAGCCAAGCCATAATTTTTCACTGTTATTGCGATGCCTCACCCATGCATTTTCAAGCCCCTCTTCACAAAGCAACCGCAGGGCTTCCCTAAGACCAAAGTTCATATTTACTGGCGCTGTGTGGTGATATGTACGATCCTTTCCCCAATAGGATTTTAAACCAGACATATCTAAATACCAATTGGGAACTTTGCCCTTGCGGCGTTCGATTTTGGCTTCTGCCCTTGGCCCCATAGTGAAGGGGCCTAAGCCAGGCGGGCAACTCAATCCTTTTTGGCTACAGCTGTAGGCCAAATCAACTTGAGCTTCATCAAGCTTTAAAGGAACGGCGCCTAGTGAAGTAACAGTATCAAGAACCAGCAAGCAATCATGCTCGCGGCAAAGTGCACCAATACCATCCAATGGTTGGCAAACACCTGTAGAGGTTTCTGCATGTACAAGTGCAAAAAGTACTGGCCGATGGCGGATTATTGCTTCCTCGATACTTTCAAAACTTAAGGCCTCCCCCCAGGGAACCTCCAATACTTCAACATCTGCTCCATAGCGGTTGCACATATCAACGAGCCGCAAGCCAAAGTAACCAATTACCCCCACCAAAACACGGTCTCCTTTTTCAACTGTGTTAGCAATTGTTGCTTCCATAGCAGCACTGCCAGTACCACTTACAGGAATTGTTATGCGGTTATCTGTTTGCCAGACGTAGCGCAACATCTCCTGAACTTCATTCATAAGTTCCAGGTAAAGAGGATCAAGGTGGCTTAGCGGTGGCCTAGCAATAGCCTCCAGCACCCTTGGATCGGCATTGGATGGACCCGGACCAAGGAGCAAACGATGGGGAGTGGCAATCGGTTCTAGCTGCAGGCGATGGGCAGCACTCACATTTGCTTTTATGGGCAGATTTACTGAGGAAATTGGGGAAGCGTTCACGCAACTAATCAAGAATTTGGGTTTGAGATTACTTCTAAAGGCTCAGAGGCCGTTGAGGCTGATTTCCGAGAGCGCCCGCGCCATGTGCTCAAAAGGAGCTCTAACCAAAGAGCAAGAGCTGTAGCCAGCCGCTGCTAGACGTTCAGTTAAAACATCAGCCATAAGCAGAATTCCTTTGGCTGTAGGGCCAGTGGGCACGCCCAAAGATTTGTAAGTGTCGTTTAGGCCGTTGAGCACCCGCTCATCAAGCACCTGCCAATCCGCTGCAACTAATGCGTATGAGGCATATCGCAGGAAGTAATCGAGATCTCTCAAACAAGCAGACAACCGCCTTGTGGTGTATGCGTTTCCACCGGGCAGTAACAGTTCTGGATCTGAGAGCCAGAGCCGCTGGCTGGCCTCGCGAACTATCTCTGCGGCATCGCCGTTAATTAGATCAACCGCAGCTATCCGCAATTCAGATTCGCTGAAGTAGTTCTCAAGGCGATCAAGTGCTGAGCCATCGAAGTAACGACCCTGCTGGTCGTAGCGACCGATCAGACTCGAGATCGCATCCTGCACGGCATCAAAACCAATGGCAAAAACCTATCACCTGCAATGCTTTTGCAGTGCAAATGCTGCATTTTTAGGCTAATTCTGAGAGAAACAGTTACCTAAATCTCGCGGCGAAGCCTTTAATCCGCTGGAATGGCAGCAACGCATACCAGCTTCAACCCAATGGCGGATTCAGTTACAAAGCTTGCTTACCAAACCATGCAGCAGGGGAAAAGCCTGCTTGGAATTGCCCATAAACAAATAAGCACCCAATTGATGGAGTTGGTGGCCCCTAAGGCAAATGCCGAAACTGTTCCGATAACGGCAGATACCCTGCAGGCTCTTCGCAGAAGCATGGACAACCTGCTGGAACGGGATTGGTTAGAAGCGGAGCAAGGTTTATATCCCACCAGCCAATTATTTGACGCCCCCTGGCTTGATTGGATGTTGCGTTATCCATTGGTGTGGCTTGATTTACCAAAAATTTGGGACCGCCGCTTGCGCCGAGACGTGCACGATTTACCTGCGGATATTGATAGCAACAGTTTTCCTAATTACTACCTTCAAAATTTCCACCACCAAACCGATGGCTACTTAAGTGATCGCTCTGCTGAGCTCTACGACCTTCAAGTTGAGATCTTGTTTAACGGCACAGCAGATGCCATGCGCCGGCGCATTTTAAAGCCCTTAACTCAGCGCTTCAAACAGGCAAATTTGCCTGCAACACAAATCAAAATTCTGGATGTGGCTTGCGGCACAGGTCGCACCCTCAGGCAATTAAGGGGTGCTTTTGGTTCAGCACAGTTGGTGGGATTAGATCTTTCAACTGCATATTTGCGCCAGGCAAATCGTTGGCTTTCTCAGCAACCGGGGGAATTACCTCAATTGACGCAAGGCAACGCTGAAGAGCTGCCTTTTAAAGACCAATCTTTGGATGCTGTGACCTGTGTATTTCTATTGCACGAATTACCTGCTGAAGCCCGCCAGGCTGTGATAGCAGAAGCTTTTCGAGTATTGCGTCCCGGTGGTGTTTTGATCCTGGCCGATTCAGTGCAGCTAACTGATAGCCCTCAATTCCAACCTGTAATGGAAAATTTCCGCAGAGTTTTTCATGAGCCTTACTACCGGGATTACATCGGAGATCAAATTGAAACCCGTCTAAACAACGCTGGATTTAGCCAGATCAGTGCTGAAACCTGGTTTATGACAAGGATATGGTGCGCTAGCAAGCCCTAAAAAGGAGCTCTTAAGCTGCATTCTCGAGATCTTTTCCACAACCCTTTGGTTATAAAAACGAAACAAGAAATGGAAAAAACTTGTAAAGCTTCTCCGAATCCGCTCAAATGGTGGTGTGCCTGAGGCTGTTAATGAACAACCCATTCCGGGTTAGATGGCTAGAAGGTTGGACCTTCCAAACCGTGTTAATTGGCGGAAGAGCGCTTATAGAGGCTTACGGCTTCGGAGTTTGCCTGCGCACTGATATTGAAGCAGGTGAGAGCCCTAATGAAGCTGCAGACCGTTTGGTTTTGGTGGAGGATCGCTTAAGGCGTTCACTGCGTAATGCCTGGAAGCGTGGACCTCAGCATTTGCTCCAAACTGTGATCGACGTGGAAAGTGGAGATGAAGTGCAATTGCAGGAGGATCTCGCCCGTAATGCCCAGCATCTTCAACCAGCCGTATCACCTAGGCAGGAAGTAATGCAAGGCTTGCGCCGCTAGGAATCCAGCACCTCCCCAGCGCATAGCTTTCCAAAACCTGCCATTTTCCATAGTGGGCCATGGCTGGTTATTTATAAATATTTTTAAAAATTGTTTGCGTTGATAGAAACGCCTTTGTAATGGAGTTTTTACTCGATACTTCGAGATAATACTTGAATCATAAAGTATGAAATTGATAGTTGTCAGTTTATGGAGCCAACGGAGCGGCTTTAATATTTTCCCTCCTGTCATCACACTGAACCTAATAGGATTTTGCTAACCACAAAATACCCTGCCATGTCTGAATTTTCAGCTAATACCCAACGTTTAAACCTATCGGAAGCTGCCAAGGGCTTACATGATCTTTTAAAAATAAGTGATCGTGATTGGCATCAATTAAAAACCGATAGACATAGGCGGGCCAGCGAGCAAATCTCAGCTGCTCTTATTCATGCCCTGCAAGCCAATGGCCCTGGTGATGAAGCGGCGGTTGAATTATTGGAGAGCGCTTTGCGTTGGTTGAAACGAGAACAACGGGATCCAGGCTGTCCGCAAAGAACCTCGTAAAACTGATTGGTGTGGCCTTCGGCAATTGATCAGGCGTCATCTTTCCTGGCAGTTACCGAAGTGCCAGCGTGAGCGAACCGCAACCTTGAGCTCAATAACCATGACTAATGAACCAATCCGCTTTAGCGATGGGGCCGCCTACGACCGCTTCATGGGGGTCTGGAGTCGCCTAGTTGGCAAGGAATTTCTCAACTGGAT
>NZ_JAGQEK010000220.1 GCF_024346075.1 Synechococcus sp. Cruz CV12-2-Slac-r
CCTGCTTGCAGGGGGCTTTTTAATGCAAGGAAATAGCGCAAAAAAAAAGACCCCGCTTAGCGGGGTCTTGAGGTGTGGAATCTTCCAGGAGTCTGTCCTTGTTTCGACCCTAGAAAAGTCCTCACTCCTCACACCCCAGTAAATTAACCCGAGAAGAAATAAACAACAAAGCAACAGGACGGTTATCGCATTGGCCTGTAGGGGATCACCCGGATCGGCACCACACCCTTTGGCGTAATTAATGGTGGGTTGCTGTTTGCCTGGGCTGCAAGTGCCTTAGTAGAAAAATAGATATGGCTTAAGCCTTGGCCGTTGTAAGCGCGACGGCTTAATTGCCAGCCTGGCGCTAGCCGCAACGCTAAAAAGGCATCGCCCCCCACCTTGTTGTTCACGGCATTTGTGAGGGCAGCGCTTGCCACCAGGATGGCGTTGCCCGCTTCCCGCGGCACCCCAAGCAACAACAACTTGCCACCTTCTTGAATCAAACGCAGGCTATGGGAAGTGGCGAGATCAGTTTTATTTATACGAATTGAATAGGCATTGCTATCGATATAACGGCTGCAGATTCCAGAAAAATCAAAACGCACCAAGCTTGGATTCACTAAGCCATCAGCGCGCACCTGCCAGCAGGCGGGGCTGGGTTTTAGTTGCTCGAGCACCAATAATTTCCAGCTGCCGCCACTGAGCGGCTGGGCTAACACCTGAAAACGCTCTTGATCTAATGGCGTGCTGTTAAAAAGCTGAGCCAGCAGCACGATGGCAGTGCTGAAAAAATCCAGCCCTCGGTAGGTTTGGCCTATGAACAACACAAGTTCAACATCAACCAGCACCCATTTGTACCGAAAGGTGGTAACCGCTGCATGTGACGGGGCCTGCAGAGGAAATCCTGGCCCTGGTGGTTGGGGTTGCCTGTTGCGCTACAGCGATGGCACGGTGGAAGAACTAGGTGGTTTTGAAGCCCACACCACCAATAACCGCATGGAGCTCAGTGCTTGCCTTGCGTTATTGAAACGGCTAAAGGAATTACCAAAGGATCCTGGCTTTGCAATTCGCACCGATAGCAAATATCTGATCGATGGCTATAGCCGTTGGTTGCCGGGTTGGAAACGCAAAGGTTGGCGTACGGCATCTGGTGGAGCGGTATTAAACCGTGATTTATGGGAAGAGCTGGATGCAGCGCGGCTTCCGGATGTGGCCTTGGAACATGTGAAAGGCCATAGCGGTGATCCAGATAACGAACGCTGCGATCAAATTGCGGTGGCTTATTCCCGCAAGGAAGCAATTCCGGATCAAGAACAGCTAAAAACAACAGCTAAAGATCAAGATCTTGCCCCGGCGCCCTTAAAGGATTTATTAACTCGCCTTGAACTGGCAGATCGCCTTGCCCAGGGTGGTTATTTATTAAAAACCGTGGAAATAGCCCAGTTGCTTGAGCAACCATTAGCAACCTTTGAAAATAGAGATGCAGCAATCACCTGGCGTGATTGGCGCGTGGCACCCCAAAAAGAAGGGGGCTGGCGCCTTGAAAGGTTGGAGCAGAATTAAAAATGGCAAAAACTCAGGTGGATACCTGGCAACGTTTTTTTGGCCCCCTTTTGGCAGCAGATGAAGGGGCTGATGCGGAATTGCTTAGTGGCCTCAGCCTTAAGGCACTAGCCCAAGCGAGCCGTTGGCGCCAGCTGGCTCCTGTTGCAGCAACCCTGAAAGGGATGCAAGGCAGTTTGCAAAGGCAGGATCCAAGGCTTGTGCAAAACCTATTTGGTTGTTGTTTTAAAAATCCCGTGGGTTTAGCGGCGGGATTTGATAAAAATGCAGAAGCGGCAGGGATTTGGCATCACTTTGGCTTTGGTTTTGCTGAATTAGGCACTGTTACGGCATTAGCTCAGGCGGGTAATCCAAAGCCGCGTTTATTTCGTTTAGCAAAAGAACAAGCAGCCTTAAATCGCATGGGTTTCAACAACCAGGGTGCGGCGGCGGTAGCCAAGATCTTGGAGCGGCAGCGCCTTGATGCGGTGGGGCACCGGCCGGCGATTTTGGGGGTGAATTTAGGTAAATCAAAGCTGGTGCCATTGGAACGTGCCGCCTGCGACTACGCCGCATCGCTGGAGCAATTGGCAGCTTTTGCTGATTACGTAGTTATCAATGTGTCTTCTCCAAATACACCTGGTTTACGCC
>NZ_JAGQEK010000221.1 GCF_024346075.1 Synechococcus sp. Cruz CV12-2-Slac-r
CGTCGCTCCACCTCCTGCCTAGATGGTCTTGGTGGAGGTGCGGCAACACCTTTTGGGCGGCGGGGAGGATTGTTTTTACCGAGCGGACGGCTTGGATCAACGGGGATATAGAGCGGCTTGCCGTTTTCGTCTTCTGCATTAGCAGCGCAACGCAATTACTCAATGGAATCAACGGTGCAGCTATCGCCATCAGCCACAGAAAACAAGAATAAACTTTGATTTGATATTAGCAGCTATGGTCAACTTCTGAGCATACGCGGATATGGGAGAGGGTATAAAGCGGCTAGACGCTAGGGATAGCGTGATATGCTTCCGTACCGCTACGCATGAAAAAAGGGAGTCAAGCGACTCCCGTGTATGCGTAGCACAAAACCTAGTTAATCGTATCACATGTCTACTGCTTTTGCGCCATCTGGTGTCAAATCGCCGTGCCCAATTTGCGGGCGAACTAAAGATGGTGATTGCAGAATAGCTAGTGATGGCAGGGTTTTCTGCCATACAAAGCGTAATGGGAAGCCCGGTAAGGCTTCTATTGATAACCCGTCCTATGTCTATCTAGGGCAATCGCAAGAAGCCCAGGGCTGCGGGATGTGGAAGCTAGACGCTTCCACTCTTAAGGCACCACGGCCAAATGGAATAAGGCATTTTGATTACCGCTTTTGGGATGGGGCGCGATGCCCGGTGCAAAGGTTTAGGAAGGATTCAGCAGGCGGCAAGCAAGTTGCTTGGTGTAAAGGCGGTTTAGGTGGGCGGCCCCAAAGCGATGTTGCACCTTATCTATGGGAAAAGGTTGGAGATGCAAAACGGCTGTTTGTGGTTAGGGGTGAGCTGAAAGCTGAACTGCTTGCTGGCAAGGGGTTTACAGCCATCAGCCTGCTAAACCAGAAGGATGAAGTGCTTGTGGCAAAGCTCCAGGCGATGCAATCCAATGGTGTTGAGATCGTATTGGTGCCTGATTGCGATGCAGCCGATCTAGATAAGTGGTTCAGGTATCTATCAAGTGAAGTGCCTGGGGTGAAACAGCTGCTTGCCCCTGGGCTGCCGTGGGGCAAGCCACCAGCCGACGGTGGTTTGGGTATTGAGGATTGGATCTACGCGAAGAGTCCATCAAATGATGAGATTGCAGCGGCCATCAGTAGCGCCCGTGCAATCGATCAGGATGCTAAGGATCTAAATACTTTAGAAGCTAAGATTCTTTCGATTAAATCAACAACCGACGATCCATTAAAGCAAGCATTATTAACCAAAAAAGAAGCAGCTGAATTAGGGTTTGGCTTATCGGAAAGTACAGCCAAAGCTCTTATTCGGCAAACAGGATATAAAGAGCCTGTTTTGTTTGGCGAGGATATAAATGTTCCGGCTGAATCAGAGGCTAAATTATGGGGCGACTTGTTGTTATATCAATCTAGTAACCTAGTTATTGCCCCGCCAAAGGTGGGCAAAACAGCATTGATGCTCCATTTGGCTGGTTGCATGTTAGGTGGCAAATCGCATTGTTTAGGGCAGCCAATACATAATCGTTGTGATCAGTTAATTATTCTTGGCGCCGATATGTTAGCTAAAGAATGGACAAAATTACTACGTAGGGAAGGTTTAGCTAAAACCAATCCCGACGGTTCAGTTAGTATGCCTAAAGTTAAATTAGCGGCCAAAGGCAACAAGTTAGATCTAAGTCCGATGGGTATAAAATCAATCGTTACCATGTGCAAAGAACGACCTAATTCTTTGTTACTTGTCGATTGCTTGAGAAGCTACTTAGAGGGCGATGAAAATAATCGTGAGTTTATTGCTCAGCTTGAACGCTTATTCGTTGCATTAGCAGAAGTTAATTGCAAGGCAACGGTTGTTTGCATCCATCACGCAAGAAAAAGCGGCGGGGCTACTGCTATTGATGCAAGTTCTGGTCATAGCTCAATCCCAGCCGCATTCGATCAAACGATAAAAATGAGCTGGCTAACGGCTGAGAATGTTATTCAAGCTGATAAACGCATTCTGGTTAATAGCACCGGCAGGGGCAGCCAAGATCAATCGATAGTGGTTGAGCTTGTAGGCATTGCCCCGGCTATGTGGATCAGCCATGGCGACGCAAAGGATTTAATTAAAGCGGAGGCGATTACACAGGCACTCGATGCACTTTCAGACCGAGAAGAGAAGAA
>NZ_JAGQEK010000222.1 GCF_024346075.1 Synechococcus sp. Cruz CV12-2-Slac-r
TAGTTGAATTCTTATCAAAATAACAATCGACACCTACCTGGGTAATTCTTTTAGAGCCATCAAGATTACCTCCTGCAATCTCAACTTTGAAGGGACCGCCAACCCAAATACTTGACCCTATAGGTGCAATATTAAAATCTAAGCCACGATCATCAAAGAACCAATTCTTACTCTGTCCAGTCTTCTCAAATGCTGAATTTTTACATGACGAGATAGCATCATTCTTAAGTTCAGAATTCTCGTAATACACACCCCACCGTGCCTTCTCTGCAGCTACCTTTTCCATCTCCCTCGCTTGTTCTTCACGCTTCCTAAGATCAACTTCAGATGAAAAAGCTTGGACCTTTGGGCGCAATCCAATGACTTGATGCTGCTGTTGCTTAGTAAGAACAATCTTGAAGCGAGGGTGGAGAGGCAGTGAGGTAACTTCACTTAAAATTTGCTTGTAAGTAACTTCGTTAATATCTGTACTTATTGCACGTCTCGCTTGACCTCTTAGGTATTCATCATCTGTTTTTTTCCGTTTAACTTGCTCAAGCGTTAATTTTTTTGTCTCAAGCAAACTTACTTGATTGTCTCGCAGCCAATATTTTTGCTCTGGTCCCAACAGAAAACTGGTAGACTTATCAAGTTCATTCAAAGTAGAGTAGGTGGCTGGCATAGCTATAACTTTATTAAAAAAAGTCTTGGTCGCTGAAGCCATTGGCGAGTATGGAGCGATCAAAGGGGCAAAAACCGTTGCCAAAGTTAAGTTCAATGCAACACAACCAATAGGACGGATAGCAGATAACCAAGAAATACTTCTGTCATACCCAGGTCGGCGTAAAGGAGAAATCTTAAGAGCCTTTTCTCTCTCGCTAAATGCAACAATTAGGTAATGAATTCGGGATATTGCAGCAACATCAAGAAAAGGGAGTAACAGTAAAAGAAATAACGCGCTGAATCCACCCTGAGCGATAATAATCCCAGTAAGCATTCCTTGACACGGCGAACTCAATAAGAACCAAGGTTGAATAGTGTCACTGTTGGACTTAGCGAGATTCGGAGCAGGAGGTTGAATAGTGTCGCTTATCTCGTCAGATGAGGGTCTGATAGTTCCCCGAATCCGGTCAGCCGAGGCTTGTAAAGCTTCGGCACTTAAGGGGTTGGGGAGTTGAGATTTGTTTACTCCGAAGGTGGGCATTTGGGGACCTTTGGGTTCACTATCTATTCTCAGCCCAATATATAGGATCTGTCACCCGACAAAAGTAGTGTGTCTTAGATCCCTATCAAACCTTTTCCCAATAGTCCACTCATTAGCGGAAGCCCTGTTGCTGACCTGGAGTTTCCGAAGATTGAGTTGACATAATCCCTGTTAGTGGTTTCTGCAATAAAAAGCTCAGCTGTTCCCTGTCCTTAAGCTGCTAATACACAGGTGTTGAATGCATGTAAAATCCAGATTAGTTTTGGGTTAGCTCTCGCTAAGGCTCTTTGCCTACTCCGCCGAAGCAACATATATATTGCCTGATAGGCAATAAAAAAGCCGGTGTTTAGCCGGCTTAAGAATCAATATGCGCGAGGGCAGAGTTCTTTTATTTCACCATAGATTACATTCGCTAAATAGCCTGGGTCACCACGCTGAACTAACATTTGGCGGAGCATCTCTTTGCCGCTCATACCATCCGCATTGGCTTGTGCAAAAACTCCACACATTTGAATTTTTTTGGTGTAGGACATCCCGCCGGCATTGGCTTGATTAGGCAGTGTGGCGAGGATGAGAAGTGAAGCAACGATGGCTTTGATCATATTTTTTTTGAGAACATGAACAGCATGTCTCCTCAAACTGTTGTAGGTCATCCAACAAATGTCGGGTTTCCTAGATCCCTGCTATACCATGCTCTATGGCCCACGCTGCAGCGGCAGCTCGGTTGCTGACCTGGAGTTTCGCGAGGATTGCGCTCACGTAATCCCTGGTCGTAGTTTCGGCAATAAAGAGCACAGCAGCTATCTCTTTATTTTTAAGGCCTTGCGCCAGCAGTGGGAGTATTTCCCGTTCTCTCTGGTTCAACTTATTCCAATCATTATTAATTTCTTGATTTGATATATTTTTAAGTAATGGATCAATATGATGACCCCCCTGGCAAATTGCTTCTAAGCAGGACAG
>NZ_JAGQEK010000223.1 GCF_024346075.1 Synechococcus sp. Cruz CV12-2-Slac-r
GCCAGTCTATGGGTGAACCTGTTACCTAAAAACAGTAATACTGATATTGAAAAGTGAGACGCAATCGTCAATAACAAAACCAATTAATATGTCAAATTTGTTTTAAATTATGGTTAAAAAAAATTTCAAAGAATCAAAAATGGCAAATTGATACGCTCGCACTTTTTGGATTATTGGCTTTCACTGATGGGACCTTGTAAATATCAAACAAAATACGAAAAGTAAGTACTAAATAAACAAAAATTGTATCATCTCAATAAATAGGGGAAACCGAAAAAAAACTGAAGCCTATTAATTTTTCGCATAGGCTGTTAAAATTTCTTTATGATATTAGATAACCTTGATCTAAACGCCATACAAGATGAAAACGCGCGGGAATTGATCAGGCAGTTATTAAACCTGGTGGAAAAATTATCTGCAGACTTGCGAGATGCTCAAATTGAGATTCAACGTTTGCGAGATGAAGTGAACCGATTGAAGGGGGAACAAGGCAAACCCAATATCAAAGGAAATACGCCAAAACCGGCACCGAATAATCACTCCTCTGAAAACGAAAGACATAAATCGCGCCAACGGCATAAGAAGAGTAAGAATGCAAAAATCCAGATTGACCGGGAACAAGTAGTTGATGTGGATCTATCAGTTTTACCCAAAGATGCGAAGTTCAAGGAATATAAAGATGTGGTGGTCCAAGACATCTTGCTGCGAACAGATAATATTCTATTCCACAAAAAGAAATATTATGCCGCCTCGACCGGGAAGACCTATTTGGCCAAACTGCCGAGGGGATATGAAGGTCAATTCGGACCGGGGATCAAAGCTCTGACCTTGGCTTTTTACTATGGCATAGGAACCAGCGAACCGAAGATACAGGAATTCTTTGAGAATGTGGGCATTCAGATCTCAGCAGGGGAAATATCGAACCTGCTGATCAAAAAGCAAGACAGCTTCCATACAGAAAAGGATGCATTGTATGAAGCAGGATTGCAGAGCAGTCCCTGGCAACAGACTGACGATACCTTGACCCGAGTTGATGGACAAAATCAACATTGCCATGTGGTGTGTAATCCAGTCTACACCAGCTACCATACCCGAGCGAGTAAAGAACGGCTGAGTGTGTTGGATGTACTCAACAATGGACGCAAACGGCTATTTCGGTTGAATGAGGAAACGATCTTATACCTGAGAAGCATCCCTTGGTCGAGAGCCGCTTGGAGAAAAATACAGAGTTGGAAAAGCGAACAGGATTGGGAAGAGGCGGCATTTCTAGAGCGACTGGAAGAAGGTTTACCCAAATTGAGCAAACAGCAACACAAAACGATGCTCGATGCTTCAGCGGTCGCGGCGTATCATGCGCAAAAAGATTATCCAGTGGTAAAGGCATTAATTTGTGATGATGCGCCTCAGTTCAACTGGTTGGGCCAGGAGATGATGTTGTGTTGGGTTCATGACGGCAGACACTACAAGAAGTTGATGCCTGTGATTCCATTGCATCGCGAATTACTGGATGATTTTCTGAAGCAATACTGGGAGTATTATCACCAGTTGTTGGACTACTGCCAACTACCTACAGTGAAAGAACGTCTGCGATTAGAGACTGCATTTGATGACTTATTCTCAAACAACACTGGATATGACGCACTGGATCAAAGGATTGCTAAAACCAAAGCCAAGAAAGATAGTTTGTTACTGGTATTGCAATATCCCGAACTGCCGCTGCATAACAATGCGTCTGAACTGGGAGTACGGCAGAGAGTACGAAAACGGGATGTCAGTTTCGGACCACGTACTGAGGATGGTGTGAAGTCCTGGGATACTTTTGGGACCTTGGCGGAAACAACTAAAAAGCTGGGTTTGAGTTTCTACCACTATCTTGTTGACCGTATTTCCGGCACAAACCAAATCAAACCTTTAGCTGACCTGGTTTCATCACGGGCTAATGAACTCAATTTGGGATGGTCCTTCCTATTACCTTAGCTCTACCCCCATTTTTTGAGATGATACTAATACAGCCTATTTCACCACCACGAGCGCTTCCTCCACAAGCAGCGTCAGTACCGACTCATTTATTTGGGAAGATCCAGGCCATATTGAGGCTACGATGTATGGCACACTTCATGACTTGGAAGG
>NZ_JAGQEK010000224.1 GCF_024346075.1 Synechococcus sp. Cruz CV12-2-Slac-r
TTGAATTGCGCAACAGCCCCGCGGGGCAACCCCTACTGCCAGATGCATTGGCATGGCTAGAAGCCACTGTGCAACAACGCATGGATTGCGGCGACCACTGGGTGCTCTATGCCCAAGTAACTGGCGGTGGCCTTTTTGATGAATCGGGCTTAACAGCTCTGCACCATCGCCGCAGTGGCGCTAATTACTAACCGCTTGTATATCTGGCTTTAAAAAAAAGCGTGTTAATTCGATGGATTTGGGTTCAAATGGAATCGGTTTGAATTGAAGGTTGTGCAAGCCCTTGAACCAGCGGTGCGATATCGCGGTTTTGTGCTGATCCCTCAGCAAGATTTCAGCTGGCTGGTGAGGCCAGAACGCAGCCCGATGCATGTGCTTCCCTTTCGTGCACCAGCATGTTCAATTTCAGATGTAAAAGCTTTGGTTGATTGGCGTTTGGCGCGGCTGGGGCGCGATCGTCGGCCGCGGCTCGATCTATTACCGCAGCAAACAAAAAGTAGTAGCTCAAGCCCAAGCCAGTTGCGTTTAGAAAATATTGCCAACAACCAACAGCAGCGCTACTGCGCTTAAGCCGCCTGGGGTGGTGGGGTGGGATCCCAGCTTTGCAGCGGGATTACCAAGGTGGCCCAGTGCAAAGGGCGTTGCGGACGGGTGCGGCGTGGTTTACGCACACCAAATGGCACCCGCACCACATTGGTACCTTCCATCTGTACCGTTTCGCCCTTCGCTAAAGATTGCTGTATTTGACCCGCTTGGAAAGGTAACTCAGGGCTACTGAGCACTTTTAGATGAGTGCTGATTTTGCTGGTCATGATCCCCATCAGACAGCTTTGCCGTGAAAACCAAAAGGCTTCCAACCGCACTTGGCTCAGATAATGCAACAAAGGCAAGGCTTAAATCAAGTAGAAAATATTAAGTTTTAAGTGATTAAAATAAAGAAAATCTTGTTTTCAGCTCAAATCGCAGTGCCCATCAGGATTGGTAAGATTAAAAAAGATTTCAATTGGGCGTTAATTCAGGGCTTGCCAGCTCTTGCACCGATGGGCAACTGCACACAAGATTGCGATCGCCGTAGGCATTGTTGATGCGAGCCACTGCAGGCCACAATTTATTAGTAAGCAATCCAGCCACTGGGAATGCTGCCTCCTGGCGGCTGTAGGGGCGATCCCACTGATTTGCCGTAACTGCTGCCTGGGTGTGGGGTGCGCGTTTTAAGGGGTTGTTTTGTGGGTCGCTCTGGCCTGCTTCGATCGCCGCCACCTCAAGGCGAATTGACAGCATCGCCTCAACAAAACGATCAAGTTCCCGCAAAGATTCACTTTCGGTTGGTTCCACCATCACAGTGCCCGCCACAGGCCAACTCACTGTTGGGGCGTGAAATCCATAGTCCATCAGCCGTTTAGCAAGATCATCCACCTCCAACCCAGCGCTGTTTTTGAGGGGCCGTAGATCAAGGATGCACTCGTGGGCCACACGTCCGTTTGCACCGCGATAAAGCACGGGGTAGTGGGGGTTCAGTCTTTCCGCTAGGTCGTTAGCGGCAAGCAGGGCAACGGCAGTTGCTTTACGCAGCCCAGCCCCTCCCATCATCCGCACATACATCCAACTGATCGGCAGGATCGAAGCACTACCCCATGGGGCTGCAGACACAGCGCCAATTCCCTTTGCTCCCCCGCAAGGCACTAATGGATGGCCAGGCAGGTAAGGCGCAAGGTGGCTTGCTACCGCAATCGGGCCTACCCCAGGGCCACCGCCCCCATGGGGGATGCAAAAAGTTTTATGCAAGTTGAGATGGCACACATCCGCGCCAAATAAACCCGGCTTGCAAACCCCCACCTGGGCATTGAGATTGGCACCATCGAGATACACCTGGCCGCCATGGCCATGCACCAAACCACAAATTTCGCTGATACCTTCTTCAAATACCCCGTGGGTGGAGGGATAGGTAATCATCAGCGCAGCTAGTTGGTTGCTGTATTCAGCTGCTTTCTCAGCTAGATCATTGCGATCGATATTGCCATCGGCATCACATTGCACCGCCACCACCTGCATGCCTGCCATCACTGCTCTGGCCTGGTTAGTTCCGTGGGCGCTGGTGGGGATTAAACACACCTTGCGTTGGCTTTCCC
>NZ_JAGQEK010000225.1 GCF_024346075.1 Synechococcus sp. Cruz CV12-2-Slac-r
TTTCTTTTTGACGGGACCTCACACCTCTATCGCATATCTGTTCTCAATACCGCTTTCGCAATATCGAAAACGCGACAGAAGAGTCGGTTCCTTAAGCTTTTCGGTTGTCCAGGTGCGTCGCCTTTCGACGACTTGTGAACCGTATCACAGGACCTAGAAAACTAGGGGCCTAGAACTGCGCACCAAGGAATCATATCGAATGGCTAGGAGCTGTCAACAAGAAGGTGACAAATTGGTGCGAATGGGGCGGTTTCCAGGCAAAACAGACATCTGCGGCGTTCTGAGAAGCAGATTTAAATAGTTTCTGCATTGCCCAAGGGGCAAAACCTCGCCATAAATGGTTGAGCTTGTTTGGTTTGGTTCAGTGAAATTCTTTTGTTGCTTCGATCAAGAAGGCGCCCTAATCGCCCGCTGCCAAACCATGGCAGACGTGGAGGTACTAAAAAACCTTGGGCGCCCGATAGCAAAAGTTGTTGAAATGGAACCTGGAGAGGCCGTGGTGTGCCGCATAACAGACACCCCGGCCTCCTTCAACGAAGACTATTAAGCAAGGCTTAATCGTCGTAGATACGGCACTCAGCTGCATCTGGATTGGTTTCGCAATACATCTCCAGTGATGTGGGGTCGTGATCATCTTCAGGATGGTGATCTTTGAATTCCTTCAGGGATTCCAGCTCTTCCTCCAGGTGCCGCACCATTCCCTCGTCGCCCTTGGCGCGAGCTTCGGTGATTTTGTCTTGGTCTTTGGCGATGTGCTCGTCGATGGACTTCATGATTGGGTTGGTCCTCAGCAAAGCCAAGATTATCTAACTTGATCTCTTCTGGCGCATTTCAGCAGTGCAAAGAAGCATTTCGCTGTGCGCAAGCCCACACAAGCTGCCCTTCGGGGTGGCCGAATCCCATAAACGTTGTTGTGAATGGTAGAAAATTCGATGCTGCCCATGCTCAAGGTGCTGATTCCCCTAGAAGAAGGAGGGGAGACAAGAGTGGCTGGCAGCCCAGACACTGTAAAGAGTTTGAGTAAGCGCCAGCTGTTGTGCACAGTTGAAAAGGGCGCCGGTATTGCCTCCGGGTTTTCAGACGAAAGTTACGTTTCTGCTGGCGCCCAGCTGGTTTCCCCCAAAGAAAACTCTGTTTGGGCCGAAACCAACCTGCTGCTCACAGTTGGACCCTTAAACAACGCACAGCCCAAACTTTCAGCTGGTGCCTTGGTTGTTGGTCAGCTGGCACCTCACGGCAATGCCAACCTGCTGCAGTTGCTTCAGCAGCAGCAGCTGTCTGCCATTTCCTTGGAACTGCTGCCCCGCATCAGCAGGGCTCAAAGCATGGACGTGCTTTCTTCTCAAGCGAATATCGCTGGATATAAAGCGGTGTTACTTGCGGCGGCGGCCCTTGATCGATACATGCCGATGCTCATGACTGCCGCCGGCACGGTGCAACCGGCCAAGGTGCTTGTAATTGGGGCAGGTGTAGCAGGTCTGCAAGCTGTCGCCACCGCCCGTCGTCTTGGTGCCGTGGTGAAAGTTAGTGATGTGAGGGCCGCCGCCAGGGAACAGGTTGAATCTCTTGGTGCCAGATTTATTGAGCCCCCGGTGCAAGGCGTACCCGGCGAACAAGGGGGCTACGCGAAAGAGGCAACCGCCACTTTTTTAGAAGCTCAACGCCAGGGCCTAGCCGAACAACTTGGGGATATCGACATGGTTATTTGTACTGCTCAAGTGCCGGGAAGGCCCGCGCCTTTGTTGCTCACAAAGGAGATCACTGAATTGCTGCGTCCGGGGGCAGTGGTTGTAGATCTTGCCGTGGCCCAGGGGGGCAACTGTGAGCTGAGCCAAGTTGGTGAAACCATTAATCACAAGGGCGTTTTGGTGATTGGTGCTGATCGTTTGCCAGCCTCGGTGCCTCACCACGCCAGCAGCCTCTATGCCCGCAATGTGGCAGCACTGCTTGAAGTGCTGATTTCAAAATCTGGAGAAATGAAGCTTGATCCAGAAGACCCTCTCCTGGATCCTTGTTTAGTGAGCTTGGAGGGGGTATTGCGCCGCACTGATTTAGTACCTAATTGGAGCCTCGGCGAAGGAGTAAAGCCATGAACACTGCACTTTCCCTAAATGAGGCCCTC
>NZ_JAGQEK010000226.1 GCF_024346075.1 Synechococcus sp. Cruz CV12-2-Slac-r
GTTACGTTGCCGGTAGTGCCACTAAAGCGTTTATTTAATTCCCAGTTTTCGCCTTTAGCCTCAAAACCAATCAATATTTTTGGTGGACCAAGATGTATTCGAGATTGCAAAGCCTCCACTGGAGCGCCACTAGCTGATGCCTTTAAGAACAAGGCTCGATGCAGCGCTTCTACCAGTGTACTTTTACCGGATTCATTGGGGCCGCTAATTACGGTGAGTTGCGGCGAGAAAGTGAGCTTTAAATCACCGTGTTGGCGCACATTTTCTAGTTGGCAGTTGATAAGTCGCATGGTGATTTAATAGGTTGTGGTGAAACGGAACAATTCACAAAGCGCAGCTCGGTTAATGGCAGCCTGCTCAGATTCAGGATCTTCCTCTTGCAGCTGCTGCTGTAGTTGATTTGCTACTCGGGCAATAAGAGGATCTTCCACTCGAGCGGTTAGCTGCTCTAGTTCTTCTGCTTCTGGTGCTTGTTGACATTCACCCTTAATTCGAAGTCGCAATAGGCGATCATTTAAATCGTTCTTCATTTGTTCATAACGACGATGGCCGGCAAGACTGAGGCTGCCACTTATCTCCATGCGCAATAGATCTCGATTTACGCGCCCAGCAGTTAGTTCATCTATCTGCCGTTGTAAGCGATCCAGATCAGCATCGCCTGTAAGACTAATGCTGATGTTGTGCCAGTAAATGCGTCCTGTTTGTTGGGGCTGTACCGCAGGAATTTTCCCGCGCTCTAAGTCCACCAGTAAAACCTGCCCGCGCTGATTATCTGTTCCTTGATCAAATTGATCAGGCTCTGGGGTACCGCAATACCAAGCACGGGTAGTTATCTCTTTGAGATTGTGCCAATCGCCAAGTGCTATGTAATCGATTTGTTCTGCTGGTAAAACTGATAAATCGATCTGATTATTGGAAACGGCCTGGATTTCTTCCTCTAGATCATAATTACGCCCTCCAAAGCCATGCACACTGCCGTGGGCTAAAACAATTCTTGGCTTGTTTTCTGGTAAGCCGTCCCAATCAAAATGACGTAGCCAACTGGTTGGATCTGCTGAATTTTGATTACGTAGTAATGGACAAGGCAACAGCACTGCTTGTGGTAGTTCAACGATCTGCTGTTCAAGCAACAACTGTAGGTTTGGTGCCATCAGTGGCTTTTGGCGCTGAAAATCCTCTCGATGCCAAACAGTGCCAGGTGCTCCATGGTCGTGGTTGCCTGGGATTACCAATACGGGTACCTGCATTTCACCGATTGCTTCTAGTACCTCAAGTACTGCAGTGGATGCAGGTGTAGTTGAGTCGAATAGATCACCTGCTACAAGTACAAAATCAACGCTATGAAGCTTGACGACATCACGAATACGGCCAATGGCAGCAAGGCGTTCCTGCTGCAGCCGAAAGCGCTTCTGCTCATCAGCAACGGCCCCGTAGGGCTTTCCGATTTGCCAGTCGGCGGTGTGGAGGAAGCGCATGGAGGCGGTGAACTGCTAAGACCACTGTCACATCTGAGTCAGACTTTGGCGAAACAGCTAGTGCGAATGACGGCGAAATGATAAAGTGAGATTGCTTAGTGGTATCAGCCAGTAGGCTCCTTAAACGAATTTTCAAGACAGCAGTGATGGTGGTTTTGTGAAAACGCTGGCAATTAATCGCGACTTGATCTTGAGTCGCGCAAGCGATGATGATCTTGCGGCTCTTGACCTTCTATATCTAAGTGATCCAAATCTATCAATTCTGTCGCCCTTGGCCAAAGCTGGCTACTTCAAGGCAAGAATGGGGCAGATCCCGGCAGAAGTAGCTAACGAGGCCCTGCAAACTATTTTTGCAATTGCAGGAGAAGATGGCGAAGCCCTCAGAGGAGGTGAAAGCATTGTTGTCTTTATTGAAGAGATTGTTCAGCATTGTATTGAAAGAAGAATTGGGGAGGATCGGATAATTCAGATTGGTTTTGAGTCAGAGGGGTCGATCTCTGAATTTCTCGGAAACTCGGACGCCTGGCTTTCGCTTGACGAGTTAGCAGAAATAAGCCTCAATAAGGAAAGCCCTCGCCTTTCAGATGTTCTACTCGAGTCGCTGAACAGAAAAGTGGCCCACAGAAAGCCTGAATGCT
>NZ_JAGQEK010000227.1 GCF_024346075.1 Synechococcus sp. Cruz CV12-2-Slac-r
GGGCCCCAGCCTTAATTTCAACCCATCTGTGCGCACAAATTCCTGTACAACAACCCCTGCTACTTCGCTGGGGGGTGCTTCTGCTAATTGTTTCTCCAGCCTCAGGCGGCTTGCCATATCTTTTAAACGTAGATCTAAACGGTTGTAATAGCTGGGCCCGCCGCAACGATTTTGCAACTCATCCAGCCGCACTCCAAGCGGTTTACCGCCTTCTACTAAAGCTTCAAGCAAAAGTAGGGCGGCAAACGGAGCATCGCGCTCAGGCAGGTGCATCCCAAAGCCCACGCCACCGGATTCCTCCCCCCCAACTAATACTTCTGAGCTCAACATCTCACTTGCAATATATTTAAATCCAACTGGCATTTCCAACACCTCGCGCCCAAGATCTTCCGCTACTAGCTGCATTAAATCAGAGCCACTAACTGTTTTCACCACCTTGCCCGGCAGCTTTCGCGCCCTGGCTAAATGATCAATAAACAATGGCATCAACAATTGGGTACTGCAATAACGCCCCTGCTCATCAATCGCAGCAATCCGATCACCATCGCCATCAAAAACAATGCCCACAGCTGATTTAGCCGCAGCGGTTGCCGCCTTCACCGTGGAAATCAACTCACCTAAATAAGGCGCTAACGGTTCAGGCGGGTTACCACCAAATAAGGGGTCGCGATTTGAACGTATTTCTTGCACCACATCACCGAGTAATGCGGGCAAACCACCAGCGGCTGAACCATGCATTGGATCAACGATTACCGCAAGATCCATCTCCTCCAAGCCATGGCGCAAAGCCTGCACATCAATCTTGCTGCGCAAACCCGTTAGGTATTCACTCCAGCCATCAAAACAAGCTGTTTCTCCTACTTCTGGAACAGTTACAGCACCCGCCGCTAAGCGCTGCTCCACTCTGGCGGTGAAATCTGCCTCCACCGAACCACCGAAATGGCCTTTAATTTTTAATCCCAACCATTCGGCGGGGTTATGGCTGGCGGTGATTACCAGCCCACCCAACGCCTTCCTAGTTACAACCACCCAACTAATGGCTGGAGTTGGCAGTGGTTCTAAAGCCAATAACGGCTCTAACCCCACCCCCCGCACTGCTGCAGCAATCGCAGCAGCAAATTCAGGGGCAAGGAAACGGCGATCAAAGCCAATTACTACTGTGCGGCTATCGAGTTCAGCTGGAGCGGAATGGGCTAATTCAGCCGCCGCGGCAGCTGCTACCGGCAACAGCCGCTCCAGGGTGATATCAACGCCGAGAATGCCGCGCCAGCCATCTGTGCCAAAACTGATCGGGGCAGCGAGCAGCGGTAATGGGGCGGATGGCATCAGGCTGGATTCAGCTCGTAACAGTGTCCTGGATCGGGATCGATGAATGTGGTGGGAGGGTGCCGGAGGGCGAGCTGCGCCTCCAATTTGGATTGATCGCCACTACTCCACAGCAAGCGTTCCAATATTCCTTTGTAATTAATTCCACCCCCTGCAGTGCTGGCCAGCAGCCAACTGGGCTGGAAGCGCTCCAACAGTTGCGGCAACACTGTTTGCCCCTTCACAAAGGCTCCCGCTAAAGGCAAGCCCAGATCCAACACCGGTGTAATAACAGCTGTAAGCGGCTGAACTGCTATTAGCGGATCAAGAAATCCATGGGGTTCCACATACAAACTTTCAGTGCCGGCCCGCAACAAATAACCATTTTCCAGCTGAGGCACTGCAGCACCGGCAGTGGTTTCAATTTGCAGGCAACCATGCTGATGCAGATCTCTTGGTTTAAGCGCTTTGCAATTAGTGAAACCAAGGGAGCTAGCCAGCTTTATCGCTGAGCAAGAACCCAGCACCGGCAGGTTTTTTGGTAGTAACGCAAGGCTTGGCGGATGGGCGTGATCAGGCAAACCCTGGCTTAAAAGCAAGAGATGAAGATTTTCAGGTACCGGCCAGTCGTGGGGTAGGCGCCCTTCAAAAAACCATGTGGCAGAGCCAAATTGCAACGGGCCAGTGAGCCATGGATCCAGCAATACCCTCACGCCGCCGAGCTCTAGCAACCATCCATTCGCTCCGTAGTAAGTGAGATGCATATCAGCTTTAAAACTTCGCATCCCTTCTAGCTTGGGAAGATGG
>NZ_JAGQEK010000228.1 GCF_024346075.1 Synechococcus sp. Cruz CV12-2-Slac-r
ATCCGCCATCTTGTTTCCAATGTCTTATTCGTTCATTGGTTTCAGTGTGATTTTCTATGTTATTTGCAACTGGGTTGCTATCAGCAAATTTCTTAATGCGATTGCGTAAGCTCTCGCTAATTATATTTGGGCGGCAACTTATCGGTAATTCAAATACTTGCTTTAGTCCGTTATCTGCTTTCGCTGCATTAAGCCATTGGTATTCGGGAAATAAATCTTCAAGCGGTGCGATTGGTTCAACGCCAATTATTTTAATGCTTGATTGGATCTCATGCTTATTTTCTTCTAGGCATGTGTATGTGTTAAGCAAGCAATGGGCAAAGTTGGGATGCCCTTCAATGCTTAGCTGCATAGCGGCCGCTGTTGCGGCAGGGCTCACTTGCGGCTGATTTAATAATTCGGGCAGTAAAACGTTTGTTACTTGTAAAAACCAATTGCTACCTGCTAATGAATAAGGAAGATGCAGTAGTATTTGCTCCCGAATTAAATATATTGCTTCCAGTTGATGGCCAGCACCTAGATATCCAGGCATTAATAATGCCCGTTGCTTCTGCTCTTTCAATACATAGCCAAATACCAGTCCGTTTCTTATGCTGTGACGGGTTTCAAGTATGCGATTGCCCCAGGGGGATGGAAATCTTAGTTGATCTTCTTTATATGCTTTACCTTGCCAACTCTCGGGCCAGTGATGCTGATTAAATTTCGATCGCCAATCTTGCCAGCGCTCAGCAAAATCTTGCCAAGCACTAGGGCTTGGCTCTGTTTTAATTGTTTCAAGATTAATGATCTGAACCATCTAGCCCCCTTTGTTTGGAATCGGTTTTTGCTTCACTTTCAAGCAACTTTGCGGCATACACCTCTACTACTTGAAACACCGTGTAGCAGTCTTGCAGCACCGATAACGATTGCCGCAAAACCTTTTGCCTTTAGTGCCTCTGCAAACACCACATCATTGCCATCCTCTGGTAGCTGTTCATCAAATTGCACCTCCTGCCACAGCTCCCGCCGCACCATTAAACAAGCTCCAGTAATGGCATCGCTTGTCCATGCCCCATGGCAGGCTTCTCCTGGCAAATGTCGCAGTGGCCAGCCGCGCCAGCGTGCTACGTAACCATCCGCTTGCTTCACTAGTCCCCCATCTGCCACCCGGCCCTGATCATCCAGCAGCAGGGCTCCAATAGGCCCGTTTGTTTGTTTTAGTGCCGCTTTTGCAAGCCAGCCCATGGCTTGATTATTCATAAAACAGGTGTCGTCGTTTAAAAACAGCAGCAATGAGCCAGTACTGGCATGGGCACCGGCATTGCTAAGCCGGCTCCAGTTGAATGGTTCGTCGAGCCGCAGCAATTTAAATGCCTCCCCTTTGCGTTCTTGCCAGTGCTGCAGCAGCTTTGCAGTGCGGGCTTGGCAGCTGCCGTTATCCACCAGCACAACCTGGCCGATCACACCCTCGGCCTGGCCCCACTTTCCCAATTCCTCCAAGCTCTTGAGGCAGGGGCCCAGAAGATCCGGGCGATCGCGGCTTGGAATTATTACCGATACTTGCTTTCTTGGCAGCGCTGCGTGAAGTTGATCTTTTAGGGCCTGCCACTGGGGATTATCCATGCTTTGGTAATGGTTTTCCCAACTTGGCAGCAACAGATCCGGATCTGGAGCCCAGGTTTCTTTTTTTAGAAAATTGCTAACTATCTCCTCCCAACCGTGGATTGGAACCCAGGGCTGCTCCAGCCAGCGGCGTAAAGATGGTTCTTGGCAGTTGTAATTCCCCAGTTCCAAGGCACCTTCAGCTAAGTAGTGGCTAACCCAGGGATCTTTAGGGAGCTGCTCCCTTAATGGGGTGAGCCATTCCGCTGCTTCGCTATGGCGACCAAAACCAGCTAAAACCGTTCCTAGGTTTTGGCGCGACCACAACTCACCGGCATGGCCTGAGCTTGCCTGTTGCAGATGATGCAATGCCAATAAATGGTCTTCATTGGCATAGGCCTCGCGGCCTAGGTTGTGGTGGCTGGCAGGATGGGGCAAACACAGCTCTAGCAAGTGCGTTTAATCTTTAACTGCAACAGGCCTGAATTGCAAGAAATACAATTTTATGAACGCCTGCCAAAAGCTGATCA
>NZ_JAGQEK010000229.1 GCF_024346075.1 Synechococcus sp. Cruz CV12-2-Slac-r
ACCGGCAATAAGACCACCGGGCACGCCGTGCATCAACCAGCCCAGGTAGGTGGCCAGCTGCATGGCCTCAGGCCCGGGCAGCAGCATGCAGTAGTTGAGAGCGTGCAGGTAGCGCTGCTCTGAGAGCCAGCGGCGCCGGTCGACCAGCTCGCGATGTAACAGGGCGATCTGTCCGGCCGGCCCACCGAAGCTCACCCAGCCGAGATGGAACCAGAAACGGGAGGCCTCTTTGAGGCTCACAGCGCAGGGCGTGACAAGGGGAACAGGTTGCGTCATCGGCTGTGTATGCAGAGCAATGCACCGTTGCTCCACAGCATCAAGCATTAATGTGCCCCCTGTTCCTGTGGGAATAGATCGAATCCTTTGCAAATATCAACGGCTTTTTAAGCAATAGCTGCCGGAGCTAAACCAACCAAGCGGGTATGAATTGCCCTACCAGGTCTGCAAAAGTGTGTCGCTCATTTGTAAATTGGTATAAACACCAGCAACGTCATTGCAGCGGGGCGATAGCAATTTGTATAAAAGCAAACTGCCTTTTTAGAACAGGCACGCCAAGCAAAACCAAAACGCGCGAGCAGAAAAAGGTGTTACTGGAAACACCCTGATTTGCTGTGGATTAATGATCCATTAGAGCCCCTAGAAACAAGCCTTCAAGTAGATTTAGTTAGATGGCACAATTGCTTCTAAAAAGTATATTTTCATTATGATTATTTCCCTGGGTGCGATGCGAGGATTGAAGCCCATGACTTCCACTCCACTCCCCCTAGTGACCCGTGAGGCCTTAAAGGTCTTCACACAAAAGCTTATGGAGCATTTCGCTCCTCAGAAAGTGATCCTGTTTGGCTCCCAGGCCCGCCGCGAGGCTCGCTGGGATTCCGACGCAGACATTTTGTTGGTGATGAGGCTTGAGGGCAGCCTCGGGGAACAAACACAGTCAAATAAATTCCGATTCCAAAAGCCAGTTATGTAAATCAGCAAGCAGCTGACATGGTGCGCTAATAGCGAATTGGGCATCCGCTTTTGTGGCATAAGAGCCGGGGTAACGCAAACTAACGCCTCCATGGGTAAACCTTTCAAGTGCAATCAAGGGAAATTACTCTAAGAAAATTGATATAAGAGGCATAAAATTCTTCCAAAAGATGTCATCGGCGGTTATGTGTACCAAGAAGATGATTCTTTGGTGTTACCTAGACTTTGAAATTAGCTCTTGCCGCATACCTGTGGTAAGAGCTGAGCCAGGCAAATGGGGTTGGAGCCTATGCACTGTGTTGTTGCTACGGTGAAGGCAGTGGTGAGTAAGACATGAATTTTTCATTGGAGTGCGAGCAAGAGGTTGATGGCCGTTGGATCGCAGAAGTTCCTGAACTCCCTGGCGTTCTCTCTTATGGCGACTCGGCTGCAGATGCAATGTCAAAGGCTGAGATATTGGCGCTTCGTGTTATTGCCGACAGGCTTGAATATGGCGACTCCGAGCCTATGAATATCAGCTTATCGCTCCCCATCAGTGCATGAGTCCCTGGCCCTCCGTAAAAGCCAAAAAGGTTTTAGTTGCTCTCCAGTCGATCGGATGGCATGTAAAGCGCCAGGCAGGCTCTCACAAGACTCTTTCTCGTGATGGATTCCCCGATTTTGTTTTTGCATTTCATGATGGTGAGGAGATAGGCCCCAGAATGTTATCTCGCATTGCAAAGAATACCGGTCTACAGCCAAGGGACCTGTGAAGAGCCTTAGAGAGAATTAATTTCCTCAAGTTAAATAAAATGTGGCCTTAACTTTGCATAAAGATGGTTAAGCCATTCTTCATACTGAATTTATTTGAGTATTGATATCTTGAATTTAGCCCTAAATTAATAAAATTTCTATTTACTTAGATGTACAACCTGATTGTGTTGTTTATGTTCTTTTTTATCAGCAAGCCTTGCTTGTTCTAGATCAACCCGGGTGATGTGGTAATCAAGCCTTCTTGCCGCAAGTACTAGTTCAGGGCCATACAAACACAATTGGCCATCAAAACTAGTGCTGTTTATCTGGGGCGGAACCTGTAACAAGATCACCCCAGAAAAACTGCCCCCGTGGGTGTGAGTTGGGTTGTAATCACCACGTTCTCCT
>NZ_JAGQEK010000023.1 GCF_024346075.1 Synechococcus sp. Cruz CV12-2-Slac-r
GCCATTGTGGCGCTGGGTGTAGTTGACTCTTTCTTGAATCAACTCATGTAATTGCTGCAAGAAGCTGAGACAGCGTTGATCGCTTCCGATCGTTGCTTCTTGAGCAAGAGCGATGGCGGCTGGATCATGTTGCCCATTCGGTAGCCAGCCCTGCAGGTTGCTTACTAAATCTGCATTTAACTTTCCGATTGGGTAAGGCAATCTTGCTTCTTGTTCATCCAGGCACAGTTCAATTAAAGGTGGTGCTGATGTAATTACCTCAGATTCGGAAAGTATTTCAAGGCGATCTGTGTTGCCGATGAATTTCGCCCGAAGAATCTGATCGCCACCGGCGGCGAGTAATTCATATTTATGCCAAGGCTCTGGATTGAAACTAATTTTATGGCTAATCAGTTTTTGAAATCCGATCGTACGAGGCATTAAGCAAAGGCGATGGGCGCCAAGTTGCACCGGTTTTGAATAGGTATACGTGAAGCTATGGCTTAGTTTTATGTGCATTGGTTTGTAATAAAGTAGCGGGTTTCCAGCAGGCTATGGAGTTGATTGATTTGCAGTTGCAATTCATCAATCACCTGATGCAGGCCAAAATTAATTACCTCTCCCACCTGGGAGAAATTCCAGGTGGCTTGCAGGCGCCCTAAACTACGGCTTAGGGGATGGCCACTTTGCAGGAGTGGCTGTTGATCAATGCTTGCGATTGCTTCGGCAATGCCATTGAGGCAGTAGCGCACAGAGCGGGGGAAATCGGGATCAAGTAATAGAAATTCAGCAACTCCACTAGGGGTGATCGGTTGTTGGGTGTGTTGTCTATACATTTGATACGCGCTGGCGGATCGTAATAAAGCAATCCACTGCAGTTCGTCTAAGGCGCCACCAATATCTTGAGGGCTTGGCAGTAGCAAAAAATACTTCACATCAAGAATTCTTGCTGTCTTTTCAGCCCGTTCAATCAATCTGCCTAAGTTTGCAAATTGCCAGCTGATATCCCTACGCATACTTGAATCTGCAATGCCATAAAGCTGCTGACAACCCCTACGAATTAACTGCAATTGTTCCGGTAAGGCTTGCTGCCAAAAAGATTCCCCTGGTTGTAAATCAAGATGCAATGCATTTAATTCTTCAAAAAATTCATTAGGGATCACTTCACGGATTTGCCTTGCATTTTCTCGAGCGATTGCGATGCAATTACAGATTGCGTTTGGGTTTTGCGCTTGTGCCAGCAGAAACCATTCCACTGCTGCTGCCCCACCTGCAGGATGCAATTCTTCAAACAGGCTGCTCTCTGCGCATGCTTCGATAAGGGGTAGCCACACCGCATCACCATCTGCTGGTGAATCGAGCGCCATCGACATTCCAACGTCTAAAAATCGGGCCAGATTATCGGCCCTTTCCACATACCGGAAGATCCAGTAAAGCTGTTCTGCTACACGGCTGAGCATGAAACCACCCAGGTATCTTTACTACCCCCACCTTGGGAGGAATTCACCACGAGGGAACCTCGTTTAAGGGCTACTCGAGTGAGGCCTCCCGCTGTTACCCAGCTTTGTTTGCCCCTCAATATGTATGGCCTTAGATCCACATGGCAGGGGTAGAGCTCGCCTTCGCTTAGGGAGGGCACTGTTGAAAGTTGCAGGGTTGGCTGGGCGATGTAATTGCGAGGATTTGCTTGGATTAATTTGCTAAAACTTTCAATTTCCGCTGGGCTTGCATGGGGGCCGATCAACATTCCGTAACCGCCGGCTTCCGATACAGCTTTCACTACTAATTCAGGCAGGTGTTCTAATACATAGAGGCAGTCTTTTGGCCTTGCGCATAAAAAGGTGGTTACGTTTGGAATAATTGCTTCTTCGCCTAGGTAATAGCGAATCATTTGGGGCACGTAGGCATAAATCAATTTGTCGTCTGCAACTCCAGTGCCCGGTGCATTTGCGATCGCTACTTGGCCATCGCGGAAGGAACCCATCAGGCCTTTCACCCCAAGCATCGAATCACTACGAAAGCAATCGGGATCAAGGAAATCATCATCGATGCGCCTGTAGATCACATCAACTCGCTCTAATCCGTTGGTGCTTCGCATCCAAACTTTGTTGTCTTCACATAAAAGATCGGTGCCTTCCACCAATTGAATTCCCATCAATCGCGCTAGATAGCTATGCTCAAAGTAAGCACTATTATGAACACCAGGGGTTAGGAGTACCACTTGCGGACTATCTGTCCAAGGGGCCATCTCTTGAAGCGTTTGCAGCAGTTGTGATGCGTAGTTATCAATTGGAGTGATTCGTTGGCTTTGGAATAATCCACCAAAGAGTTGTTTCATCACACGGCGATTTTCTAAGAAATATGCAACTCCCGAGGGGCAGCGTAGGTTGTCTTCTAATACGCGCCAGGTGCCATCCCCATCACGTATAAGATCAAGGCCAGAAATGTGACACCATCTTGCAAGTGGCGGCACAACATCTTGCATTTGGGGTCGCCAGCCCTGGCTACTAAGAATGTCTTCTGCGGGGATAATACCGTCTTTAATTATTTTTTGTTCACCATAAATATCGCTAAGAAAAAGATCTATTGCCTCTAGGCGTTGAATTAGGCCCGCCTCTAGCACTGCCCAATCCTGTTGATCGATCAGGCGGGGCAGCGGGTCGAATGGCAGGATCCGCTCGCTTGCTTCCGAGTTGCTGTTGTATAGGCGGAAGGTGGCACCAAGCCTTTTTAATAGTTGTTCAGCAGCGCGATGGTTTTCGTTTAATTGCGGTAAGCCCAGGGCTCCTAGTTGGTCCATTAGGGCGCCCATCGCTTTGCGGGGCGTGTGGCTGGGGCTCATGTATTCATCAAAGCCGCCGATTGGAACGTAGCTTTCAAACATCGAGCTCACAATCAAGGCTTATCCCACCAACACCTTCTTAATTATTAAGCAGTTGCAAGGTGCCTTTTGCTACGGAATCACATATCTCCGGGTATTGGAGGGATTTATTTGTATAAAAAGTTACCGTTTTAGTTTTTATAATTTAGCTAAAGCAGAAAATAACGTTGGGCCATCGGTAATTCATCAGCTGGTTCGCAGCTGAGCAGTTCGCCATCGGCAAAAACCTCATAGGTTTCAGGATCCACTTCAATATTGGGCAAGCTGTTGTTGTTAAGCATTGCCGCTTTACCGATATCGCGGGTGTGTTGCACCGGTAGGCAAGGGCGTTCTAAACCCAGCTGGCGAGGTAGATCAGCATCAAGGGCCGCCTGGCTCATGAAGGTAAAACAGCTGGGGGCGAGAGCCCTGCCATAGGTGGCAAACATTGGCCGGCCGTGCACTGGCCCGGGGGTGGGAATTGAAGCGTTGGCGTCACCCATTTGGGCCCAAGCGATGCTGCCTGCTTTAAGGATTAGTTCCGGTTTTACCCCAAAAAATCCTGGTTTCCAGAGCACTAAATCAGCAAGCTTGCCCACCTCAACTGAACCCACTTGGCTGTTGATGCCATGGGCTATGGCAGGGTTAATAGTGAATTTTGCTATGTAGCGTTTAATCCGGTTGTTGTCGTTGCGGGAGCTATCGCCTGTTAGAGCACCCCGCTGCGCCTTCATTTTGTGGGCTGTTTGAAAGGTGCGGGTTATCACCTCCCCCACCCTGCCCATCGCTTGGGAATCGCTGGCAATGATTGAGAAAGCGCCAAGGTCGTGAAGGATGTCTTCTGCGGCGATTGTTTCGCGGCGAATTCGCGATTCTGCAAATGCCACATCCTCTGGTATGCCTGCATCTAGGTGGTGGCACACCATCAACATGTCGAGATGCTCTTCCAGGGTGTTGCGGGTGTAAGGCCTGGTGGGATTTGTGCTGCTTGGGAGCACGTTGGCTTGGCCGCAAATTTTGATGATGTCTGGGGCGTGGCCGCCCCCTGCCCCTTCGGTGTGGAAGGTGTGGATGGTGCGGCCAGCAATGGCGCGGATTGTGTCTTCTACAAAGCCGGCTTCATTCAAGGTGTCTGTGTGGATGCACACCTGCACATCAAAGCGATCGGCTACCCCTAGGCAGCAATCGATCGCACTAGGGGTGGTGCCCCAGTCTTCATGCAATTTGAGGCCGCAGGCCCCAGCTCGAATTTGCTCTTCTAAAGCCTCTGGAGTGCTGGCATTGCCTTTGCCAAAAAAGCCCAGATTCACCGGTAAACCTTCCGCTGCTTGGAGCATCCGGGCCAAGTGAAAAGCCCCTGGCGTGCAGGTGGTGGCATTGGTGCCGGTGGCAGGGCCTGTGCCGCCCCCCAACATCGTGGTAACTCCGCTTGCTAAAGCGGTTTCAATCTGCTGGGGACAGATGAAATGAATATGGGTATCTATGGCACCAGCGGTGAGGATATGGCCCTCGCCGGCGATTGCTTCGGTGCCAGGGCCGATCACGATATCGATGTTGTTACTGATATCTGGATTGCCGGCTTTACCGATGGCGCAAATGCGGCCATCTCTAATACCCACATCAGCTTTAACGATGCCCCACCAATCAAGGATTAGGGCATTTGTTATTACCGTATCTACAGCGCCAGCAGCGCGACTGCTCTGGCCTTGACCCATGCCATCACGAATAACTTTGCCGCCGCCAAATTTCACCTCATCGCCGTAAGAGGTGAAGTCTTTTTCCACCTCCAGGATCAAATTGGTGTCTGCCAGGCGCAACCGATCTCCAGTGGTGGGGCCATAGGTTTCGGCGTAGCTGCGGCGATCCATTTGATATGCCATTAGTTATCTCCATCGAGGTGGCCGTTTACTTGTGCGTTGAAACCCACTACGCGGCGAGCACCAACAAAGGGCACTAATTCCACTTCCCTTTTATCACCTGGTTCAAAACGAATCGCCGTACCGGCAGGGATATTTAGTCTTTTCCCTCGGGCGGCATCCCGATCGAATAACAAGGCAGCATTGGCTTCGGCAAAGTGAAAGTGAGATCCCACTTGAATCGGCCGATCGCCGCTATTTGCCACCATCAAGTTGGTTACAGGCCGGCCGGCATTTAGCTCAATAAAGCCTGGTTCTGGAAGTAATTCGCCGGGGATAATCATCGAATTGGTTGATGCACGGTTACGAGCTTGGTGCCATCGGGGAAGGTGGCTTCCATTTGCACTTCGTTAATTAATTCAGCTACTCCATCCATCACCTGTTCGCGTTTTAGCCAGGTGCTGCCTTCTTGCATCAGCGCCGCTACGGTTTTGCCATCCCGCGCCCCTTCCAAGATTTGAAAGCTGAGCCAGGCCACAGCTTCTGGGTGGTTGAGTTTTAAACCCCTCGCTAGGCGCCGTTCCACCAGTAATGCGGCGGTAACGATCAAAAGCTTGTCTTTTTCTTGTGGAGATAGGTGCATGGGCTGCAAACACTGTTGAAAGATTGAGCTGTGCTGAAACTTTTACTGGAACTAATACCCACTCTGGCCCTAGGGCTTGCTCTGGGTTTGCGTTATCCCCTACTGCCTGGGCGAATAGCACCACTTTTAGTGCGCTACGGCATTCCATTAGGTGTGGCGGCATTGCTGCTGCGCTCGGGTTTAAATCGCGATTTTTTACTTGCTGCCGCGTTAGCGCTTTTTTTAATTGCAAGCGTGATGCTGTTGCTGCATTTGCTGCCGCCACTGAGGCGTTTGCTGCCTAATGGCGCCTTGCAGCTTGGGGCAGCCACCGGCAATACCACCTATTTCGGCATTCCAGTGGCTTTGGCTCTGCTGCCACCTCCAGCCCTTGGTGCTGCGATTGCTTACGACCTCGCTGCCACATTGTTGAGCTGGACGCTGGGGCCACGGCTGCTGAAATCCAGCAGCGAGAGGCGCCGTTCCTTTCGCCGCGACCTTAGCCAAAGCCCTGCCACCCATGGATTTTTGCTTGCTTTTGCGCTGCAACTCACCCCTTGGCAAGAGCCCCTAGCAAGCCTGCTCTGGTGGCCCGCCCGTTTGGTGTTGTTGCTGGCTTTGCTTTTGGTGGGGATGCGAATAGGGGTGATGCAGCAGCAGGGTGAACTTGCAGAAGGTTTTAGCTGGCAGAGCTGGAGGAAATTAGCGCCGGCGTTATCAATCAAATTGCTGCTGTTGCCGTTGCTATTTGCGCTGATAACAACTTGGCTTGGCTTACCTGGTTTAGTTGCGGATGCTTTGGTGTTGCAGGCGGCAGCCCCCACGGCGATTTCAGTGTTGTTGATGGCGGAAGCGGCGGGGGAAGGGATAAATGATGCGGCGGGTTTGGTATTAATCAGCACAGCTATGGCGCTCGTAACCGTGCCGTTGTGGTGGTGGCTAATCAATTGAGATTTCTGCCGCATGGATTTTCTTGAATCGGCCATACCCTCGGTGGTGTGGGTGCAGCAAGGCAGCGCAATTCACGAATCAGCATCCAAAGGCGGCAAAACCAAAAGCGGGCCGCTTGGCTGGAAGGGCCTAGGTAACGGGCGATAAGCCCCTGCGGCAGCTGGCTGATTGCCATCTCTCCCTCCAGCTCAAGGCCGTCTTGGCGGGCCTGCAGTAGTAGTTGTTTGATTTCCTTTTGATCAAGCGGATTGGGCGCTGCCCACACGAGGCTGCCCAGCACTGGTTGCCCCTGAAGGCCATGGGCTGCATTTAAGGAATTGCACTCAATTTGCAGCCGATCTACTAATTCCCAGCGGACACCACTGCTTAAATGACGCCGTATCTCAAGGCTGCTGCGCCAGCAACCGCTACCCAAGGTTTCACCCCTTGCGGTGCGCCCCAACCGCACCACATCAATGCCGAGCCAGCTGGCATTTTCGGCGAGCTCTACCCGGTGCTGCTGCTGTAATAAGCCGCCCTCAAATACAACGGTTTCTTGAGGTAACCATTCGAGATCAGCGCCGGCGGCAAGCTTGCTTTGCAGCTTAATTTCAGCCCAACGGCCGTTTGGATCGAGGCGGGAGCGTCCCCTAGTGCCGTAGATCTTTTGAGCTGCCACGCTGGTAATTAGGGCGCAACTATTAGGGGCGAGTTCGAGCTTGATCGCTAGCTGATCTCCCCCCACCAGGCCGCCGGCAGTGTGCAGTAGCGGTAGTTCGCAACGGCCAGCGGCGCCGTTGAAAGGCCGCAAAAGCTTTAAAGGAGCAGTGGTGCCGCCTTGAAAGCTGGTGCAACCGAGGCCATTGAGCTGAAATTGCAAATCAGCAGTTCCACGCCAACCGCATGGATTTATGCCAGCTTGGCTTGATGCAAGAGGAACAGAAGCCACTGTTGTTGCAGCAACGTTGCGATGCCGGCTTAAATGTTGAATCTATTGGGGTGTTACTGCAATTACCACTAACCGCTGCTGAACGGCAGGTGAGCCGTGGTTTGCGCCGCTGTAGCTGCGGCAGGGAGGTGTTGTTGCAATTGCCAAGGGGGGGATATCTGCAGCCTGGCGAAGGCTTGGCTGCAGAAGCGGGCATACCACTAGCGGTAGTGGTTGCAGCAAAAGAGCCGCTACTGGTGGTGTGCAGTGATGATCCGCTCAGCTTGCTGCAGGCGGCTTATCACCTTGGCAACCGCCATGTGGCATTAGAGGTGAAAGTTGATGAATTACGCCTATTAGCTGATCCTGTTTTGGCGCAAATGTTGCAACAACGGGGCCTGAAAGTTTCAGCTCTGCAGGCTGCTTTTTTGCCGGAAGTAGGGGCTTATCACAACACTGAGCAACATAATCATCAACATCAACATCGATGACATTGCCTTTGGCATTGCTGCAATTGGTGAGCCCCGCATTACCTGTGGGGGGTTTTGGTTATTCGGAAGGTTTAGAGGTGTTGTTGCACAAAGGAGAATTAAATGAGATTGCTAGCCTTAAAAGTTGGCTGGAAGCCGAACTGCAAACAGGGTTATTAAGGGTGGAAGCAGCAGCGCTTGCGCCTTTGCAGCAGGCCATTATTTGCAATGATGCGCCAGCTTTATTTGAGTTAAATGGCTGGCTGTTAGCCCAACGTGATGCAGTTGAAATGCGGGCTCAGCAGTTGCAGATGGGGCAATCTCTTTTGCAATTATTAGCGGTGATGGGTTGGCCATTATCAATGCAAAAACCTGAATTTGGCTGGACTGCTGCATGGGCATGGGCGGGGTGTTGTTTTGATGTGCCAGGCGATGATTTATTAGAGGCTTATTTATATAATTGGGTGGCAAATCAAATCAGTGCAGCAGTGCGTTTAGTGCCCTTTGGTGCCAGCTCAAGCCAGTGCTTACAGCTGCAATTAGCACCACTAATAAGCGCTCAATCTATATTTTTATGGCGTAAAGATCCACGCTCAATGTTCAGCGCAGGGGTGGGGGCAGGTCTCGCTCAATTGCAGCATGGCGGCTTGTATTCAAAGTTATTTAGGAGTTAATTATTCAAGGTTTGGCTGGCATGGCGGAAGGGCTGCTGGCACCATCGGCCTGTTATTTTCAAATTTATTAACTAGAGGCAGAGGTATAAAAGCGTTGTGCATAATTCCATAATAAGCGGCTGCCGGTTAAACAAATTCCTGCAACACCTAAAGCAGCGATTGCCCAAATACTTGAGCTTTTGCCAAGTAGCGCTTCTGCCGGAATAGTTGTAAGAAATGCCACCGGTAATACAAAAGTAAAAATTAACCTAAGCGCAGGGGGGTATGCACTTACGGGATATCTTCCTGCCACTAAAGTATACCTTAAAACTTCAGTGGCATTCCACACTTTGATAAACCAAATACTTAGTGCTGCTAATACAAACCAAAGGCTATAAAGTATTGCCAAAGAAGCTATAAGTAGTGCTGCGGCAAGTAGCAAAGCGCCACTGGAGGGCAGGCCGTAGTTAATACTTGAACTTGGCTTAAATAGTGCCCAGCAAATTAGGCAAAAGCCAACAATAATTCCAGGCAACCCCCAGGGGGATACCGTGCGGGTTGAAAGCCAAAATTGGCTATCTATTGGTTTTAGTAATACATAATCAAGGGTGCCAGTTTGAATATGATTCACAATACGGCTCAAATTTGGTTGCAATACGCAAGTTGTAAAGCCATCTAAAATTGTATATAAGCCCAATACTATTAATGAGCCATTCCAGCTCCAGCCCCCAAGTGCAACTCCGTTGCCAAATAAAAGCTTCAGCACAAATATACTGCCAGCTAAATTGCCCAGCACAGATAACAATTCAACCCAAGCATTAAGCGGGTATTCAAATTCAGCTGCAATAGAACTACTCCAGAAGCAACATAAACTGTGCCAATAGCGTTTTATTTCCTTCATGCTCCCATCGCAGAGTAACGCCGCAGGCCTGCCCGCCACAGCAGATGACAAATCGGCAATAATAATAAACACCAAGCAGTGATTGCAGCAAAACCAAGCGCAATATTCACCGGTTCACCTGCTATTAGCCTTGCAGGAAAATCAATCATCCAGGGGAAGGGAGTTGCCATCGCAAGCCGCTTTACTGCAGGTGGGAAGGTATCGATGGGCGCCACAATGCCTGAAAGAAACATATATGGAATCATGAGTAAACGATCAATTGCAGCAGCTTTTTCACTCCAAAAGCAGAAAGTGGTTAATACAAGTTGGAGTAGGAATCTAAGTAAAAATGCAGCCATAATCGCAATAAATCCAAAAAATATTGCCCCTGCTGATGGCAACCAAATTAAGCCAGGTGCCGCTATTCCTAGCAGCACGAGTAGCACTGCAACAATAGGGATACGAGAGGCTTGCTCACTTAAATGTGCGGTGAGATAGCGCCATAAAGGAGATATTGGCTGCAGTAAAAATGGCGATAATCTGCCTTGTAGAGCATCTTCTTCAAACACATTTATCAACCACACCACCGTAAATTGCCGCACTACAAAAGCAGCAAGAAAATAGCGACTCAGCTGCTGCGCTGATATGCCCGCAGCAGTAGCTGCGCCCGAGCCGCTCCATACCCCAAGCATTATTAAAGGCAATACCCCTGAAAGTGCCCAGAGGATAATTTCTGCTCGATATTCCAGCATTAGGGCGTATTGGCTTGTTATCAGCGCCCGTGCCACCCGCCAAGCCCATTTCATAATTTATCTCTAGTGCGGAATAAACCGCCAATCAATTCTTCTATAGGCGGGGCACTCACTTCTAGATCCACCACTTCAAAGCGATTTAGTAGTGCTGCTACCCGTTCTGATAGTTCAGCGCGAGGTATTAAAAGCTGCACCTGATGGCCCTTTAGGGAGTGAATATCGCCGTAGCCGCAGAAATCCTCAACGCTGTGAATTTCACTTAGTTCCATCCGCACCTGGCTGCAGGGGGCAAGTTTTTGGGTGAGCTCGCTTAAAGAACCGTCGTGAAATAGTTCACCTTGATGAATTAATAACACCCTTGGGCATAGGGTGGTTATATCGCCCATGTAATGGCTTGTGAGCAGCATTGTTGCCCCTGTTCGTTTGTTGTAATCAGCAAGGAATTCCCTCACCCGCACCTGGGCATTTACATCTAAGCCCAGGGTTGGTTCATCAAGAAATAACACTGCAGGTTGATGTAGTAACGCTGCTAATAATTCCGTTTTCATGCGTTGGCCCAGCGATAATTTGCGCAGTGGCCTTAGCAGCTCTTCGCCAAGCTCTAACATTTCGGCAAGTTCATTTATACGGCGCTGCGCTTCTTTTTCTGGGATACCGTAAACAGCTGCGTTAACTTTTAATGAATCAAGAGCTGGAAGATCCCACAGCAATTGTTGTCTATTACCCATCACCAGGGTGATCTGGCGTAAAAATCGTGCTTTACGTTGCCATGGTTTGTGGCCAGCTACTGAAAGTTCGCCACTACTTGGATGAATTAAACCGGTGAGCATTTTTAATGTTGTTGTTTTTCCTGCCCCATTTGGGCCAAGAAAACCAACAATTTCACCGGGTTCTATAGAAAAAGAAACTTGATTTACCGCTGTTATCTCGCGGTGTTTACGTTGCAGCAAATGTCGCAATGTTCCAGCTAAACCAGGCTGCTTTTCGCTAATTCGATAGATCTTACTTAACTCTTTCGCATTAATAATGCTCACTCGCTAGCGCTCACCTTTACGCCTTTCCAAAAGGCCACCCTGCCTTTGATTTCAGCTGCGGCTTCCTTTGGTTCGGGGTAATACCAAGCAGCATTCTCATTCACCTCACCATCAACTACCACGTTGTAATAGTGAGCTTCTCCTTTCCAGCCGCATACGCTGCGGTGGCTGGAGGCCTGAAAGCAGTTTTCAACTAACGCAGCAGCAGGGAAATAAGCATTGCCATCAACGCTGATGGTGCTATCACTGCTGGCAATAAGGCGACCTTTCCAGCGGGCTTCTGTTGCCATTGGCAAATTTGATTTCAAGCCATGTTCTAGCGCTAAGCCAGTAGGCCTGGATTAAGCCGCCATAGGAAACTGCCAGCTTCCACACACACCACCACAATTAGAGATCGAAATATCCATTGATTAGCTTGGGGGCCTAGAGCAATCTTCGCTGCTACATTTGCCCCCACCATGCTGGAAAGAGCTAAGGGAAGCGCCCATAACCAATTGATATCACCGCGCAATCCAAATATCAACAAAGCTATAAGGCTGGAGCTTAACCTCACAAAACATTTTAGAATATTTGCCGTTTTTAATGGAATCTTGCCCGCCAGCACAAGTACTAGCAAAGTCATCACACCAGAACCTAGAGATATAAATCCTGCCCATATACCTGTAAGGGTCATTAGGCTATAAAATAAAAAGCCGAGTTTGGGCTCTATGTTTTCATTTTCTATTGCTGGTTCTTGCAGTAATTGAGTTGGCTTTGTTATTAATATAATTAATACAAATATCAATGAAATTGCAACAGCAAGTGTTATCCATTCATCTGCTAAAGCCGTTGCGCCTAAGGCGCCAATGCTGGCGCCAAGCACCATTGGCAATGTTGCTTTTAAGGTGAGTTTCCAAGGGATTGCCCCCGCCTGTTGAAAACGCCAGGTGGCAGTTGCCAATCCCGCCACTGCTGCTAAACGATTGGTGCCATTGGCGATTCCTGGGCTAAGGCCCAATCTAATCATCGTTGGCAAGGTAACTGTTGCACCACTGGCTGCAATTGTGTTGATAAAGCCCCCCGCGAGGCCGCAGGCAATCAATGCCGCCAGGGTGATTGGTTCGATAGCAGCGAAATCAGGCAATTCCAGTTAGTGGCAGCAGAATGGTGGCTTGAATCTGAAGGCGATGTTTTCTATTTGGCTTGGGGCTTACAACCAGGGTCTTGCCTATGCCGGTTTAGCCCTTGGCGTTTATTTAACTCTGCGGGTGCTCAATTTTGCAGACATCACAGTAGATGGCTCTTTTGCGCTCGGTGGCGGCATGGCAGCAGTACTCATCACAAATGGCCTGAATCCTGCGCTTGCCTTACTAGCTGCAGTGCTTAGTGGTGCCCTAGCTGGTTGCGTTACTGCACTAATTCACACGCGCCTCGGCGTTAACGATTTATTTGCCGGCATCCTCACCAGTACAGGGCTCTATTCGATAACCCTGCGTTTGATGGGCCGCTCCAATATCCCTTTGATCAATCTCGATCTAGGCCTTGATCCTCTGCCTGATATGGGTAGTGGTGGTGATGGCGACTGGGCGATTGCCCTCAGCTTGGTGGTTATCGGCTTAGTTGGATTACTTGCTCTATTGCTTGCAACCGATTTAGGCCTAGCGCTCAGGGCCCTTGGCAATAACCCCACCATGGCCCGCGCCAATGCAGTTAGTGGAGCTGCCGGCCTCACCTTGGGGATTGCAATCGCAAATGGATTTGTTGCATTAGCAGGTGCCTTAGTTGCTTATTACCAGGGTTTTGCTGATGTAACTATGGGCTTTGGTTCCTTAATCCTTGGTCTTGGGGCTGTGATCGTTGGTGAATCGGTATGTAGACCCCGTTCAATTCCGATGGCTCTTTTTGCAGTGGTGATTGGATCGATTTTGTTCCGCTTCATGATTGCGCTTGCTTTGCAAGTTGGCCTCGAGCCTGTGGATTTAAAGCTCGTTACAGCGCTACTGCTTCTTGCAGCATTGGCACTTGGTAGGTTGCGATTGCCGGGTCTTGCAAATGCAGGTAAGCGTTTATGAGTTTGCAGATCGAAGGCCTTTGCTGGGGTCATAGCCAGCCAGGTGGCAGTTGGCGACAGCTGTTTAAGGATTTCAAGCTCGAATGCCCCCCCGCTCAATTTTTGGTATTAATCGGCAGCAATGGATCAGGAAAGTCCACATTGCTAAATCTCATAGCTGGCAGCCTCACATTGCAGGCCGGCAGTTTGCGGTTAAATAGCAGACCCTTGCAACACTTAAAGGATTACCGCAGAGCCCGCTGGATTGGTCGGGTAATGCAAAACCCCCTCGATGGCACCGCGCCGGGTCTCACGATTGCTGAAAATTTACGGCTTGCTGAATCAAGGCGCCGTTCACCGTTTAGGTGGCAAGGTCTTTTAGGTATTCGCCCAAACAAACTTGATGTGCTTCGTTTCCAAGAGCTATTGGAAAGCCTTGAGGTGCCCCTTGCCGATCGCATAAATACACCCGTGGGCCAATTATCCGGAGGCCAACGGCAAACGATCAGCCTTGTAATGGCCACTTTGGCGGAACCTGAACTATTGCTGCTCGATGAGCACACTGCAGCCTTGGATCCAAAGGCGGAAGCGCGGGTGATGCAACTCACAGAACGTTTAGTGCGCCAACTCCGCACCACCACCTTGATGGTTACCCACAGCTTGGAACAAGCCTTAAACCACGGCGATCGCTTGCTAATGCTCCATGAAGGTTCGGTGCGGGGGGATTGGAGTGGCGCCGAAAAAGCAGATTTAAGCCACACAAACTTGCGAGAGCTCTATGGCAGCGCCAAAGTGAGCTAATCAAGTGCCGATTAATTACTGATGGAACGGCGTACTTTTCTTGGTTTAGCGGGTGTTGGCCTTAGCGGCACGGCATTGCTTGCGGCTTGCTCAAAACTTGGCGCCGATAAAAAAGTAAAAGGCCCCACCATCGGCATGCTGCAGTTTGTTGATGCTGCCCCGCCAAATTCTGTGCGCAAGGGATTTATGGCAGCCCTTGCTAAAGCTGGTTATGCGGAAGGTGAATCCTTAAATGTGATCCAAAAAGATGCCGCCGGCGAATTAGCAAACACCACCTTGGTGGCAAAACAATTTGTTGGCGTACCGGTGGATTTGTTCTTAGCAATTGGAACGCCACCTTTGCAGGCAGCGATGCAGGTGGCACCGGCTTCAATTCCTGTGGTGTTTTGCTATTGCTCAAATCCATGGGGGGCAGGGGCTGGAACACCTCCCGGCAAGGTGGGCCAACACAAGCCAAATGTGGTGGGCACCGTTGGCACAAATCCGGTGGGGGAGGAGTTGGATTTAGCTCGTGAAGTGGATCCAAATTTGAGCAGCGTTGGCTTGATCTACAACCCAGGCGAACCAAATTCCGAATTTGAGGCCAAGTTGCTAGCGCAGGAAGCGGCCCGTCGTGGGATCAAGCTGGAAAGCCAAGCGGTAGCAAATTCAGGTGAAGTGTTACAGGCGGCTCAAGCACTTGCTGCAAAGAAAATCGGTGCCTTTGTGAAAATTGGCGACTACGCCACGATTCAAGCTTTCAGCTCGATTTGCAAAGTGGGCCTTGAAAACAAGATCCCTGTGTATTCAGTTGATCCCCCAGATATCGATCTGCCCGGCTGTTTAGGGGTGATCGGTTGGAGTTATTACGCGGATGGATTTGCAGCAGGCGAAATGGCTGTGCGAATCCTTAAAGGTGAATCGCCGGCTGGGATGAACTTTGAACCACTCACTAAAACCGAACTGCTACTAAATAAAAATACAGCAAAAGCAATTGGAGTAACCCTGCCAGAGGCATCGCTAAAACGTGCAAATAAAGTAGTTGGATGAGTCGACTACGGGTAGGTATAGCTGGGCCCGTGGGCTGCGGTAAAACTGCTTTGGTGGAGGCTTTATGCCGCAGCTTGCGGGATCGCCTCCAACTTGCTGTTGTAACTAACGACATCTACACCCAAGAGGATGCTCAATTTCTCACCCGGGTTGGTGCATTAGCACCAGAAAGAATTCGCGGGGTGGAAACCGGTGGTTGCCCCCACACCGCAATTCGGGAGGATTGTTCCATCAATCGAGCGGCGGTGGAGGAGTTAGAAACTGCTTTTCCGCGCTTGGATTTGGTACTTGTGGAAAGCGGTGGCGATAACCTGGCGGCCAGTTTTAGCCCTGAACTTGTAGATCTCTGTATCTATGTAATCGATGTGGCCGCTGGCGACAAGATTCCCCGCAAAGGGGGCCCAGGGATTACACGATCTGATCTATTAGTAATCAATAAGATCGATCTTGCCGCCATGGTGGGAGCTGATCTTGCCTTGATGGCCAGCGACACTAAACGCATGCGTGGGGAGCGTCCTTGGTGTTTTACCAACCTAAAAACAGGCGAGGGTTTGCAGCAAGTGGAGCAATTTTTGTTGCAACAGCTACCAAGTAGCTAAAAAAGTTTCAACCACTACAACCAAGTATTTCTTCTACCCATAAATTCCCAATATGCCGCTGCATCGCGGATCAAAACTTGGAGTTTTTGCATGGCCCCCATTCGTTCAAACAAGCTTTTCATTCGAGCCATCAGTGGCACCACTGCTATAGCTGCAAGCCTTTCAATAGTGGCTTGCAGTGGTGAGAAAAAGGCTGATGGCGGATTTGATGGTGAAGTGAAGGTGGGTATCTTGCATTCCCGCAGTGGCACCATGGCTATCTCTGAAAACACTGTGGCCGAAGCCGAATTAATGGCTATCGATGAGATCAATGCCAAGGGCGGTGTTGTTATCGATGGTAAAAAGTTAAAAATCGTACCTGTAGAGGAAGACGGCGCCTCAGATTGGCCAACTTTTGCCGAGAAATCTAAGAAACTTATCGATTCAGATAAGGTAGCTGTTGTGTTTGGTGGTTGGACCTCCGCCAGCCGTAAGGCGATGCTGCCTGTTTACGAAGCAAAGGATCATTTCCTCTTTTATCCAATTCAATATGAAGGCCAGGAATGCTCTAAAAATATCTTCTACAGCGGCGCCACTCCAAATCAGCAGGCTGAACCAGCAGTGGATTGGCTTCTTAAAAATAAAGGCAAAGACTTTTTCTTAGTTGGTTCTGATTACGTGTATCCCCGCACGGCTAACACGATCATGAAGGAGCAACTTAAGGCTAAGGGTGGAAAGTTAGTGGGTGAAGATTACCTACCCCTTGGCAATACTGAAGTGGCACCGATCATTGCTAAGATCAAGCAGGCTCTACCTAATGGTGGTGTGATTGTTAACACCTTAAATGGTGATAGCAATGTAGCTTTCTTTAAGCAGATGAAAGCTGCTGGAATCACCCCTGCTAATAAATACTCAATCATGAGCTTCTCAATTGCAGAAGAGGAGATCGCTGCTATCGGCCCGGAATATTTAGAAGGCACCTATGCCGCCTGGAATTACTTCCAGAGCCTAGATACACCAGCATCTAAAAAATTCACTGCAGACTTTAAGGCTAAATATGGCGACAAGCGGGTAACAAACGATCCGGCAGAAGCCGCCTACATGATGGTTTACCTATGGGCTGCTGCTGCTGAAAAGGCAAATAGTGTAGATGATAATAAGGTGCGAGAAGCACTAATTGGAGTGAGCTTTGATGCCCCAGAAGGCAAGGTAACAGTGCAGCCTAATCATCATGTAGATAAACTTGTATTGATCGGTGAAGTTCAGAAAGATGGTATGTTTAAAATCTTAGAAAATCAAGGCTTCAAGAAACCTGTAGCTTGGAATCAATATGTTCCTGAAACTAAGGGTTACACCTGCGACTGGACTCAAAAGCGCCCTGATGCTGGCAAGTATAAAATGTGATTTTTTGATCTGAAATTGATCTGCAAACTGGGGGGCATTCGCCCCTCAGTTTTTTAGTTATTATTTATTTTTTTAAATTGTGGTTGCATGAGTTTATTTCTTGACACATTGTTTAATGGTTTAGCAATTGGTTCAGTTTTAGTTTTAGCAGCACTTGGTTTGGCTGTGGTGTTTGGTTTGATGGGTGTGATAAACATGG
>NZ_JAGQEK010000230.1 GCF_024346075.1 Synechococcus sp. Cruz CV12-2-Slac-r
GGGGAACTCGCTCGATGCCTTGCTCAATCTTCGCCCGCTTGTGGAACCCAACAAAAAGCAGACATCCTGCTGCCATCTCCCAAAAGCGAGGCAACATTAAGAAGTAGGCTGCTGGCTGATTGACGTAATAGAGATAATTAAAACTTATGAGTGAAGCAACTGTAAGTACACCAACTAATAAAACTAGGTTTCTTGTACCTTTTGCAGTCTGCTTACCGAACCCAGAGAACCAGATTAGGAATGGAAACAGCAAGTAGAACTGTTCTTCCACGCCAAGCGACCAAGTGTGCGTAAAGGGATTTAGTTCGCTTGATTGGGCAAAGTAGTCAGTCGATTGCCGGAAGAGGTAGAGATTTGATAATCCAAATAGTGATGCGATCCCAGTTTTAAGCGCTTTTGCTGGATCTGAATTGAACAAACAGATCAAAACACTCGTTAGCAGAACGAAGACAACTAACGCAGGCACAAGTCGCTTAATCCTCCGCTGATAAAAGCCACTCAGAAATTCACCAAAGCTTTTGCTCTCTCTCCCTGATAGCGAAGATGTAATCACATAACCTGAAATTACGAAAAAGATATCAACTCCAAGGTAGCCACTCGGAAGAAGATCCTTGTTGAAGTGATTGATGATGACAGCAATGACCGCGAATGCCCTCAGGCCATCAATTTCGGGCCGGTATCTGCTTTGCACAAGGTTAAGCCGATTGGAGGACTGTGGCAAATCTTCTATTGTTGCCATGCTATTAATTGGCTCCGAGATCCCAACGTGTGTCTAGCCCGTGCCGGTTCTACCGATCTGTTGCGGTGAAAGGGATCTTGCGTTTCTCCTCAAACTAGCGGCTGATCTGGTGATAGAGCTTGCGCTGGTTGGTCATGACGTTCAGCGCGACATAGGCGCCCTGCTTGAGACACCAGAGAAAAACACCTGAGTTGTATGCAGGGCATCCGCCTGGATCAGCTTTCCTTCCAGATCCATCGTGCTTAGCAGCTCCTTGAGCGCCGTCCGTTCGCTGGACTCATGGGTGTCGTAGCTCTTCTGAGCTAAAGCAACACCGAGGACACGGGCGTAGACGGGGGTGAGGGATAGCAGCCGGGCATTCGGATGGGTAAGCATGGGTGGTGAGGCAAGTGGGCCGACGGTGACACAATTCGGACTATGGCGACCTCAGAACCACTGGTCAGCTGAACGACGTGGTAGGACCACACAGTTAATGCACGTAATATCAATCAACTCTTCAACACATCTCGGCGCAGGAAAATGCCATCCATTTGCAAAGACTGGCCAGTTCGCGGATCTGTGAATCCCTTCTGTAAAGCCCAAAGCATGAAACCTTCTTGATCCAATCGATCAATAACGTCTCTCCATAACTTTTGCCCTTCATACAAAGGTATAAGAGAGAGCTCGCAGATCAAACCTTGAGCCCGCCCTAGAGTTTCAGCCGCTCCATCAAGCACTTGCCATTCATATCCTTGTGTATCAATTTTGATAAAAAGCTTTGAATTGCGATTAAAATATTGGCTTGCAATGCTATCTAGCATCTTGATGGACACTTTTTCGCTTGAAACATAGGCGGAGCCTAGAGCTGCTTCAGCATGTGATGGATGCATAGAAAGGACAGACGAGGAAACGGAATTACCCGCTATATTAATTTCTACTTCTCCATCATAGTTTCCAATTGCGCATCTCTCATGAAGCATCCAGCGCGGGTCGCGTTTAACAGACTCAGTCAGATACATTGTTGCCGATTTAAGAGGCTCGAAACTAATAATTTTACCCTGATAACCAGCATTGCGAATGTATTTAACAAATTGGCCTGTATTGGCTCCAATATCAAAAACCGTATCCGTTTCCACGAGCTTCAACGCAGAAACTATTTGGGCGCAAGCAGAGGAGGAGGGTATCATGCGGCAAACTTCAAATCCAAGCAAGTTGGCAATTTGCTTGACTATACTTTTCATTGGTTTAAAGATCATGACGGATCAATGAATGAGTTGAAAGTAAAAGAAGGCTACTTATGGGCACATAGAAAAGCCAAGAGCCCTACGCGTTAAGCTTTCGAGACACATTTTTAAGACTACTTTTGGATACTATTCAATAACCGCCGCCA
>NZ_JAGQEK010000231.1 GCF_024346075.1 Synechococcus sp. Cruz CV12-2-Slac-r
GGAGGTTGAAATATCACCAATGGCCCCTGCTCCAAAGCCATCTCCAACAGTAGCTGAAATGTTGCAGCTGCAAGAGAAGGGAATTATCAGCGTGCAGGCATTGCGGCAATGGTTAGGAGATATAGCTGGCGTTGCACCAACGTCTCTATGAGCTGCTATTAGTTATTTAATTGCTGGATCATCAGCAGGATTTCAAGTCGCAATTGCGGCATGGCTTGGCGGCTGATCCACAGAACTTGAGCGGGATCAACACTAAAATATTGATGGGCAAGTACATCACGAAAACCCATTATCCCTTTCCAATCCTGGTTTGGGTGACGTGTAAGTAATTCCCCCTGGGTGTGCTTATCGAGTTGTTTTATAGTCTCACCTAAAGCTAAATATTGCATGCACACAGCATCTAAAGTGCCGCCATTCGGTTTATTACCGATTCAACAAGGTTCAGAATTTGCTCTAACAGATCCTGGCTAAATTGTTTCTCGTTAGACAAACATACCCTCCTGATCAATCCTGCGGCGTAGCGCTGGATTCATGCGATCCCAGAGGCTGATCACATCAACAGGTACCTGTAGTGCCTGTTCCACTTCCTGTTTGAAATGCACTAGGCAGAAGGGATTGGGCGGATCCAGGCTGACGCAAAGATCAACGTCACTATCTGGACCAGCCTCATCCCTTGCAAGGGAACCAAAAAGTCCTAAACGGGTTATGCCATAACGCTGCCGCCATAGATCCTTACGTTCCTGCAACAGGTTCAGTACATCCTGGCGATTGGGGGTAGCCATAGAAAGAACAACCTGTGCACAAAACCAGGCTAAACCGACTAGCCCTTACTGCTACGGGTTAGGGGCTTCACTGCTGGAATGCAAATGATCAGTTGAGCTCAACCCTTTGGAAGGACTGCTTACGAAACCGTCTGTAGACATCAAAGTCGCTATCTAGGCTGAGGATCTCGGCAACATCCAGTCGCTCCGAGAGTGCCACCAAGGTGAGATCGGCGAAATCACCGGGTAGATCGGCATAGCGCTGGTTGAGCTCCGCAATGCGGGCGTAATCCTCAGGAAGCAAATTGATCGCCTTGATGCCACCGAGACTGACGGCTGCAAGCAGGTGGTTTTGAGCGGATAGAACGCGTGGATCAGCTGGATTACCCAGCAGCCAGAGAACCTCGGCGATACAAATCGGTGAGGTAATCAGCTGCGCAGTTGTCTTATCAAAGAAAGCAAGGACAGCTTGATGGAGGGGCTCCTTTTGCTGGTAGTAACTCAGCAGGATGCCCGAATCAATCAGGATCTGCCGCATCAGTGCCGTTCCGTCTGTCGCGCCGTGAGTGTATTTGTAAGCAGCAAGCGCCGTTGACTACGCTCAGAACTGCCTAACGGCAGTGTGTCAAGAAAGCTCTCTGGATGGCCACCTAGTTGCTGGGTGATTGAGGGCAAAGGTTGGAGCTGCTGCCAGCGTTCGCGGATCAGCTGGCGAATCAGCGAACTTTTGTCCTGACCGGTTTCGGCCAATAGCTCAGCGAGGCAATCCTCGGTATCAGCATCAAGCCTGATTGTGAGCGGCATAACCCACAGGACCCAAGCCCTGTATGACGAATGACATAACCGTAGTACCTCTGGCCCGTGGTGGGCGGCAATAGCTCCAGTTGTTGCGATAGCTGCACTTCATGGTTTCCAGTCCAGTCCCGTCCTGGCAGCCGTCTGATCAAGAAGCAATTCGCCAGTGCCTAGGCCTACCTGCAACGGTGCCATGTCTTGCTGCTATTGCAAAGGCAATGGCTGATCTAGAACGCCAACACCCATCAGGTGTATTAAGCGCCAGGGCTTTATTGGATGCAGTAGCACTGATTGATCAGCAGTTGCTTTCACCTGCTGCTGATCAAGAAAAAGCAATCCAAAAGCAGAGCAACTCAAGGCCAATTGCAGGCTCAGTTGCAGCAACAGGTGATGCACCACTGCAAAAAGCAGATGTGATCACCTACGACACATCACTACTTAGGGAAGAAACTGAAACCACCTATGCCACACCCAGCTCAGCAGCAACTGCATTTCTTAATCAAAGAAGGCGATATAGCGATCAGTTACTGCTATTACTGCCAAACCTA
>NZ_JAGQEK010000232.1 GCF_024346075.1 Synechococcus sp. Cruz CV12-2-Slac-r
GTGAGGGGTACTGCATCTTGTAAATGGGTACGACCGATTTTCACCACATCAGCCCAGGCAGCAGCTTTCATTTCAAAGCTTGCGGCTAAATCGCTTATTGCGGGCAGAAGCTGTAGCCGTTGCTGCCGCTCGCTCGCTAGCTGAATGGCACTGGGAAATACATCATTGGTGCTTTGGCCTTTATTCACATGATCGTTTGGATGCACGCAGGCTTTAGTGCCTAAGGGCTCACCAGCCAGTTCGCAAGCGCGATTGGCGATTACTTCATTCACGTTCATGTTGGTTTGGGTGCCGCTGCCGCTTTGCCATGTGGAAAGCGGAAATTGCAAATCCCAGTTCCCGATTTCCACCTCTTGTGCTGCCTGGCTAATCCAGTTGCAGCGTGCTTGGTCGATTAGGCCAAGTTTGTTATTTGTTTGAACTGCCGCCCGTTTAATTATCGCGATGGCATGGATCAAAGGGGCGGGGATGGGGTCTTGCCCTAGCTGGAACATCAAGCGAGCCCGTTCTGTTTGGGCACCCCAATAGCGATCTGCAGGCACTTGCACCTCCCCAAGGCTGTCGGATTCCAGGCGCCAGGGGCCAGATAGAAATTGATCCATAAAGCAAATGGGTAGATTTCACACACTCTTAATCCTGCGGCACTACCAAGGAATATGTAAGAAGCGTTTTTGGTTCGCTCATGCTCGAGCACCTGCTACCGCCATTAAATGATCACAACTTGCCCTGGATGGACACGATTCATCCGATCGTGGTTCATTTTGTGATCTCAATGGCATTAATTTCAGTATTTTTTGATTTTATTGGTGTTATTGCGGGAAAACGAGCCTTATTTGAGGTGAGTTGGTGGAACTTGTTGTTTGCTACAACTGCAATTTTTGTTGCAATCATGTTTGGCCAGGTGGAGGCTGGTTTGGCTAATCCCTACGGTGCATCTCGCGACATTTTAAATATACATAGCACCATTGGATGGTCTCTCGCAGGAATTTTATCTGTGTTAACGGCCTGGCGCTATGTATTGCGAGCCAAAGATCCCCTTAGTTTGCCGCTTGCATTTCTCGGCGCTGATTCTTTATTAGCAGCTTTGGTGGTGGCACAAGTTTATTTGGGTGATCAGTTGATTTGGGTTTATGGATTGCATACGGTGAAGGTGGTGGAAGCGATGCGGGCGGGGTTGGTGTGATGCAGTTTTTTAATGTGGTGCTGCAATCAGAGGCGCCTTTAAATCAAATAGCAGCTGGATTAGGAGCAAATGATCTCCCATATAGCCTGCCGATTCACCCTAACTTGGTGCATCTCACGATCGGCTTATTCGTTATAGCGATTGCTTTTGATTTTGCTGGTGCTCTATACCCATTAGAGAAGCGCATTTTCAGATTTTTAGCCCTGCCTGTTACAAGGGCCGGTTTCCATGATGTGGGTTGGTATAACTTGCTGGCCTGCTCCGTTATTAGTTTTTTTACGGTGGCGGCAGGTTTTTATGAAATGCTCACTGCGGTGCCGCTACCTGGGGTAATTAGCACCTTTGGCCTTGAGGGTTTTGTTTCAATGCTTTGGCACGGGGTGGGAGGAGTTTTGTTGCTCGCTCTGATTGTTTTAATGACAATTTGGCGTGGTTACCAGCGTTTCCTATGGCGCAAAGATCTTGGCAGGCAGGTGCAATGGATTTATCTTTTTAGTGGAGTGTTAATGATGGGTTTAATAGGGATTCATGGCACTGTGGGCGCTCAACTGGCGGCTGAATTTGGCGTGCACATCACTGCAGATCAGCTTTTAGCAGCTGGCGCTAATCTCAGAGAAGCTTTGCCATGACAAGCAGCCCTCCCTCCCGGATTAATGTTTCAGCGCTGGCGATAGTTAGCGTATGGACAGGAGTATTAGTTGTATTTAGCTTTTGGATGAGCCGCCAGGCTTATCACTGGCTACCTGTCCAGGCATCCACCGCCGCACCATTGGTGGATGGCTTATTTAGTTTTGAAACTGCTCTAGCCACCTTTGTATTTTTTGGTGTGGTATCAGTAATGGGTTGGGTTGTTTTATTTAATAGGGCTGAAAAGTACGATACCAGTGATGCTGAACCAGTTGAAGGTAATACT
>NZ_JAGQEK010000233.1 GCF_024346075.1 Synechococcus sp. Cruz CV12-2-Slac-r
TAAATAGTTTGCTTATTTTGATCGATATAGCTTTCTAGCTTTAGATCAGTTGGAACTACATTTAATTCACGTTTGCTGCCATCACGCAGCAAGAACAAAGGTGCCATTGATCAAAGGGGCATTTGCCTTAGAAAAGAACAATCCAAACAAATCATATCCAGCAGGCTATTACAAGGCAGTGATCAGCAAATCAAATCACAAAAGCTAGATCTTGCAATTTACGTGCCGTGGCCGTTGGAATAAACCATTGAGGTAGTGCTGTACTACTGCTGGTTCCTTGCAGCCTTGCTGAAACAGGAAGGCTGCTACCGATGCTTGGACCAGGCGGTATTGATCCCATTCATGATGTTTTTGGATAAAACCTGCCATTGCATTAAATAAATCTTCTGGAAATTCGTTTTCCACACTCACATGAGCCGGCATCAAATCTGGAACCTCAACCATTCAACCCAAAAGCGATCACTGCATCCATCAGCGCACACCCGCCCTGCTGCCGTCAAAGCAGGCAGGTATTTGCCGTTTAAAAAATAAAACCAGCTAATTTGAGTGCTATCAATCCTTTTGACGTTTTATTTTGTTTTTTTGTAGCAGGCATTGCTGATTTGATTCTGCTGTCAAGTAGGAAATCACTTTTCCCTCATGTCTTCTGCGATACCTTGCAAGGGCAGAAAAGACAGCAATAAAAGCTGTGGAAAACCCGTTAAGAACTGCTTGTTTCCTGTGCAGGATTTCTATGTTCAGCACTGCTGATTACTGCTGTGATTTTGCTTTTACTTCCGTATTGGTCCGTCTTGATCAGAGCGGTAGCTCACAGCTGCTGCGGGTAAGAATTGCCGTAACAGCTCTAGCAAGCGCTGTAGTACGGCTGTTGTGAAAGGGGCGCCATTACCCATCCCCTCTGAGCTTTTTAGCAAGATGGAGCAGGTGCTGGCTGGGTTGATCTCAACCAAAATCTCTACCCGCAGCTTGCGAGTACCTGCAAGGGTGGCAAGACTGGCATTTCTTAAATCCAGCCAGCACAATTCAGCCTTTATTTCAGCTGCAATTTGCTCTAATGCCTTGGGGAAATCTGCAAATGCAGCATCCGTTAGCGCAAGATCGACTTCTAGGCGGGCCATTAAAAAAAGAAATGATTAAAAAATCTAAAAGCACCTTTTGCTTTTTTTGCTTTCCGTAATTGCAGGCGAGCTTATTTGGATGAACTGCTAGGGCCTATAAAACCCAAAAGGCTTGCTGCTGCCCTTAGCACGTGATAAATAAAAAACGCTTTATTGCTCGTTTCTCTAGTTTGCAGCTCGCTGGGCTAACAGAACATGCGGCAAAAATCAATAGTCTGCGGTCTTATGCTTTATCTAAAACTTGATACTGCATAAAAAAGGGCCGCTTTTTTCTTTTTCCTTTGCGGCCCTTTACAGCTATAGCGTAAAGATCAATCCTCTTCTTCTTCTGTGCTACCAACGGGTATCAGGCGAATTTGCTTACGGCCAAGCTTGATATCAAAATCATCACCTGGCTTTAGGTTCAACATGGCGGTATAAGCCTTGCCGATCAGTAAATTGCCATTTCCTTGAACAGTAGCGACGTAGCTGAGTTTACGGCCGCCTTTTCCTACCAAAGAGCCATCACCAAGGCTTACACCTTTTGCTTCTAGTAATGCCTCATAGAAAGCAGTGAAATTCAAACGATCAGAGCCGTCTTTTTTTGTGCTTACATAGCCGCAAGATTTTACTAGGGCTGATTTAGAGCCATCGCCGAACTCTTTTACAGCTGTTAGCAGTTCTGTACCGGTGAGCATGAAGCTTGCATCTGTAGTGCTCTATTAACCTATCACTAAGGAGGTAACAAATGTGGAATAAAAGGCGTTTAGCAGCCCGTAAATTGATCCCAACCAGCGCTAAAAAAGGTCTTACTGGCTTTTGTAACTTGCTGAATCTCGTTTGTTCTTGCCTGCTAGAGCGTCGTTAATATCTCCTTTTTTACTTGCTATGACTTGCTTATCAAGAGCTTGCAGGGGTTTTTATCTGCTTGCTACAGCAGCTTTCACGTTGCTGAATACTTGGGAGATCGGGCCTGAAATTTATTTTCATAATCCATCA
>NZ_JAGQEK010000234.1 GCF_024346075.1 Synechococcus sp. Cruz CV12-2-Slac-r
GCTTTTAGTGGGGAGCTTTAATTACTGCTAATGAACGAAGCGGAAACTCGCGCTGAACTTATAGATCCGCTTCTAGCTGCAGCCGGTTGGGGAGTGGTTGATGGCAGCAGGATTCGCCGCGAGTTCTCCATCACTCCTGGCCGTATTGAAGGTGCGGGTAAGCATGGGAAGTCTTTAACTGCCGATTACGTACTCACTTATCGAAATTGCCAATTGGCGGTGGTGGAGGCAAAGCCCGACACCGCACCACTAACTGAGGGTGTCGCCCAAGCCAAGGACTACGCAGAGAAACTGCAAATCCGCTTCACCTACGCCAGTAATGGTCTTGGTGTTTACGCCATCGATATGGACAGTGGCGAGGAAGGCGAGGTTGAGTCCTTCCCCACACCAGACGAATTATGGAACCGCACTTTCGCGGTTGAAAACGAGTGGCGTGATCGCTTTTCTGCCATTCCCTACCAAGACAAGGGAGGCAGTTGGCAGATTCGCTTCTACCAAGACATTGCCGTCAGGCGGGTATTGGAAACGGTCGCCGCCCGCAAAGACCGCATCCTGTTGACCCTTGCCACGGGAACAGGCAAGACCTCAATTGCCTTCCAGATCATCTGGAAGCTGTTCCAAGCCAGATGGAACCTCTCTTACCAACCAACCAGACGGCCTCGGATTCTATTCCTGGCCGACCGAAACACACTCGCAAAGCAGGCTTTCAACGACTTCACCAGCTTCGCGGCCTTTGAAGAGAACGCCCTGGCCCGCCTTCGGCCAGATGAGTTGCGTAAGAAAGGTCGGGTACCGACCAACGCCAGTGTTTTCCTGACGATCTTCCAGACCTTCATGTCTGGTCCTGCCGAAGATGGAAAGCCATCGCCATGGTTTGGCCAGTACCCGCCTGATTTCTTTGATTTCATCGTGATCGATGAGTGCCACAGAGGCGGCGCAAACAGCGAATCGACATGGCGAGACATCCTCGACTACTTCAAACCAGCGGTACAGCTGGGTTTGACGGCTACCCCTCGTCGCACGGAAAACACCGACACCTACGCCTACTTCGGCGAACCGGTCTACACCTATTCACTCAAGGAGGGGATCAACGACGGATACCTCACGCCTTTCCGCGTCAAGCAAATCAGCACCACGCTGGATGAATACGTCTATACACCTGATGACATGGTGCTGGAAGGTGATGTGGAAGCAGGCCGCCGCTACACCGAAGCTGAGTTCAACCGCATCATCGAGATAAAGCAGCGCGAGAAGCAACGGGTAGAAATTTTGCTCAACCAGATCGAGCAACGCCAGAAAACCATTGTTTTCTGCGCCACCCAGGAGCACGCGCTGGCGATCCGCGACCTGATCAACCAACTCAAGAGCAGCTCCAATCCCAACTACTGCCAGCGAGTCACGGCTGACGATGGCGAGCTTGGCGAGACGCACCTTAGCGACTTCCAGGACAACGAAAAGTCGATCCCAACGATCCTGACGACCTCCCAGAAGCTCTCAACAGGGGTGGATGCCAGAAACATTCGCAATATCGCCCTACTGCGACCGGTCAACTCAATGATCGAGTTCAAGCAGATCGTGGGTCGGGGCACTCGCCTCTATGACGGCAAGGACTATTTCACGATCCTCGACTTCGTGAAGGCATACCAGCTATTTAGTGATCCCGAATGGGATGGCCCCCCTGAAGCCGTTGAAACCAATGACAAACCACCAAAAACCAAAAGCGAAAACGAAGAACCTGACAAGCCTGAAGATGATGATGGCGTCGAGGAAAAACTTCGCCGTAGCAAGGTGAGCATCAAGCTCGGTGATGGGAAGGAACGTGCCCTGCAATACATGATGGTGACCAGCTTTTGGCACCCTGATGGCAAGCCGATGAGCTCGACCCAGTTCATCGAGCTCCTCTACGGCCAGTTGCCTGAATTCGCTAAGGATGAGGCCGAACTCCGTGAGATATGGAGTTCACCAGCTACTCGTAGCAAGCTCTTGCAGGGCTTGGCTGAAAAAGGTTTTGGTGGAGAGCAGCTTGCAGAAATCCAATCGATCATTTCAGCTGAAAACAGCGACCTGTTC
>NZ_JAGQEK010000235.1 GCF_024346075.1 Synechococcus sp. Cruz CV12-2-Slac-r
TACGAATGCAATAAATAACCTAGGCAGGCCTTAATTTGGGTATTTAGCACGAGGTTATATTTCAACCATTATACCCCTTTATGGGTTCTATAAACCTTTAATAGCTGCACCTAACGCCTTAATTAACCTGCGATTACCAGCTCGATCACTTAAAGCAACCCTTAAGTAATTCTCATTTAAACCCCTAAAACTGCGGCAATCACGCAAAAGAATATGATGCTTTTGCTCAAGTGCTAATCGCAAAGGTTCCAAACTCTTTTTGCCATGAAGTAAGAAATAATTAGCAGCCGATGGCATTGGCGTGATGCCATCAAGTTGCTGCAACTGCTGAAATAACCAAGCGCCTTCTTTTGCTACCCACTGCTGCACTTTTTTTGTCCAGCCATGATCTGCCAAAAGTGGGGCACCCATTGCGGCTGCAAGCCCGTTTACAGGCCATGGATCACGCCATGAGGCCCAACGGGCTAGGCGTTCTGGAGCCCCAAGGGCATAACCAAGCCGTAAACCTGCCACAGCAAATAATTTTGTGAGGCTACGCACCACCACAAGATTTGGATATTTATTAATTAGTGGCACTAAAGACTGCTGCTCGCCACTGGGCACTAACGCTAAAAAAGCTTCATCCACAATCACAAGTTCAAAATTCTGCAGCAAGGGCTCAATGCTTGCGGCACTCCATAGTTGCCCGCTTGGGTTATGGGGATTTGTAATCCAGATTGCTTTGCCAGCACCATGCGGCAATCGGTTTTGCAGTGCCGCTTCGAAGCACTGCGGAAATTCAGCACTCCATTGCAATTGCAATGCTAGAAACTCCACCTGGGCGCCCCAACAGGCCAACGCTCTTTGGTAATCAAAAAAACCAGGTTGCGGCAATAGGTTCTGAAATGCTGCGGCATCCCTTGCTGCCCAGGTAAAAAGTTCGGCAGCACCATTACCGGGTAACACCTGTTCTGGAGCTAACTGATGCTGATCTGCAATCGCTTTGCACAGCAATGCATAACGGCGATCTGGATAAGGAACTAATTCATCCCGCAAGGCTTTTTTTATTGCCCGTGGCAACCATGGCGGCGGACCAAACGGCACCAAAGAAGCACTTAAATCCAGCAGCTGCTGGGGTTTACAACCAAGCGCTTCTGCCCGTTCCTGACGGTTTCCACCATGGCGATGGCTAATTAGCGGTAATTGATCTGGCACCACATCAGTTTGCTTGTGAATTGGAGCGTTAGCCGATACAACAAGAGCAATGGCATCTTTTATGTGGCAAAAGCCAACCATTGGCTGCTTACCCCTGCCTTTGCATTGCTGCTAATGGCGGCTGGTAAAGGGCTTGCAAACCCTGATTTAATATTGCAATTACTAGATAAAAAAAGCTGCCCTGCTTGCAACCTGCAACGGGCAGATTTGGTTTATGGGCAATTACAAGGCGCTAATTTAAAAAAAGCAAAACTAATAGAAGCAAATTTAGGCCGTGCTGATTTAAGTGGTGCGGATTTAAGAGGTGCAGATTTAAGGGAGGCAAGCCTGCAGGGGGCAAATCTAAATCGGGCTGATTTAAGGGGCGCAAAGCTAGAAGGCACTGATCTGCGATCAGCTGATCTCAGCAATGCAAAGCTTGATATTGATCAATTAGCAAATAGTTATATAGAAGGCGCAAAAGGTATCCCAAGCCAAGCGCGTAGCTACTCCGAATTACATAATGCAGGCGTTAAAGCAGCTTTAGCTAGTAAACATCCAGAAGCAGAACAACGATTTGGAGAAGCGATTGCAAAGAAACCTAGCGCTGCTATTAGCTGGATGGCACGGGGTATCAGCCGCCAAGAACAGGGCCGCAATGGGGAGGCCGCAAACGATCTTGCTTATGCGGGGCAGTTATATCAAGAAGCCGGCGAAGTGCAATTAGCAAAACAATTAAAAGATGCTTCTGTAGCGCTTAATAAAGGGCCTGCAACACAAACCGGCAATGGATGGGGCAGCCAAATGCTGGGGGGAGCTTGGAGTTTAATGCAACAATTAGCACCATTGGCATTAAAGATGATGG
>NZ_JAGQEK010000236.1 GCF_024346075.1 Synechococcus sp. Cruz CV12-2-Slac-r
ATATACATCTGTACCATTAAATGTTGATACGCCACCTGAATTTGCATGGCGCAGGGGCCCGGTCATTGCATCACCGGTTTTTACTAGGTAATTACCGGCAATACTGGAGCTAAGCACACCAGTAGTTGCATCAATCGCAAGGCCAGTACCTACCTTGATCCCACCAAGCCTGCTGGCTGATGCAATCTCCACTGGTCCAGCAGGACCTGCGGCTCCAGTGGGGCCTGCAGGTCCTTTTAGGTTGGCTCCTTTTAGCCAAGCCATTGCTTTAAGCCCCTAGTAGATAGAAAATTCCTGATACGCCATCGAGGTAATAATCACCAGCTTTTGCTTCTGGAATTATCCCAGGGGCACCATTACCGTTAAACCAACGGGTTCCCATACCCGCTGGCATTGCCCAGCTGCCATCACTTTTAAGGAAAGCAGGAACAGTTGGATCAGCGGCTGGAACGCCACCATGACTTGTACCGCCAAGCCAACGGGCAACAGTCCAAGTTTCTTGCGTTTGGCCGTCGTAGTTATTGCCAACTAAACCAACGCCAGGAATTAATGGCTTAAGAACAGCAGGGCCAATACCACCACCACCTGAGCCACCACCACCAGAATCTGGATTAGATGGTGGTTGCCAGATTGAGCAGCCAGCAAGCGATAGTTTGAGCTCCGCACTAATTGCTTCTGCATCCTTTATGAATATCACTTTCACATTATATTCTTTTCTTTCTGCGTAGGTGTGCGTATGACGGCCGTTACCCCAATCAAGCGTTTCAGTTATGCCATCACCCCAGTTAATATCAACTGTTTTTGCTGGTGTTACAGCACTATTAAGGATTAGCTCAATAACATAAGAGTAAACACCATTTAACTTAGCTGGAGTATCAAGCCAGGAGAGTTCTAATTTATCAGCCGGAACATTACCGCGAGTGTAGCCAATATTTTCCCAGCGTTTTACTTCATTTGGTGGCACCCAGACATTTTCGCCAGGGCAACCAGCAGGAACGACTAAACGAATCTGTGTTGGCCTAACGCCAGCAGTTGTTAGTTCTGGTAAGCGGAGATCATGCATCTGTAGGCACGCTTGGTTCAACCAGCAAGTCCGTTACCAATACAGGTAGCGTTTCATCTGCTGTTGCCGAGCTGGTGCTTGCCCCACTGGGGCTAGAGCTCGCACGTTTCTTGCGGGGAGCTGATGTAACCCCTGGGCCAATGGCCCCTGATGTAACCCCTGATGTCGCCCTTGGCGTACCCCCTGGTGCAGCCATTGGTGTAGCACCTGGTTCTGTTGTCCAGCCGAGTTCGAGCCAGCCAGCGAGATGTACAGGCCAGATGAATCTGTGCTGCGCACCTTGATAAATACGCACCTGACCCAAGGGGCCAAGACCCACAGGGCCGAGGCCCAAGGGGCCGAGTGCAGGACTTTCAGCTGTCATCAAGCAGCAATCGTGGCGGTTAAACCAACGTGCATTCCTTCTGGTGTTATTGGTAGCACTTCTGCTTTTGCAAAACACACCGCGGGTAAATCAAGATCTGCAAGATCAGCAGCATCCAGCGTGATGTTGTGACCGCACAAATACGCTTCTACCCGCCCTCCTTCTGATGGCAATGCAACAGTTGCCCCATCTACCCAGGTGCCAATAGTTCCATCACGCAGCAAGGGCGCAAAAGATACCTTTACTTCAATTGGCATTTCACTGCCAGGGTTATTTGCAACAAGAGCAAAACGAGATGCAGCATCAAGTTTTGTTTGCAGCATTACCTCTTCTCCTGAAAGGTAAGTGCGTTCGCTATTGCGGATAGCACTGCGGTTAGTCCAGCCCACCAAGGTGGTTTCAGCGTCAATTAATGGGTTGCCGTTTCCATAAGTCATGGTGATTCTCCTTAAGCCCCAGCAGGGCTGATGTTGTACAGGCGGCCAGCAGCGCGGCTTTGCAATACAGCAAATCCCACATACCAATCCACGCGGGTGCGAAATACAGGAGCATCAGGCACTTCTCCTAGATCCCTTACCGAAATGCCATAACGACCTTGAAATGG
>NZ_JAGQEK010000237.1 GCF_024346075.1 Synechococcus sp. Cruz CV12-2-Slac-r
TTCGCTAACTGTAAGTAAATTTGGAACGCTTTTAAGAATATTAGGATTAGTGTGAATGATATCAATAGATGCATTATTAATAGGATTGCTATCTAGTTGTTGCTCGCAATCGAACGCTTCATGGGTGTTTAACTGCATGTTTATACTGTTAACGGATAAACCCGCAGCCTTTAGTGATCGTAAGGTTGCTTTGGCTCCCCCTGCAAGGCCAAAAACCGAACTGAGGTGCCCGTAAAAGTTCACTTCAATGGGCATAGGTAAGCCAGTAGCGCTATGCATATTATGCATTATTAATTGTATTCGTGCAACACAAAGCTTATTTATTATATAATAGAAGAGATTAAATTAGAAATTTGGTATTTACAAATACTACCCGTTCCGATTTGCATCTTACTCGGATTGAGCCGTTGCCTGCATCATGCTCAATGGCTGAAAATGTAAAAAAAAATATTTCTCTAGATAAAATCAATGTTGATATCGAGGCGTTAAATTACCCGCTAATGCGTTTTAAGAAAGATCAAAATTCAAATCTTCACAAGTTGCTATATAAAACTCACTTTGAGCGTGAAAATCATTATAGTGAAATTTGCAAATGGATTGTTTCACATATTCTAAATGAGCCAGCCTATGTGCAGGTTGTGCCTTGCTATCGTGTTGGGTTTCCATTAAATCGATGGGTTGGTTGTTTTCACAGAGATTCAGACTTTGGCCATAGCGTAGCTGAAATAAATTTTATCTGTGCTCTAACTGCTATGGCTGGATCATCGGCATTGCAGGTTGAAGATTATCCCGGCTCATTCTCCTATATCTCTATGGATCTATTGCCTGGTGAGTTGATCTCATTTGATCATATTGATCGTTTGCATGGATGTAAACGTAATAAAACCGGAGAAATTGTTATTAGCATGGATTTCCGTTTTATTCCATTGAGATTATCAGCCCAAGCATTTTCATTGGCTGCCTCCACAGTAAATACTAAAATGGCTCTTCTGCCTGGTTCATATTTTAGCTCTGAACCTTTGCTGCCATGAAAGAGCGAATTGTATTATTCTCTCATTTTTCAAAATCTGGAGAGTTGCCAACTTGCTCAAGAAGAATGCTGCTTAGTATTAAGGAGCAGGGATGGGTGTTTATAGTGATTAGTAATTTTTTGAATTCTGAGGCTTTGGAATGGTGTAAGTTGCAGGGCATGGAATGGATTCTTAGAGATAATAAGGGTCGTGATTTTGGTGCTTTTCAACATGGCTTATTCTATTTAAAACAAGAACAGAGGTTGGCTAATTGCATGGGGCTAATACTATTGAATGATAGTGTATATCTGCGATGCGACTATTTGCAAAGCAGTTGGGTTAGATTCTTGAATGGCTTGGATGACACACTGCTCGCGATCACAGATAGTTATCAGAATGGTTATCACTTGCAAAGCTATGCTTTAAATATTCCACCTTTGATTTTCAATTCAACCCAGTGGCATAATTTTTGGCGGTTATTAAATATTTCTGGATCCACAGCCGCAATTATTCGTAATGGTGAAATTGAATTATCGGCTCACTTATTGCGAGCTGGATTTAAGTTGAAAGCACTCCATCCAGTGTTAGATTTACGCCGGCTTAGTGGAAGCACTCAATTTTTTGAATGGCTTAAAATGCAATTAGATGCTAGCCAGCAGCGAATGGTGCATGATTATATAGCAGCTCAGGCTAGAGTTTCCAGTTGTATAATTAATCCTTCCCATCAATTAGTAATAACATCGCTCTTTGATGGTGCACCTTTGGTGAAACGCGATTTATTGGAAGCCAATCCATCTGCTGTTCCAGATCCATTCTTCTTTGCTAGCTCTGTTGATTGGTTTGATGCTGAAGAAATGGTTGGTTATCTAAAACCACCATTAGTGGGCTTTAAAGGATCAGGGTTGATACAAAAAATACTACGCAAGCTTTATAATTTTTCTACAAGGATCCAGCGTTGACGATCCAAATATTTAATCATTATTAATACCAGAATAAGTTGTA
>NZ_JAGQEK010000024.1 GCF_024346075.1 Synechococcus sp. Cruz CV12-2-Slac-r
CTACAGAAGCGAGGATGATTGCAGAACGCAAAGCTTGAACTGCTGTTGCTTTTTGTGCCCAGTAAGGGAAGTAGCTGCGGGTTTGATCCTGCAGGAACTTAACGCCATTTTTTGAATAGAGATAGCGGGAAACACCAACTAAATCTACGTTGTAGGTTTTAGATAAACCGGCTTGAACTTCCTTAGCAGTCCAACCTGAAGCAGCCAAACCAGAAGAAAGGCCACGCTCGTTGCTGGTGGCATTCTTCGACTTAAGGAAGTCGTTGAAATCAGAAAATTTTGTAGTCCATACAGCACCACCAGAGTTCCAACGAACAGGTGAGGGCTGAGCGGAAACTGGCAAGGCAGACACGGAAATGGCAGCGCCGGCAAGAAGGCCAGCGGCAATGCGCTTCAGCATGGGAGCAAAAGGAACACGTCGAATTTAATTTAGCTCCAAAAAAAAAATTAACCAACCCAGTTTTCAAACCCTGATCAATACTTACCGGTTGCGATACCCATCCACGGAGGGATCGATCACTGCAAACCACCCCTTAGGGCAAAGCAACCGCTCCCCCGCCAGCCGAAATTCCGCATTGTTCCCAAAACCGCGGCAAGCAACCCCGCGGGCAACATTATTGTTTATTCGAACCTCCGCCAAGTAGCGCTCATCTATTTGCCGCGGCCGCAAGCTCAAACGAGCCTGTTCTGGAGTTACATCAACTTTGGCTTCAAATTCAGTGGGCAGCTCGATACCAAGAACGTCCATAAAAGGCGTAAATCCACCCCAGTAGTGCCTTGTGATTTCTCCCCCAACAAAGCGGCTCATTAGAGCTGCTGCCTGCTGACGCACCTCCTGCAGCGATTCCTGAGCCTCCAAATCGTTGAGGGTGGTGTCTGCGCTAACGCGTGCCAGGGGCGGTGGCAGCAACTGAAGGCGCAAAAGCCCTGCCAGCCCCACCATGCCCAGCAACAAAATCAGCACAAACTTGTATGTGCGTGGCATGGCAATGGGAACTATCCCCTGAAATTAGCTGCTTACAAAAGTTTCCAGTGGTGGCACCATTGCTCCACTCCAGCCCACAAGCCACAACTCAGCATCAAAACTGATGCGGCTCACCTGAACAGGCCAGCTAATTCCACTGGGAAGATGCCGCGCAATTGGCTGGTTGTATTCCTTACACCAATCCAACAGCTCTAAAGCGATGCTGCTGCGTTTTTGTTTTATTAATGCCTCCTTTGCAACCCAGCTGCTTAAAACAGCCTGATGCAAAGCATCCCCTTTGAGATGCACCAGCTGAGCTTGTTCGATCTCAGGGAAAAAGCGTTGCATCAATGCCTTTGCCGCCAGGGGGCGACTAGCCCGCTCCAGATCAACCCCGATTTGCTTTCTAGACCAACCGAGCAACAGCCGCTCTGCGCTATGGCTCCAACTCACTTCACCCCATCCCTGCGCCAAAAGTGGGGGTACACCTGGGGGCGCCTTGAGGGGAATCTCGAGTGGATCAATATCAAACCAATGAGCCAACCAACGGCGCACTAAAAATCTGCTGCACAGAAATCTTTGTTTTATGGAGCTAGGCAGTGTTTCAGCCCAACACTGCTCCTGGGCTGTGATTCCCGCTAGCAGATCACCATCAGCTGGATCTTTGAGAGCTCCCCAACCCAAGCGAGACTGCTTAAGTTCTAACGAGCCCATAGATCCAGCCATGGCACTTGAAATCGGCGATTCCGCTCCCAGCTTCATCCTTCCAGATCAAAGTGGCCAATCGGTAAATCTTGAAGAGCAACGCGGCAAAAGGGTTGTGCTCTATTTCTATCCAAAAGACGACACTCCAGGCTGCACAAAAGAAGCTTGCAATTTTCGTGACCAATGGGCTTTATTCGAAACAAATGGCATCAAAGTTTTTGGTATTAGTAAAGATGGCGCAAAAAGCCACGGCAAATTCATTGAAAAATACAGCTTGCCTTTTACTTTATTAAGTGATGAGGAGCCTTGCCCAGTTGCTACATCCTATGAAAGCTACGGCCTTAAAAAATTTATGGGGCGTGAATACATGGGAATGATGCGCCACACTTTTGTAATAGATGCAGAAGGAAAGCTGGAAAAGATTTACACAAAAGTAAAAGCTGAAACAATGGCTGAAACCATTCTCAACGACCTTGGTATCAGCAGCTAAGCCGCCCCAGGGCTTCCAAGGCGAGATTTAGGGCCAAGCGAGGTTGCAAACCAGCTTCTATCAAAAGGGGCTGCAACAACTCTGCATCCCCCCCCGTGAGCCAGAGCTTCGCCTCAGAAAACAGAAGGGGCATTTGGCTGTAGCTACTACAAAGCGCTGCAGCCAGCCCGTGCAAAACGCCAACAGACATGGCTCCCACGGTGTTTTGGGGCCAAATTTCCGTAGTTTTCAGCCGGCCTACCTCTTGAAGTAATACCTCTGGCAGGGCATTGGTGGCCTGATTCAACGAATGCAGTTGTAAAGCTGCTCCGGCCATGATTCGGCCGCCGCAAAAAGCGCCGCCAGAATCCACAAGAGTGAGGCTTAACGCAGTGCCAGCATCAGCTACTAACACTGCTCCGGCGCTGCGCTGCCAGGCTCCCCACCCCACCAGAGCGCGATCTATGCCAAGTCCAATCGCCTGGTTTTTAAGGGGCACCATTTCACCCACTACTTGGCTTTGATTCCAAGCTTCAAGTTCCTTTGGTACTTCCCCCACAGCAGCCCATCGCTGGGGAGGCTGCTGCAAAAATTGTTCAAGGCCTTGGGCTGGGCTGCAATGCCAAAAGTGATCGCCTACACCCCAATGCCAACGGCTATTACCGATCAAGAGCAGCCGTTCCATCGCCTAGATCCCAGCCCCTTCAAGCATTGATTCCTGCAAATGCAGGCCGCATTCTTGCTGCTTGCCCGCAAAACGGCTTCCCCTGCCCTGCCCTGCATCAGGGGCGCTTGAGTGCCAATCCCCAACAGTGCTGTAGCCCTGCTCAAAAAGAGGATGGGGGGGCAGCTTGTGCTCTTGCATGTAGTAATAAACATCCTTGCTGGTGTATCGCAGCAGCGGGCGCAAGCTCCAGCGACCCCTAATTAATTCCAGCGGGGCCATGGTTGATCTGTGGTCTGTTTGACGGGCTCTCACCCCGCTCGCCCAACAAGCCACCGATGCAGTATCCAGGGCTTGATCCAGCGGCTCCACTTTGCGCAGCCGGTGATATTTAGCTAGCGCACCAGGCTCCTCGCTTTCCCACAATTTGCCCAATAACGCTTCCATCCGCGCCGGGCTCATGGAGGGCTGGACCACTTGAATATTGAGTTGTAAAAGATTTTTAAGGTCTTCAGAATAAACATAGGTTTCCTCGGGTAAATAACCGGTATCAACCCAATAGATCGGAATATTTGGCTCAATTTGAGTGGCTAGATGCAGCAGCACCGCCGATTGGATACCAAAACTTGTGGTTAGCGCAAAGCTAGAACCAAATTGTTGCAAACCCCACTGCAACTGCCCTGGGGCATCAAGTTCAACTAGTTGGGCCTGAAACAGTTCCAACTCAGCTGCAATATCGAGCGACGAACGCCCCATTCATCAACTTCCAACCAACCGCAGCGTCACGCTAAACCCCGTAGTGTGCCAATAAATCGGAGGTTGTAGTAGTGCAGGCACCGATAGTGATTATTGGCGGCGGTTTTGGGGGCCTCTACACAGCTCTCGAGTTGGCAAAACAAGCCAATCACCCCCCACTGCTTTTGGTTGAACCAAACGAAAGATTTGTTTTTTCACCTTTTCTCTACGAATTGCTCAGTGCCGAACTCGCCCTCTGGCAACTTGCGCCGCGCTACGACAACTTGCTAGCAGGCCACGGCATTGGTTGGTTAAAAGATCGGGCAACAGCCATTACCCCTGAAGCTTCCAAATTGCACACCGTCGGTGGCAAGGAGCTCAACTACAGCCGCTTGGTGGTGGCTACAGGAGCGGCTCCTTTCAGCTTTGGCGTGCCTGGAGTGGAAACTTATGCCCAAACTTTTAGAACCCTTGCGGATGTGGATCGCTTGGCGGCATTAATCAAAAAAATAAAACAACAACCTCAACCGCTGCAACGGATTGCAGTTGTTGGAGCTGGCCCCACTGGAGTGGAGCTGGCTTGCAAATTGGCAGATTTATTAAAGGGCTTTGCTGTGGTGGAACTGCTCGAGCGGGGTCCGCAATGTTTAGCCAATGCCAAGGCTTTCAATCGCCAGCAGGCGCTACTGGCGCTGCAACGCTTAGACGTGCGCTTGCGTTGCAACTGTGAGGTATTAAGTGTGGGAGCCCATGAGTTGCAACTCAATCAAGAGGGTTCTGAAACGCCCGAGCAATTAAAAATCGCTGCTGTTATTTGGACTGCAGGCCAGCAAAGCAAGCCGCCATGCCCCCAGCTCCCCCAGCAACGAAATGGCAAGCTTCAATGCCTTGCAAATCTGCAAGTTCAGGATTTTCCTGAAATTTTTGGCATTGGTGATGGTGCCTTTGTTCCCCACGACCCTCCACTACCTGCAAGTGCCCAAGTGGCTTTCCAGCAGGCGCCAATACTTGCTCGCAACTTAATGCGCTCATTAGCTGCAGAACCTTTAGAGGATTTCGTATGGCGTGACCTTGGTGAAATGCTCAGCCTTGGTGTTGGCAAAGCAAGCCTCACAGGTATGGGAATAACCCTGGCAGGCCCTGCAGCCCAACAAATACGGCGTTGGGCCTATCTCACCCGCCTACCGGGCGCACAGTTGCCTTTAAAGGTGGCTGCAGGCTGGCTTGGTGAATTTCTCGAGCATTAGTAGTTGCTTAATTTGCTAGTTCTTTCAGCCTTTGCGTGAGATTTGCGCCAGTTATGCACCAGTTGAATTGAGCCGCCCGCGCCGGCCCAGCCTTTGCCAATTCCAGCTGCAAGCATCGATCGTTAAATATCTGCGCGATTGCAGATGTCATTTGATCAATATCCAAGGGATTAAGAGGTAATGCCGCAGCTCCAACAACTTCAGGTAACGCCCCGGCGGTGGAAGCTAAAACCGGCGTACCGCAGGCCATCGCCTCTAGCGCAGGTAAACCAAAACCCTCCCAAAGACTGGGCATAACTAATGCCGTGGCACGATTTAACAACGTAAGGCGTTCATTGTTATCAACCCATGGGGTAAAGCGGCAACGCTTTTCAATCCCAAGTTCCACTGCTAGTTGCTGCAACTTGGGGGTGTATCGAGAGTCGTGGGGACCAACAAAATGCAACATCTGCTCCCCCTGCGGAAGCCGAGCAAAAGCGCGGATTAAACGGGCCAGATTTTTATGGGGATCATGGCGGCCAAGCACCAGCAAAAAGTTTTCCCTCTGCAACCCCATGGGCTTCAATAAGCCCGGGGAAAAACCCAAACGCAACACCGATAGCCGCCGCAAAGGCAGGCGCAACCGCATGTGAACCTCCCGAGCAGTTGCCTCTGAATTGCACAGCACGTGGCGAGCTCGATGCAAGACCAATGGCACATAGGCCAAGTGATATGCGAGTAGAGGCGAAAGTTGGGGGTAGCGCAGAGGTAGCAGATCGTGGGCGAGAACCACCGCAGGCACACCTTTACCCAGAGGAGCTTCCGGTAGGGGAGACAGCAAAAGCGGAGCACCGCTGCTCTTCCACAACTTTGGCAATTGCCTCTGGGTCCAAAGCAAACGTCGTAAGTGTCCGCGGGAGCCATGGTCTGGGGAGAGGCCCTGCGGCCAAAGCGCTGGCACCTCTTGATGATCTAGGGCTGCATATAGCTCCCTTGCTACAACCCCAATCCCCGTTGGCCTTTCCCCCAGATAACTGCCGTTAAAAAGCGCCAGGGGGGTACTCATCTCTGCCAGCCTGCACAGCTTGTGCAAGCATTATTAAGCGTATTCCCTATGCATATGACCCTTCAACTCGGCGACACCGTTCCAAACTTCACCCAAGACTCTCAGCTGGGATCTATCAATCTCTACGACTTTGCTGAAGGCAGCTGGGTGGTGCTCTTCTCTCACCCAGCTGACTACACCCCGGTATGCACCACTGAGTTGGGCGAAGTGGCAAAACTAAGGCCCGAGTGGGAGAAGCGCAATGTAAAAACAATTGCTCTAAGTGTCGATTCAGCTGAAAGCCACAAAGGTTGGATTGGCGACATCAACGAAACCCAATGCACCCTTGTTGATTATCCAATTCTTGCCGATGCCGATAAAAGTGTGAGTGATCTCTACGGGATGATTCATCCCAATGCGCTTAATAATCTCACAGTGCGTTCAGTTTTTATTATTGATCCAAACAAAAAACTGCGTCTACAAATCACATATCCAGCCAGCACTGGTCGCAATTTCAATGAAATTCTGCGGGTGATCGATTCCTTGCAACTCACCGATAACCATCAGGTGGCGACACCTGTTAATTGGGTTGATGGCGATGATTGTGTAGTGGTGCCTTCGATTCCCACAGCAGAAGCACGGGTCAAATTCCCTAAAGGTGTAACTGAGGTAAAGCCATACCTGCGCACTACCCCCCAGCCAAACCGCTGATATGGCAACAACGGTGCTGGGCCTGATGAGTGGCACCAGCGCCGATGGGGTGGATGGGGTGCTGGTGAGGTTTTGGGGTAATACCCAGCGGCCCAGTTGGCGGCTTCTCAATAGTGCCCATCACCCCTATCCAGTTGATTTGCAGCAACGCATAGTGGCAGCCGGGCAGGGGAAACCCTTACCTGCTGCCGCTTGGCTGCAACTCGAGCAAGAAATCACCAAAGCCCAAGCTGTTTGCGCCCGCGCCGCTGACCCCAAAAATTGCGCGCAGCTGGTGGGCTGCCATGGCCAAACCCTCTGGCATCAGCCACCCCATCTACAACTGCTTGGCAGTAGTTGGCAAAGCCTTAATGCCGCAGCACTGGCGGAAATGCTGCAAAAGCCGGTGGTAAGTAATTTCCGCGCAGCTGATCTAGCCCGGGGCGGACAAGGGGCACCATTGGTTCCACGCACCGATCAAGCCCTATTGCCAGCGGTTGGAGGTTGGCGTGCTGTTTTGAATCTTGGCGGCATTGCGAATGTAACTTTGCTGCCGCCAGCCCATGGCCCCGATCAAACCAAGCCGTTACGGGGCTGGGATTGCGGACCCGCCAATAGCTTGATTGATTTAGCGGTTCAATTTTTTAGTGCTGGCGCCCGCAGCTACGACCAAGACGGCAGCTGGGCTCTAGAGGGAAAGGTGCAAGAAGAGTTGCTGCAGCAGTGGCTTAAGGAGCCTTACCTACAGAAAGCACCACCAAAATCTACTGGCCGCGAGCTCTACGGACGCCAAGACCTGGAGGCGAGACTTTTAAGCCTTAAAAAAGCTGGAATTGAAGCAGCAGCAGACGTGATTGCCACCCTCACAGCCTTTAGTGCTGCTGCTGTAGCAGCCGATCTCGATCGGGGTATAAAACCACTTGAACTTTTGATTTCTGGGGGCGGCTGCCGAAATAAAGCCCTGATGTTGCAATTGCAGAATCGCTGCCACGGGGTGTGGGTTAGGCCCCTAGCTGAGCTAGGCATTGGCCACCAAGAAAGAGAAGCCCTGGCCTTCGCGTTGTTGGCCTGGTGGCAACAACGGGGATTTGCAGCGGGTATTCCATCTGTAACAGGAGCGAAGCGCTGCGGACTATTGGGGCAATTGGTGCGCCCTTAGCGATTGAGGCGAATGCGGCGAGGCAGCCCCCGTAAACGCTTAAGCGGGCTTTTTTGCTGGCGCTCCAACTGATCGCGTAGTAGCTCGCTGTTGCTTTGCGGGTTGGCAGCTTGCTCCCATTGGCTGAGCCCCTGCTGGATCAACACCTTGGCCATGTTGCTAACTGTGCGGCTGTCTGCCTCTGCAGCTGCAGAAAGGCGCTCCCAAAGCCCCTCCGGTAACACCACCTGGATGCGCGGAGACTTGGATTTACCGCTGCTGGAGGTTTGACGAGTGGGCAAAGGATGGAACCCAGGGGCAGAAATACTGACAAGTGTAGTGACACTGTCATGGGTAGTATCCGCCACTATAGTTGACAGCAAAGGGGAACGCCCATGTCTCTAGCCTCCAAAAAAAGCGCTGAGAAAAGCGCTGAGAAAGGTGCTGAGAAAAGTGATGTGCTGGTTTCAGCCGTTATCAGCACTTACCTGCTAACCCACCTTCATCACATATTGCAAAGAGCTGAATACGGAGCAAGCCAAGAGGGTCGCGCTGCAATGGCGCGCAACTATGCCCAGCTGCGCAAGGTGCTTTGCCTTGATGCCCGCACCATGGAAGACGCTTCAGCCGTAGAGAGCGTGGAAGAATTAGCCGCCTGAGATCAGGCCAGGCAATTTACGTTTGATAAGTGCTACTAATCAAACAAGCTTTTCCACAGCCGCAGCAGCTTTTCCACCTCAGCTACAAGATTTTTCCACAAGTAGTCAGCATCTAAGCCTGTCTGCCTTTGAAGCTTGGGGAAATTGTGTAGCACCGCAGCTGCACCCTTGACGGGAGCCAGCCTCGAGCTTCAACTCAAGCGGGAATTTTCGTTAACTGGAACAATCCAGTGGCCATGGGCAATCTCAGCTCTTAGATCAAACAGACAGTAAATAAGCGGCAATTTTGACGAAGCCCTTTTTCTGTGGCGTATTGGTGCAACTGATAAACGGCAACGTTGGTTAATCGAGCTACCACATCCGCAGTAGTAGATGAATATCAGGTGAGTTTTCAAACCCCTCTGCCGAGTTCATTATTTGAGGCCATGGTGCGATTCATTGATCTGCATCCTCAATGGGATCAATACCGCCTTCTACAGGCTGCTCTTGCTGGGTTTCTGTTGCAACAGGGGGGGCAACAGAGTTCGCAGCAACGGGAGTTAACCCGCAGATACGTGGATTGCATGTTTGGCAGCCGCAACAACCTCACTTGATACGGCGTTGTTCAAGGCTTTCAGTTCTTTGGATTTCAGTTCTTTGGAAATCAGCTGGTTTTTTTTCGGCTCCCCCCTGGGCCCAGCTAAAAAATAGCCAGTAGCTCACGATTGCCAAGCCTGCAGCTACAACGAGAGCGGTTACCTGTTCCAAGCGCTTGAGCATCTAGGCAGCAAGGTGGCTGATTAAGAGTCTGCCGCGCCGCATGCTTGGTAAGGTCTGCCCATTGGTGCTGGCAAGATGCTGCGGCTTGAACGGGTCAGCAAGATCTATCCCACTGGGGAAGTGCTGCGGGATGTGACCTGGGAGGTAAAAGCGGGGGATCGGATTGGCCTTGTGGGGGTTAATGGCGCCGGTAAATCCACCCAGCTGCGGATCATTGCTGGCTTAGAAGATCCCACCACTGGGCTTGTGGTGAAGCAAGGGGATCCTCGAATCGTGTATTTGCAACAGGAATTCGACGTTGATCTGCGCTCCACAGTGCGCCAAGAACTGTTTCAAGCTTTTGGCGAAGCAGCAAAAGTGCTCAATAAACAAAAAGCGGTTGAGCAGGCCATGGCCAGTAGCGAAGCGGCGGAAAACCCCGCCCATTTAGATAAATTAATTGAGCAATTAGGAAGCTTGCAAAACCAATTTGAAGCATTACATGGCTATGAATTAGATGCTCGGATCGATAAATTATTACCCACCATTGGTTTCTCTCAATCAGGGGCGGAAGATCTTGTTGGCGACTATTCCGGCGGCTGGCAAATGAGGATTGCTCTTGGCAAGATACTACTACAAGAACCAGACTTATTGCTCCTTGACGAGCCCACAAACCACCTTGATGTTGAAACAATTGAATGGCTGGAAAACTATCTTCGCGATCAAACTGTTCCTCAAGTTGTAATTAGTCATGACCGTGCATTTCTTGATCGTGTATGTAATCAAATTGTAGAAACAGAGCGCGGCGTATCGCGTTCTTATTTAGGTAATTACAGTGAACACCTTGAACAAAAGCTTTTAGAACAGGAGGCAAATCTATCCGCCTTTGAACGGCAGCAAAAGGAACTTGCTAGTCAGCAGGCATTTATCGACCGTTTTAGGGCTAGCGCCACCAGATCGACCCAAGCAAAAAGTCGCGAAAAATTACTGGATAAAGTTGATCGCCTCGAGGCTCCAACTGAAGGTATTGGGGGACCTCGTTTCCAATTTCCCCCCGCCCCCCGCAGCGGCCGCGAGATCGCTGTATTTGAAGATTTAACCCACAGTTATGGCGACAAGATTTTGTTCTTGGGGGCCAATCTTGAGGTGGAACGGGGCGATCGCATTGCCTTTGTGGGCCCCAACGGAGCAGGTAAGTCAACGTTATTGCGCTTGGTGATGGGCAACGAAAAACCTGATGAGGGTTCAGCTCGGTTAGGGGAGCACAACGTGATTGCTGGCTATTTCGAGCAAAACCAAGCCGAGGCTCTCAACCTTGAAAAAACAGTAATAGACACCCTTTATGAAGCAGTGCCTGATTGGACCCAAACCCAGGTGCGTTCATTGCTCGGCAGTTTTTGTTTCAGCAATGAAGCTGTATTTAAAGAGGTGGGCCAACTTTCAGGGGGAGAAAAAGCACGGCTTGCATTGGCTTTAATGTTGCTGAGTCCGTGCAACTTGCTGGTGCTGGATGAACCAACAAATCATCTTGATATCCCCGCCAAGCAAATGCTGGAAGCAGCCCTTAAGGAATATGAAGGCGCCGCATTAATTGTGAGCCACGATCGTTATTTCTTAGCCCAAGTTGCTAACAAAATAGTCGAAATTAAAGATGGTGATCTTGTGCTTTACCGAGGCGATTACGCCTATTACGAACAAAAAAAAGAAGAGGAAAAGGAATTATTGCTGCTTAGCGAAGTAGAGGCAGAAAAAGAGGCTAAACGCAGCGCTAACCGTCAGAAGCAAAAAAGCAAGGCCGATAGCCGCCGCAAAAGACCCAGCTGAGCATGTTTGAAAACGCTCATCATCTCTTCCTTCTTCCCCCCATCCATGGGGTAACTCTGATGGAGCTCACTATCCCTATGGGTAAATTTCACACCCCTTGTGAACGCGCGGGAATTGGCCGTTGCGCCAATTGCTTATTGGTGTTGAGCTGATGTTCCACAAAGCTTTTGCAAGTGATGGCATCCCCATTCGCCAGGGCTCAGCACAAATTGCGCAAGCAATGGTCAAATGATGCCCAAATAGTGGATTGCTGCATGTTCCATAAACTTGGAGAGGTGCGCGGTTTAGTGGCAGCAAAGGGATCTCTGAGTCGCTACAAGTTCCACCTAGCTAGCGACACCCTCAGCATCAGCCCAGTGTTGAAGGCATTTTCCTGGCAACGGAAGTGCCCAATCAAATGCCCAACAACACGTAACTTCACAGTTGACTAGGCAACAAGACTCATTTTTGTAGACCAAGCTGAAAAGTGTTCATACGCTGACTGAACTACCGCCATTTAACCAAAGTGAGCCAGTTCAGCCAGATCAACAGCTCAAACGCTCAAGCCAACCAATTACATGGCCAAGGCCACGTTCAAGCCTGGGATGCGGTTGAAGCTTACTTTCAATGCATTACTGAATGCTCTCTCGAAGATGGTGCCTGCGTAACCCGCTGCGTAGACGACTTACGCGAAGGGGGAGATGTGGAGCATTAGGGGCAGCGGTTCAGCTGCTACGCAATAAACTGAAACAGTTCTTAGGATATTGGTAGCAGCTTTTAAACCATGGAAAATTCCTTGAATCTCAGCCTTGGTCAAAAATTTGAAGTTGAACGAATTAGTAGGGCAATAGATTCTGAATCGGATCTAGAGGTGTTGCGCGGTTTGTCTAAGCAGTTATTGAATGCCTGGCAAACCCAGAAAGCTGCCACAAACTGGGTTATTAAGCAGCAAATTCCTATTGGACCAGCCATTTACTAGATCTACTTAAATCCTGGAAATTTCTTATCTTTTGATTATTTGACTCATTTCAACAGGTATTAAGGAGTAGTTAAATATTTTCCCTTCGCGCATTGCCATTACATCAAGCGGTTGCCCCACTCCAGTTGCTTCAACTGCCTTTAAAAATTGAGCGGGATCTTTAATCTGCTTTCCAGAAGCTTTTGTTATCAGATCACCAATTTGCAAGCCAGCCCTTGCAGCAGGGCCGCCAGGCATTAAAGACGCAACTCTTACCCCGCGTGGATCAGTTTGCAGAACCAAGCCAACCATGGCGTGGCTAGCTCGGCCATTTTTCACTAGTTGATCTGCAATATTTCGGGCCCGGTTTATAGGTATTGAAAATCCCAAGCCAGCACCTGGGCCAGAGCGCACCATCGCGTTAATACCCACCACTTGACCTTCAGCATTCAAAAGCGGTCCGCCTGAATTACCCGGATTGATAGCAGCATCAGTTTGAATTAAATCCAAACGTTTATCGGTTATTCCAAGCTTGCTGGCATTGCGATTTGTGCTGCTGATGATGCCCAAAGTAACGGTGTTATCAAGCCCAAAAGGATTACCCACGGCAATTGCCCAATCTCCAACTTGAACCCCATCGGAATTTCCAAGGGGGGCCACCGGCAAGGGCGAATTAGAGCTAACACGCACCACCGCCAGATCGGTTATTGGGTCGCTGCCCACAACGGAACCCTCCAAACTGCGGCCATCCACCAGCACCACAGTGACCCTGCTGCTGCCATCCACCACATGGGCATTTGTAAGAATTAGGCCTTCCGGCTGAAAAATCACTCCAGTGCCTTGGCCCCTTTCCGTGCGCTGGCTCGGAATCCCCGCTCCTGGCACCCCAAAGAACTGCCTAAAAAGGGGATCCATCAAAAGCATCTGGGGTACACCCCTTGAGCCTGTACTAACCACCGTGCGTTCGGTATCTATCCGCACCACTGCCGGACCTGCCCTGCGTACCGCATCAGCAACAAAAGAACTACGCCCAAGGGGCAGCCCCCCTTGAGCAAGCGCAGGTGCTGACATTGCAAGCAGAGCCGCTGAAATAAACAGTTGCGTAGGCAATTTTGCTATTTGCAGAAACAAGCCTTTTGATCTAACGCCCATAATGGTGGCTATACGTAGTTGAGCAAGATGAATCAGGTTTTTCCACTCCTTTATCTAGCTTGCATGGCTGCACTGCTATGGCAGGCCTTCCGTGTGATGGGCAAGGGATTTAGTTCAAGCGCTGCAATGCTTCAACCACGGCCGCCAATCAATATCCACCCAGAAATGCTTGATGCCAATGGCAGAATCACAACGGAAGAATTGCTAGTAGTGCGCTTCAGCGGAGATAACGAACCGCTGAAGGCCGACGATCGCGCAAGCTAGTAGAAACTTCAAACTGAGTACCGATGCAAGCCGGAGTTACCCAAGTGGATCAACGCACCAAAGTGGTGGCAGCCGTACTCAAAGCGGTGAAGTTGCCGCCAAGGTTTCGGTTGCGGATGGTTAAAGATAATCCCGTTCGCCTAGAGCTCACCATTACTCCCGCCTATGGCCAAGAGCCAATTTTGGTGGGGCTTGTGGAATCTCAAGATCTTGTGGCCCGCAGAGATCGTGAAGGCCGTATCCCCAGAGATCTTCAAGGCACTTGGGATTGGACTGTGCGCCACGGCAAGGTTTCTACCGGTGGCTGGAACCCTTATTTAAAAGAGGCACTGCAAACCATGTTTGAAACAGGTTTACCAGCGATTGTGTTTGAACAAACCACTGGTGAGCCATATCACCCAGTAGATGGCGCCCGTCATGTGCGCTGATTAAGCAGAGATTTTATTTTGCGTTCAAGGATTGCAGCGGTGGCTGGAAAAGTAATCAAATTAGCGGCAAAAACTGGCCAATCACGGTTTAGCCAGCCATAGATTCCCCAGCCTGCTACCCCCAAAGTGAATAGCAAATACATTCTCAGGGAGATTCCTCTTGTTTCGTTTGTGCGGAGAACCTTGATGGCCTGAGGGAAAAAGCTTGTTGTAGTAAGAAAAGCGGAGCCATATCCCAAAAGCTGCACGGCTCGATCCGTCACTGGAAGAAAAGCTAAAGCTCAGCCTTAAGCCATAAACCTGCAAATGTCAATCCTGGATATGCACCGAACCTATTTCGGGGAATACTGTCAATAGCGCGCTATTAAACGTTACAATTAGCGCAGTTCACCACCTCGCACCATGTCTGATTCTGATTCACGCTTCGGTTTTGTGAATTTCGCTGAAACCTGGAATGGACGCCTAGCCATGATGGGTTTTGTAATCGGCCTTGCTACTGAGCTTCTCACCGGCCAGGGAATCCTTGCTCAAGTTGGCCTCGGCTGATTCGGCAGAATTCATCTTTAACTAATTAAGAAGGGGGCGCAAGCCTCCTTTTTTATGCTCAAAACTGCCAGCACCCACAGGCAACTCGATATGGTGATTGGGCTTGCATGGATGCGATGGGGCTTTTCGTTCAAAATCGCCGGGATGGCTCAAGGATATTGAGTAGCTCATTAGCGATTACCTTTATTGGCCTAGTTCGCATCAACACCACCTGGGGGTTAGTTGTGTTTTTACTAGGAAGTGCCACGAGTACTTGGTTTTGGCACCGCTACAAGCAACTAAAGAATTAATGGATTTACCTCGGTACTCCGTTCAGCAATTAAACGAAGCCATTGGGGTGCTGCTGGAAAGGGCTTTTGCGCCCCGCTTTTTAATTGAGGCAGCAGCCTTAAAACCAGTACTTAAGAAAGGGCATCTCTGGTTCACCCTTAGTGATGGTGATGCCACCATTCAAGCAGTGGCATGGGCATCAACCTTGCAACGCCTAGATTTTTGCCCGGAAGATGGCGATGGCGTGGTGGTGGTAGCAAAACTAAATTTTTGGGCGGCTAGGGCAAGCCTGAGCGTTCAAGTACTTGATATGAGGCCGTCTCTTACAACGGTGCTACGACGCTTTGAAGCAGTAAAAATAAAATTAGAGGCAGAAGGCTTACTAGCGCTTGAGAAGAAGCGCAGTTTACCGGCGTATCCGAGTTGTATCGCCTTACTAACTAGCGTGCCAAGCTCCGCATTGGCAGATTTATTGCGTACCGCTCAACAACGCTGGCCTGGTTGTGCAATTCGTGTGGTGCCAATTCCGGTGCAAGGCGATAAAGAAAAAGAAATCTGTTCAGTATTTGAAAAGCTTGAAAAACATTGGCAACAATTAGGTATAGAAGCTTTGGTGCTGGCAAGGGGAGGCGGTAGCCGCGAAGATCTAGCAATATTTGATAGCGAAGCCATAGCTCGCTGCATCAGCCGTTGCCCGATACCAACAATTACAGGAATTGGCCATGAAGACGACATCACAGTGGCTGATCTTGTTGCTGATTACCGAGCGGCAACACCAACCGCCGCAATTGTTGCCCTACTACCAGATTGCAAACAGAAGCAACAACAGCTGTATCAGCAGGGCTTGCACTGGCGCCAATACTTGCAAAATCGCATCCAAATAAAAATTGATAATCACCATCAAAATCAAGGAAACCAACAGTGCAAAAACTCAGTAGAAAAAAGGATTGAACGTAAGCTCTGGCAGTTAAAAAATTTAATTAACTTAAGGAGTGCGGTGTCACCACTGCGTTTAGCAAAAAGGGGGTATTGCATCTTGAGAACTGAAGCTGGAAAAGTAGTGAAAAATAGCAAGAATCTAAAAAAGGGAGACTTAATTAGCGCAGAATTAATTGATGGCAGCTTAGAATTAACAATCAACAATTTCGAAAAAGGAAAAAACGAGGGGCAATTATGAAAAAATCAAACAAACAACAATTGAACTACCAGCAAGCTCAAGAAGCACTTGAAGAAATAATTAGCAATCTACAAAGCGAAGAGTTGCCAATTGAAGATATCCCAAGCCTATATGCAGAGGCACTGGAAATGGAAAAAACTTGCCGCGAAATACTCAACCAAGTGGTTCAGGATATAAAGAAACTAGATCCAGAAGGCTTAATACTTAATGAATTAAGCCTCGATGTTTCTTGAGCGCCTAACTACGGTCAATGTCATCCCAAAATATAGGATCAAACCAATTAACCAAACCCAAAGATTAAGCACAATCACACTGCCAACCAAGCCATAGGCAAGAAAACGAGAGGAAAGCCAGATCAATAAACTACCCAGCAACGGATTAAGCAACGTTAGAGTTGTTGCAACAAATAGAGCGCCATACCAAAGGAATTTCAAGGGTGGCCTTCTGCGGGGCAAAAAACTAAACAAGAGCGCAATACCGATTAATAAAGCACACCAGCTAGAAAAAACAGAAGTAGCAGATCGAGCCGGCAGTTGCCACACTTCAGGCAACACTAAAGACCAGCTAGCCAAAGAAGACCAAATGCCAAGCCAAATCAACTTAAAAGGAGTTGTTAGTTGATTAATTAATAATAAAAATACAAGCAACAATGCGCCAAAAATAGCCTTAGCCCTTTGCAATAACAAATCACTGAAGTGCCAAAGCCAGGAATGGTTAGGTAATAGTGGCTCCTTAAATCCAAGCCAAAGCCGGTCGTAACCTCGCTGCAACGAAAGGGTTGCATTACTAGCGGTAATTAATAAAGCAAATGCACCAATTATTCCTGCCGCTCGACCTTGAGCTATTAACGTTTCCAAAACATCAGCAATTACAAATCTGCTACCAGGTGGAAGCACCTGATCTGCAAAATCTAAAATCTGTTCAAGCGCACCATCGGCCTGACCAAAAACACGAGCTGCTACACCAAAACAAAGCAAAAGGAATGGAAAAATTGATTGCAAACTATGAAAAGCAAATGCAGCACTTAAATCAACACAGCCATGGCGATTCCACAAACGAATCACCTGCCTAAATTGCCAAAAAGTTAATCTTGAGAGATTTTTAAACATGGCCAATAAAGCACAAAAAAAGCCACCTTTAGAAGGTGGCTGGGGAATTAGCGCTAATTCAAGCACTAATTTAAAAAGGAAATTTTTACCTGGCATCGAGCTATTTTTGCAGGGGGCTACCCCCCAACTATCGTTGCCGCTGCAGCGTTTCACCTCCG
>NZ_JAGQEK010000025.1 GCF_024346075.1 Synechococcus sp. Cruz CV12-2-Slac-r
TGATCAATTGTTGGGCGCTGCTGCTATCGATTGGATGATCTGGAATTAATGCCAATAGGGCCTGGAGGCCTGAAATTGCGTTTGGAATTTGGAGTTGGGAAACGGCTTCTGGTGTTAATTCTGGTTGTACAAAAAAAGGTTTTGCCTGCTCTACCCCATCGGCGAGAAGGGTGAGGGATGGGCCAAGCAAGTTGCATAGTTTTAAGCGCCAGGCCAATGTTTTTTGTTCGATAGCAAAATTGGCGGCTTGCCAAAGAGGCTGTAATTGCTGCTCGAGCTGTTCACTGCCGAGTTCATGGAGCACCTGGCCGTTTAGCCAATTTAATTTGTCCCAATCAAAACGCGCACCAGCTTTATTTACTCGATCAAAATCAAATACAGCGGCGGCTTGGTTCAGGGTGAAACGTTCTCCCATTCCTTCTGGGGCAGACCAGCCCAGCAGGGTCATGTAGTTGGCCAGAGCAGCTGCTGTGTAACCCATGGCTTGAAAATCAGCCACGGAGGTAACACCATCACGTTTTGATAGTTTTTTGCCCTCCTGGTTAAGGATTAATGGGGTGTGGGCAAATTTAGGAATCGCTAAATTTAAGGCCTCATAAAGCAGCAATTGTTTTGCGGTATTGGCGATATGGTCTTCGCCGCGAATCACATGGCTTATCGCCATAGCGGCATCATCTACCACCACCACAAGGTTGTAGAGGGGATCACCGATTTGATCTGCAGCGGCGCGGCGGGCAATAACCATGTCGCCGCCAAGATCAGCACCAGCCCAACGCATCTCCCCCCGCACTAGATCACTCCAGGTGATGCTGCGTTGATCATCAATGCAAAAACGAATAGTTGCTTGGCGGCCGGCAGCGCTGTATTCCTGCTGCTGGGCCAAGCTCAAATTACGGTGGCGATTGTCATAACGAGGAGCTTGCTTTAGAGCTGCCTGCTGCTCCCGCATGGCAGTTAATTCAGCTTCAGTTGCAAAACAGCGATAGGCATGGCCTGAATCAAGCAACTGTTGAATTGCGCTGCGATGTTCAGCGATCCGTGCAGTTTGGATTACCGGTTCAGCATCCCAATCAAGGCCAAGCCATTGCAAACCTTCCAGAATATTTGCGGTGAAGGCTGGATTGCTGCGTTCCTTATCGGTGTCTTCGATGCGCAATAGAAATTTGCCGCCATGGCGCCGCGCAAAAAGCCAATTAAAAACTGCGGTACGGGCAGTGCCGATATGAAGGGTGCCGGTGGGGCTTGGCGCAAGCCGAACGCGAACGGGGTTAGCCGCTGAACCGGAATCCATGGATATTTGGGGTTTTTAAACGGGGCTGACGGGATTCGAACCCGCAACTTCCGCCGTGACAGGGCGGTGCTCTAACCGATTGAACTACAGTCCCAAGTTGAGAATTAAGGCCGTTGATTCACATCAATAAAACTTCAAATTGTTGCCGTTCAGTTAATGCTGACCAGTTAAAAAGTGAAGAAAAAATTTAAGATGAGATTCAGTGGGGCTTTCTGGTTTGCTGGCGTATCCCATGGACAGCAGCAATTATCGCGTTTTGGGGTGCCAGCCGTCAACTGCTTATTGATTCCAGCTTGATCAAATCTTGAACAAGGGCTTGGATCGTTTCTGGCTTAGCTGGTTTTTGGAATGTAGCCAGCAGTTCACGACCCAAAACAGTGCAGCCAAGGTATGAAAATTGTTGGCGCATCGCAATTAAAACCCTGCCACCGCCACCACCGCTATGGCTGCCAAGGGCAACCGGGCGCTGATTAAAAAGCTCTCTGAAATCACTGGAGGCAACTGAAAGCCATGCGATGGCGTTGCTGAGTACTGGCGGTGTTAAACCGTTGTATTCAGGGGCGCAAATAAAAATACTTTTATGTGAATGCAAAGCATCTTGTAATTCAACAAGGCCATCTCCAGCGCCTTTTTCTTTCACGCCAGGATGAAATAATGGCAAATTTAGATTGCATAAATCCAGAATATTGCAATTAACGCCTTGAGCTATTGCTTCGCTTTCGATTAAACGAGCTAGTTCAAGGTTGTTGCCACTACTGGCTGTGATGATCAGCATCAGGGGCGAAACCCAGCGGGCTCGATCAAACGCACTTGATTTCCCCTAGCGGTGAATTCCCTGCCCTGGTCGCTTTGTACCACCACACGGCCGCCAGATTTAACTCGAATTACGCGAGCGCGCACCCAGCCAAGGGCCGCAGACTCAAGCACTTTGACCACATCACCAGGCTGCAGATCCAATTCCATGATTCTCCTCAGTTTCAGACCTAAAAAATGGAGCGAGGTGCATCGAACGCGCCGTGGAGGACTTGAACCCCCGACATCAGGTTTTGGAGACCTGCGTTCTACCAACTGAACTAACGACGCAGGAGGCGATGCACCCCCACCGCTGCCAACTCTAAGACGAAGCGGTGATTAGCGATCGAAGCGCTGCTTCACCCTGGTGGCTTTACCAACCCGATCACGCAGGTAGAAGAGCTTGGCACGCCTTACCTTGCCGCGACGCTCCACGTTGATAGTGGCCACTTGAGGGCTGTGGAGCATAAATACCCGCTCCACGCCAATACCTTGGAAAATACGCCGCACCGTGATGGTTTGGTGCATTCCGCCATGGCGCTTGGCGATCACTACGCCTTCATAGGGCTGGATACGTTCCTTATTGCCTTCACTAATCCTTACGCCAACTTTTACGGTGTCGCCCACGTAGATGTCGGGTAAGTCGCTTTTGAGTTGGCTGCTTTCAAAAAAGCTCATCAACTCAGCAGCGCTTAATTTGCGCTTTTTTGTTGCTGGTGTTTCTTGGGATGCAACGTCAGAGACAGGAGCTTCAGCTGCTGGGGCCTCGGCTGTGGTGGTCTCGTTAGTGATCTCTGCGGCTGTTTCCTCTGCGGTCATTGCGAAATAAGCAACTCCTGTATGGGTTGCTGCTGCGGGGCCAAACAAAGAGCTTACCCCCCTACGGGGAGGTGGTTTGCTTGCGTAATTTCTGTAAAAGCATCAAGCCACCGCTGCAAAGCATCCACAGCAGGCCGAGGCCGTTGAGCAAAACGTAAATAGTTTCGCCCCTTGGCCCCAACCATTCCCCTTCGTGCAACACCAAAAGCAGGTGCGCTTGATCACGACTCAAACCGCCCCAATCCCTTAGAAGCCGGTAGCTGGTGCCTGAAATCACCGTGAGCATTAATGGCGTAATAACAAAAGGTGCAAGGCGTTCATGCCAGCGCCGCAGCAGTAGAAAGAAGTTGGTCATCGCACTGGTTTTCGCAACAGGGGCGTGGCCGTTGATAGCTTGTTAACTCGGGCCTGGATGCCGGTAACTATGAATCTATTTGCTGAACTCTTGGTATCGGCCAAGCCCCAGGCAGGGCCACGCATCCGCCAAAATCGTAGGGGGGTGGAATTGAAATCCGCTCGGGAAATCACGATCATGCGCCAATCGGGCCGGATTGTTGCAACGGTGCTTAAAGAAATCATGGGCCTCGTGAAACCGGGGATGACCACGGCTGATTTAGATGCCTATGCGGAACAACGCATTCGTTCAATGGATGCTGAACCAAGTTTTAAGGGTTACCACGGCTTCAGTGGCAGTATTTGCGCCAGCATTAATAACGAAGTAGTGCACGGAATTCCAAGTGCAAAGCGGTTAATTCGCGATGGCGATCTACTGAAAGTTGATACCGGTGCATTTTTTGAGGGTTATCACGGTGATAGCTGCGTCACAATTTGTGTTGGTGATGCCCCTGCGGCGGCGGTGAAGCTGGCTCGTGTTGCTCAAGAATCCCTATATGCAGGGCTGAAACGCATCAAGGCTGGAAATACGTTGCTTGATATCGCTGGGGCTGTGCAAGATCACGTGGAAGCCAATGGCTATGCGGTGGTGGAGGATTACACGGGCCATGGGGTGGGCAGGAATCTCCATGAAGAACCATCTGTATTTAATTTCCGCACTAAGGAATTACCCAATGTGACCCTGCGCGCTGGGATGACATTGGCTGTGGAGCCTATTTTAAATGGCGGCACAAAAGCCTGCCGCACCCTCAAAGATCGCTGGACTGTTGTAACAGAAGACGGCAGTCTTTCGGCTCAATGGGAACACACAGTGCTCGTAACTGAAGAAGGTTGCGAAATCCTTACTGATCGGGAGCTTGTGTAACGCTGCGGTTGTAAATATTTCTCCCCCATTCTGTGAGTGGCATTAATAGCCAGGTGAGGGGATTCGGGCTCACGATAATTAGCTTTTTGCCTGCAATCGCCTGTTTCATAACCGCTGCTGCCACCGCCTCAGCTCGCATGAATCCATAGGGGTTTAACGCCGATTTAAACGGACCTAAAACCAAGCGACGCACCGGGCAGGGGGCATCGAGGCTGCGCAGGCTTAACAACTGCCCCAGGGCCCGCTTGCTGATCTCATACAAGGGGCTTAAAGCTGGATTCACCTCTGCTTCTGAAGTGTTTACCCACACTTCACGATCTTTAGTGCCTGGGCTGCAACTTTTTATAAACAGCTCAAGTAGCCGCATGGCGCTGAGGGTATTTACCTCAAGGCTTGCGATGGCGGCTGCTGTATCCCGTGCCCCGAGTTTATTAATGCCGTGGTTAATCACGAGGATGTCCACTTCCTGCAGCATTTGGGCAAGCTTTTCTTCTTCTCCCACGCGCCAACAAATGGTTTCCAGCGGCACCGCTTGGCCGTTTGCATTGATTAGTTGCAACGGCTCATCGCTATGGCGTAGGGCTATTAATTCAGCCCCCTGCAGCTGAAATTGCGTTAATAAAGCCCGGCCAAAACTGCCGCCAGCCCCGGTAACGGCGCATTTCTTCCCAATAAAAGCGCCAATAACCACTTTTGCACCAGTTCGAACAGTAGATTTTCCTACTAACTAATCCTGCCGCCATGGGCTATCCCAGCGCCACCCTATTGGTGGGATCCTGTGAACCTTTCAGCGGAAAATCTGCCCTTGTGATGGGCTTAGCTCAACAATTTCGCAATCGCGGCTTGCCTTTTCGTTATGGCAAACCGCTTGCCACCAGTTTGGAGCAGCAAGGCGCAAACGAACCGCTTATCGACGACGACGTGCGTTTTGTTGGTGAATTCTTTTCATTGCCCGAGGCAGCCCAACTCACATCCCTAAAAGCGATTGCCCCTGCTACAGCCGAGCAGCAGTTGCTCACGGGCCACGAGGTGGATGCAGCAGCGGTGAGCAAGGAACTGGCCGCAATGCTTGGTGTGGCTGAGGGCATCACGCTGCTGGAAGCGGCTGGATCCCTTAGCGAAGGCTTGTTGTTTGGTTTAAGCCTGCCGCAATTAGCCACTGGCTTAAATGCGCCGGTATTGATTGCCCATGCCTGGGAAGATGCCCGCAGCGTTGAACCATTGCTGCAGGCCAAAGCCCAATTGGGTAACCAGCTACTGGGAGTGGTGTTGAACAACATAGATCCCGCCAAGATTGAAGCTGTGCAACGGGCGGTGCCTGGCCTTGAGGCCCTTGGTTTACACGTTTATGGCCTGCTGCCTCGCAGCCCATTGCTGCGCAGTGTGACGGTGGGGGAATTAGTGCAACGGCTTGGCGCCGAGATGCTCTGCTGCCGTGAACGCAAAGATCTGCTTGTTGAAACCTTGAGCATTGGTGCCATGAATGTGAATTCCGCGATGGAATTTTTCAGGCGTCAGCGCAATATGGCTGTGGTAACAGGGGCAGATCGCACCGATATCCAGCTGGCAGCTTTGGAATCTTCCACCCAGTGCCTCATTCTCACCGGTGCAGCTGATCCATTGCCGCAATTGGTGAGCCGCGCCCAGGAGCTTGATGTGCCGCTCCTTAAGGTGAATCACGACACCCTCACAACTGTTGCGGTGATTGAAAAAGCTTTCGGCCACGTGCGTTTGCATGAAACTGTGAAGGCCAGTTATGCGGCACGAATGGTGGCTGAACATTGCGCTTTCGAGCCACTATTTAAGCGATTAGGTTTTTAAAGCTGCAACAGGTTCAGGCCGGCGCTGCTACGGTCGAACGCAAAGCTGAGTTGTTGCACAGGTTGTGACCCGGTCCCTCGATTTACCAACGCTCGACCGGGTTGACACCTTGGCCCAGGAGTTGGCATTGCTACAAGATACGGGTAAAAGACGAATCGCCATCCTTGGCACCCGTCATGTACCGGTTGTTTCGGTGCACTTAGTGGAATTGGTTGCCCGTTCGCTGGCGCAGGAGGGCCACAATCTGCTCACCTCTGGCGCTCAGGGTGTGAATGCAGCGGTTATTCGGGGTGTATTGGCAGTGGATCCAGCCAAATTAACGGTGATCCTGCCCCAAAGTTTGCATCGCCAGGGCAGCGAAACTCGCGAGCAATTAGAGCGGGTGATGCATCTGGTGGAAAAACCAGACAACGATGATCTACCACTGCTGGAGGCCAGCGCTATTTGTAATCGAGAAATCGTGAGCCGCTGTGATCAACTTATTTGTTTTGCTTTTCACGACAGCGAAACATTAATAGACACCTGCCGCAGCGCAGAAGAGATTGGCAAGGTGGTAACACTTTTATTCTTTGATTGAATTGTTTGCTCATCAAGGAATAAGTATTGCCTTCAAGCCTTCTAGGTAAAGAATGCCGCTACAGGTGAGGCCAGCAGCCCAGCAGATACCCCGTAAAGGGGGAACATTCCCCACATAGGCAGCGATGTAGATCAATCGCAATGCTGGATGAGCCAAGGCAACGGCCATGGCAATGGGGCTATTAACAGCTGCAATTAGGCAGAGCAAGCAAGCTGGGGCGTGAAGAGTAAAGGCTTCAAAGCTGTTTTGATGCGCCCAGCTGGCCCTTTTACCCCAAGCGGGCATTCGTTCAAACATTGCCCTTGGAGCAGCCAGATCAGCCATGGTGAAATCACTTTTTGAGCGGGCCGCACCAAGGGGAACCACGCTCAGCACTACCACTAGGGCTGAAAGCAGTAACGAGGCGGCAAAGGCGGTTTGAACTGCCATGGAAATGGGCACAGTGATGGCTCTTTTCTAGGCTGTTGAGTGTTGCTTTTGTGAGCCTTGTATGGCGGATAGCTACAGCTTTGATGTGGTGTCTGATTTTGATCGCCAGGAACTGGTTAACACTGTTGATCAGGTGCGCCGGGAGGTGGGCCAGCGCTACGACCTCAAGGATTCAGGCACTGAATTAAACCTGGAAGAAGCAGCAATTGTGATTACCACTGCCACAGATATGACCCTGGAGGCGGTGTTGGATGTGTTGCGCCAAAAAGCCACAAAACGTGAGTTGTCACTAAAAATCTTTGATTTTCAAACCCCGGAGCCGGTGGGGGGAAATCGGGTAAAACAAGAGATCAAGTTGCGTAAAGGGCTTAGCCAGGAATTGGCGAAATCACTGAGCAAAACCGTGCGGGATGAGCTGAAAAAAGTAACAGTTTCAATCCAAGGCGATAGTTTGCGTATCACCGGTAAAAATAAAGACGATCTCCAAACCGCAATCCAATTGCTAAGGGCGCAGGAGGTGGAGGTGCCATTGCAATTTGAAAATTACCGCTAAAGACTTAATTGCAGTTCGCAGTTGTAGCGTTTTAAGGCGTGGGCTTTGATCGCTTCTGCTTGCACCACCTGGTTTACCTGCTGGGCTTCTAGTTCCAAGCTGGTGGCTTTTGGGTGATTTTCTTGCCAGCGTTGATCAATTCGGTTGAGGCGGGTTTGTAATAGCTGAATGATTTCAGCGGAACAGCGGGGGCCGGCCCCTTCTGGGCGAAAGCCATCGCTGCGCTCAAGGGCCAATGCAGTAGCAGCGGTAAAAGCAAACCAACTAAGCAAAATAAATGGCAGCCTGTAGAAGTTGCAGCCCATAATTTGGCACTTTCAGCTTGTTTAGTTTGCCTTGCTCTGCTGGTTAATCCGCTGCAAGAGCAAGGCCAACGCATTCAACCTGTGCGTTCAGCGGCGGGGATGGTGGTAAGCCAGGAACGGCTAGCCAGTGGGGTGGGTGCTGCAATCCTGCGGCGTGGTGGCAATGCGATTGATGCTGCTGTTGCAACTGCCTTTGCCTTGGCTGTAACTCTGCCTCAAGCCGGCAATTTAGGGGGTGGTGGTTTTTTGCTGTTTTGGCATCAAGGCCAGCGCAAGGCCTATGCCCTCAATTTCCGTGAGATGGCACCGCGGCGCGCTTACGCAGAGATGTTTTTAGGGGCTGATGGGGATGTGGATCGCCAAAAGGCCACCCGCAGTTTGCTTAGCAGCGGCGTTCCGGGAACAGTGGCGGGTTTGCTTGAGGCCCAGCAACGATTTGGTGTGTTGAGCCGCGCTGAGGTAATGGCTCCAGCGATTGCCCTTGCCCGTGGGGGGTTTCCGGTGTATCCCGCTTTGGCAGCTTCATTGCAACAGGCTTTGCCCTTGCTGGGCAAAGATCCTGCGGCAAAACAAATTTTTTATCGCCTTAAGCCAAATATCGCTGCAGTTGCTTTTTATCAACCTGGCGACATCTTCAAGCAACCGCAGCTAGCAGCAACTTTGGCGTTGATCAGCCAGCGGGGCAAAGCTGGTTTTTATCGCGGTGAAGTGGCGGCAAAAATTAATGAATTGATGCAAAAGAAGGGTGGATTAATTGATAGTTTTGATTTGATAAATTACAAAGCACCCTGGGTGGAGCCGATCAAGGGTGAGTTTAAAGGGCTCACGGTGTTATCAATGCCGCCCCCCAGTAGCGGCGGAGTAACCCTTGTGCAATTGCTGAACTTATTGGAACCTTTTGATCTTGCCCAGATGGGGCTTAATAGTGCGGCTGCTATCCACACCATGGTGGAGGCGATGAATTTGGCCTACCGCGATCGCAATAGCGAACTTGGGGATCCAGATCAAATGCTCATCCCCACAGAACGGCTGATTAGCAAGAGTTATGCCGATAGCTTGCGCCCTTTAATCCGCACCGATCGCCATACCCCCAGTAGCGAATTAAAGGCGTTAACTGTTTTACAAGGCAACAGCACTAATACAACACATCTTTCGGTGGCAGATCGCCATGGATCTTTAGTGGCATTAACTACAACGCTTAATTTTGCCTATGGCAATGGTGTTGTTGTGCCTGGAACTGGGTTTTTACTTAATAACGAGATGGATGATTTCAGCGCAAAACCTGGAGTTGCAAATGCCTATGGGTTAGTGCAAGGGGAACGCAACGCGATAGCACCATATCGGCGCCCCTTGAGCTCGATGGCACCAACAATTGTTTTAAATGCTGCGGGTAATCCCTGGCTTGCCACCGGCAGCCCTGGTGGCAGCCGCATCATTACCACTGTTTTACAGGTATTACTGAATCGGATTTTGCATGGTTTAAATCTGGCTAGTGCAGTGCTTGCCTCCCGCGTGCATAGCCAACTTTGGCCCGATCAAATCTTGATGGAGGAAGGAATAAGCCCAGATACGCAAAAAATAATAGAAATAATGGGCCATAAATTAGTTCAATCTGCAGCGATGGGTTCTGCAAATAGTGTTGAATTACTACCTAATGGCGGCAGCCTTGGTATTGCAGATCCGCGCCGACCAGAAGCGGCAGCGGCGCCTGAGCGGCCTTAAAAAATAGAACTACGATTGGATAAGCGTCGCATCAGGGGGCCATTGCGGGATGGTAATGAATTTGGTAAGTTATTCCAGTTGATTTGTTTTGCACCTGGAAATTGATAGCTGCTTTCTACGATTTCCCTTTGCTGCCAATAAATATCAAGAAAAGTGATGCTTTGGCGCGGGGGTTGGTTGCTCATTAGTAATTGACGCGGGCCACTACCTGCTGCCCCCAGCTGAATTAAATCCAACTTACCTAAACGGGCTGGATAGTAGGCATGTTGGTGGCCGCTTATATAGGCATGGATATCACCATTTTCAAGTATTTGTTGTAGTTGGTTTGCTTGGTTTAGTACCTCACCTGGTTGATCTCGGCCGCGGCTGATACCCCTTAGGGGTAAATGGCCAAGAGCGATTCGTAATTTAGCTTTTCTAGCAATCGGGCTGGCAAGTTGTTCTCGAACCCAATTCTGTTGTTGAGCTGATATCTCAGCGCTTGATGCATCCCAGATCAGCCAAAAAATATTATTTACTAAAGCTGTGTAATAAAAGGGAAATCCATTTGAATCTATGTAATTAAGCCCTAATTTTTCTTTTTGAGGCTGCCAAAACCTGATTGCAGCAGCGCGATCTGCTTCAAATTGATAACCACTTGTTGCTTTAATTGAGGAGGCATCATGGTTGCCTAAGCTAAAAATAAATGGATGCCCAGCGGTTCGTATCGGTTTTAATACCTGGCTGTAAAAGCTATCCCACATCGCATCTAATTGCGCTGGGCTAAGGCCTATTTTCTGTGCTGCGATCATATCGCCAGCGCAGATAACTTGATCTGGTTTTTTTGAAAGTATTAAATCGATACCTTCCTTCACAGCTGGGATATAGTTTGTTGAGCCATAACTACTGTTAATATCGCTAAATAAACCAAGCTTTAAATCTGGCTTTGGCAAATCTTCTGCCTTAATTGCAATCAAGGCTTTTGGTAGCATTAAGTTGCCAATACCTGCTGCTGCTATTGCTAATAATGATCGCCTTGTATGTAAAGTCATTTGGGTGGTTTTAATGGTGATTTAATTAAAGCTCATAACTTATCGCCAAGGTAGGAGCGCCGTAGGTTTTCATTTTGATATAGATCTGATGCATTTCCTTCTAATACCAATTCACCTGCTTCCAGCACATAGCCGCGTTGGGCGATTGCTAGTGCTGCATATATATTTTGCTCCACTAACAACATGCTTAGGCCTGTCTTATTTAGCTTGGCTAAACACTGCATAAGTTCCTCTACTAATATTGGCGCTAAACCTAGGCTCGGTTCGTCTAAAAGCAACAACTTAGGTTTTGCCATTAATGATCTTGCGATTGCTAGCATCTGTTGCTCCCCGCCGCTCAGGCTTCCTGCCAACTGGAGGCGTCGTTCAGCAAGGCGCGGAAATAATTCATAGCAATATTCCAAATCAGCACGAATTTCTGTTTTATTTCTCCTTATCCAAGCGCCTAATTGCAGATTGGCGAGCACTGTTTGCTGCGCTAAAACCCGCCTTCCTTCTGGGCAGTGGCTAATACCCAATTTAACGCTGCGTTCTGTATTGCAACGAGCTAAACAATTGCCGCTCCAGAGGATCTTCCCTTCCATCGTTGGCAGCAACTTTGAGATTGCTTTTAAGGTGCTGCTTTTTCCTGCTCCATTTGCTCCAAGTAATGCCACGCATTCCCCAGCTCCCACCTTTAGGTTTAAATGCCGCACCCCCCAGAGTGGGCCGTAGCGCACGCCCAGTTTCTTTAGTTCTAATAAAGGTATTGTCATCCTGATGTTTAAGCCCCCCTGCCCAGGTATGCCTCAATTACAAGTGGATCTTCTTGCACTTCTTGCGGGCTACCAATGGCAATGCAACGGCCAAAGTTTAATACCGCAAGGCGATCGCATAATTTCATCATTAAAGGCACATGATGCTCAATTATTAATATTGTAAGTTGAAATTGTTTACGGATTGTGTTAAGGAGAACTTGTAATTTTTGTTTCTCTACAGGGTTCATACCCGCCGCGGGTTCATCCAACAGTAGTAATTGCGGCTTTGTTGCTAGCGCCCGCACTAATTCCAATCTTCTTTGCTCTCCATAGGCCAATGATCCCGCTATATGTGTGCCCTTTTCCTGCAAGTCCATAATAGCCAGCAATTCCAATGCAGTACGGCGATCATTGCAGCCCATTGCTATTTGCAAATTATCGATACAACTCAGATCGCTAAATACCCTTAGGTTTTGAAAGGTGCGGGCTATGCCTAAATTACATAACTGATCCGGCCTAAGCCCCGCCGTTGTTTTGCCTTGCCAGCGCACTTCGCCGCTAGTGGCAGCAGTGAGGCCAGTGATCACATTAAAAAGCGTGGTTTTGCCTGCACCATTTGGGCCAATTAAGCCAAAGATTTCGCCTTGCTGCAAAGAAAAACTCAGCTGATCAAGGGCCTGCAAACCACCGAAACGCACGCTTAGGCCATTGAGTTCCAGCGAGGTTGAACCAATCATGATCTTTTTTGCTGGATTAGCCCTTGTGGGATAAATATCGGGCCCAATAAGATCACCAGGCCAAATACAATTAGGCGTAGATCACCAATTGGCCGTAATAATTCAGGCAGTGCTGTGAGCACTAATCCACCAATTACTGGCCCTAGCCAGGTGCGGCTACCGCCTAGCACTACAAAGGCCAATGTTGTGATGCTGGCATCAAAGCTGGCCTGCCTTGCACTCCAGCTGTTGAAAAAATGGGCCGCTAAAACACCTGCTGCTGCGGCAATAATTGCACTAAGTACAAAAGCAATTAATTTAACTCGTTCACTATTAACGCCCATACAACGGGCTGCTAATTCATCATTTCTTATTGCAGCCATCTCCCTTCCTAAGGGTTCTGTTTCTAGACGTTGGCAGCCCCAGGCTGTTATTCCTAGCAGCACAGCGAATGCTGCTGCATATCCTTCCGGACCTTCAAAAGGTTGGGGGATTGCAAATATTCCCACAGCAGCACCAAACCAAGGGCTACTTAATAGCACCACCCTAAGAATTTCAACTAGCGCGATAGTTGCGATGGCTAAATAAATACCCTTTAATTTTAATACTGGTTTTCCAATTAAGAAGGCTAATAATGCAACTAAAGGAATTGCTAGCATTAATTCAAGAAAAACTGAAGTAAGCGGATAGGTTTGTTCGTTTCCCCCTAATTCAGGAACTGTAGTTGATAACAATGCAGCTACAGTTCCGCCGATTGTGTAGAAGCCTGGAGTTGCAAGCGATAGTTGCCCTGCACGCAACGGGAGATAAACAGCTAATGCAAGTAAAGCTCCTAGGAGCATTAATACAAATAGGGAAATATCAAACATTCTATTTATACCTTTTCTATTGGTGGTTTACCAAATAAGCCTTGGGGCCTAATGATAAGCACCAAAAATAGAAAGGCAAAGGCCACAGCATCTTTATAAGCTGATAGTTTTGCTGGAACAAATGCTTCCGTAATACCAATAATTAATCCACCAAGCATTGCACCTGGCACACTACCTAAGCCGCCAAGCACTAAAACTCCCAAACCCTTTAAGCCATAGCTAATCCCAAAATATGGCCCGCCAATATTAACGCTGAGTGCCACTAAACCACCAGATAATCCAGCAAGAAAACTAGCAATTGCGAAAGCTAATTGAATCATCGCACCACTATTAATTCCAAGTAGTCTTGCGGTGGTGGCATCTTCTGCCACCGCTTGTAATGCTTTGCCGCTAAGGCTTTGGTTTAGCCAGATATTTAATATAAGCATTGTAACGCCACCAACTAACAATAGTAATAACTGCACCGTGCGTATTTGAAGGCCATGGCCTAGGGCTAATACCGCTGGCATTGAGCCAAGTATGTTGCTAGGTAAGGCATAAGCTTCTGCGCCCATTAATAATTGAATTAAATTCACTATTATTACCCCAGCACCTAGGCTTGTAATTAGATATAACAATGGTTCAGCCCCTCTACGCCTCAATGGTTTAAAAGCAACGGTTTCCACCAGTAATCCCACCATTGCTGCTGTTAAGCCGGCTAGCACTAGGGCGATTGCTAATGGAAATGTTACCGGTAATTTTTGTGCTGCTAGTAAACCATTACTTCCCACTACGCCACCAAGAAATATGTAGGTGAAATAGGCACCGCAGGTGAAAACTGCACCATGGGCAAAGTTAATCACCCCAAGCACTGAAAATACAAGGGTATAACCCAGAGCAAATAGAGCATATACAGCACCTATTGATATGCCATTTACTAATAATTGCAGCCAAACTTCCATTATTTAAGCAATGCAAATCTACCAGTTTGTCCATCCGGATTCATCTGCACTTCAGCTACATAAAAACTTTCTTGTTTTACTTCCCCATCGCGGCTAAAGCTAATCTTTCCTAGTGGGGTGTTATAGGTGCCGCTAAGGATCTCCTTATTTAAAAGAAGCCTTGCCTGCCTTAATGGCATGCCTTTAAGGGGTTCACGTTTATTCAAGCGTTGAGCTGCTTCTGCAATCACTTGATAGGCGGTGTAAGCCTGAGCTGTGAGCTGAGCTGGAACTCTGCCACCTTGTTGTGCTTTATGGGTAGCAACAAAGGCTTGATTCTCTTTTGTTTTTAATTCAGGGCTATAAGCTTGAGCAATTAAAATGCCATCACAAAAGCGCTGACAAATTGGATATATATTTGGTGTATTCATGCCATTACCTACCACGATTTTGCCTTTAAAGCCCAGTTCCCTTAATTGACGAATTAAGTTACCCCCATCTACCGCCTGAAGCGACAACACAACCAGATCTGGTTTTGCCCTTAATGCTGAGGTGATTTGATTAAGAAAATCTTGATCATTTAGCTGAGTACGTTGCACCGTAACTGTGTTAAGCCCTTTTGCTTTAATTGCCTTTTGAAATATTGTTGTTTCTGATGTGCTGTATGCGTCGTCATTTGCATAAAAAACAGCCACTCGTTTAATGGCAGGATCTAATTGCATCACTTTATTAATAGAAAGGGGCGCAATAACTGAACTTTGCGCTGATACCCTGCTAATAAAACTACCAATTTCTGGTATGCCAGTGGCGGTATTTGATGGGGCTAGCACTGGCACTCCGCGACGTTGAGCAATCGGACTTGCCGCAAAGGCTTGTTGGGATAATGTTGGCCCAATTAAGGCCGTTGTGCCTTGGTTAATTAATAAATTAAAGGCATTTATTGCGCCTGCTTCATCACTGCCGCCATCTTCGATAATTAGGTTTAAAGGCATGCTGCTGCCTGGTTTAAATGCTGCCTGGGCTAGCTCGAGGCCAAGCCGTTGATCTTGCCCATAAACATTGGCATTACCAGTGAGAGATAGCACTGCACCAACCGGTAAGCCCGCGTTTAGGTTTACCGGTGCGTTGCTATTTGTGCTGCTACAGCTAGCCAGTAGCCCCAGCAGCAATAGCCATTTCGGCGATACTCGCAAAACTTTGGCTGCAGGCATTGCTAAAGGCATCGATATCAGCCAATAATAGACGGGTTTTTAGGAGTTATTGCAAATAACATATCATTAAAATCACGATCACCGGCAAAGCCCATATCTTCAAAGGCAAAATAGCCGGTTCCCATTGACACATGTTGAAGTTCTTTATTTTGATTTGCATTTTTTATTGAAAATAGAATCTGAGAAAGCTCTGTTAACTGACCTGGTGAACTTATGATTTTATTGGGGGTTATATAGATTCCATAATAATTCCCTGTTGCTAATGTTATTGATTCTTTTGTTGCTTTAGCAAAACCGGGAGTTGGCATGCCACTAATTCCATCTAACCCGTTTGATAAAGACCGCTTTAATGCTTCTGTAGCATAATCTAGGCTTCCTATTTGTATAGGGGTTTTAATTGGTGTGTTGTTGATAACATGAAAATTGCCATCTGGATCATCAACTCGGAATATGCCATAGCCAGTATTGTAATTGCCAAAACGAGCTACATCAAGATTGTATTCAAATCTATCTGCAGGTACTGTACCTAGTGCTAAGAAATTAATATCTGCTACAAATAGCTCCCCTTGAGCTGGTGCTAATACCACTTGAGAACCTATGCCTGCTTTTCCAATTATTAATGTGTTATCTAAAGCTGGATTTAGATCCAAATCAGAACCTTGAGTTGAAACGCGAATATTTCCATTGCTATCTTGCAATGCGAGAGCAAATCTATCTTGCGATGTCAGAGTATTGCCTGCAGTTGAGCTGATATCTCCAATTGAAACACCTTCGCTGCTAAGAACAACACTTGGATTATTAAAAGCAAGGGCAGCTTTTTCTGGGCTAAAGGCGCGGGGATCGTATGCCTGAGTTGAAGTGCCAATTAGTTGATACGGGTTATTAAATAGTTTTTTTGCAGCTTCTATGTAGTTTTGATCAATATTGCCGTATGGATCATATGGAGCAATAAATTTCCCCGTTTCATATTCAATTTCACCATTTGAATTTACTTTGAACCAAAATAATTGGTCACCTTTATTAAGATTTGAGCGGGGCATTAAAACTGCAAGCTCTTGAGCTTGGGATGGTTGTTTGTATGCTCTTTCTAATATTGTGCTATCTGAATAATAAACACCCACTGCTTCTTTTCTTAGCGTAATTGTTTCACCATTTGCATATAGATAAGCAAAGCCTGAAGGTGTATCAGTGGCTATAATAGAATTGACTGGATTTTTCAGGGTTACGCCGATCTTAAAGTCTGGAAGTGTTGCAACTGACTGCACTGTATTAACATAGAAACTTAATTGGTTTATACCTCGAGCAAAATTGAGCGGAATCGAATTTTTACCCTTTAGCGCGTCTAGGTTTGGTTGATTATCTGTAATTAGATTTAGGTACTTTTCC
>NZ_JAGQEK010000026.1 GCF_024346075.1 Synechococcus sp. Cruz CV12-2-Slac-r
TGCTGCTGGTAGCAGTGTGGTGAGCAGGGCATGGCCCACTTCGTGGTATGCGATCAGGCGTTTTTTGGCGCTGTCTTGTAGTGGTTTGGCCCCTAAGCCCATGGTTACCCTTTCAAGGGCATCATTCATAGATTGTTCATCAATGAATAGTCGTTCCCGCCGTGCGGTGAGAATTGCCGCTTCATTGATCAAATTGGCTAGATCCGCGCCAGAAAAACCTGGGGTGCGGCGGGCCCACATCCCTAAAGACACATCATCGCCAAGGGGCCGGGTGCGGGCATGAACGCCAAGAATTGCCTCTCTACCGCGGCGATCGGGAAGCTCCACCATGATTTGGCGATCAAAACGCCCTGGCCGCAGCAGGGCGGAATCCAACACATCTGAGCGGTTGGTGGCTGCCAGCAGGATTACACCGGAATTGTCTTCAAACCCATCCATTTCTGTGAGCAGCTGATTAAGGGTTTGCTCCCTTTCATCGTTGCCCCCGCCGATACCGGCCCCTCTTTGGCGGCCAACAGCATCAATTTCGTCGATAAAAATTATGCAGGGCGACTTTGCCTTTGCCTGGCGAAATAGATCGCGCACCCGGCTTGCCCCCACCCCCACAAACATCTCCACAAATTCAGAGGCGGAAATCGAGAAGAAGGGCACATCAGCTTCTCCGGCGATTGCTCGGGCCAGCAATGTTTTGCCTGTTCCCGGCGGGCCCACTAGCAACACTCCCCTTGGGATACGAGCGCCCACAGCGGTGAAACGTTCTGGTTCCTTTAAAAAAGTAACCACCTCTTGAAGTTCAGCTTTTGCTTCATCGATGCCAGCAACATCTTCAAAACGCACATTGATGCTCCCTTCTGGCTGCAGCCGGGCCTGACTGCGACCAAAACCAAGCGCTTTTTGGGCTACGGAAGCGGAACGGCGCAACAGCAACACCAGCAGGCTTATCAGTAACACTCCAAGGAAAAGGTTGATCAGCAGTCCGCTGCCTGCCCCTTCAGGGTCTGTGGGGCTAACGCTGAGGGGAACTCGCGCCGCTTCTGCTGTGCGGATGATTTGCTGGTCGTTGCTGAAAACTGCCACCCGGCTTTCACGGCCGTCTTTGAACTGCACCAGCACCTGATCGCTGCGCGGCAAAAGCTTTAACTCCTTCACCTCACCACTGCGGATGGCTTTGAGCAGGCCGCTGTAGCTGGGGGGTTTGCTCAAATCCGGTTTAAACACAGCTGTTTTTTACTTATCTAAGCTTAGCGATTGACGGATGGTATCTCGACGTTGGATGATTGACAGTTGATATTAAGTAAGCCCGGATGGCTGTTCCTAAAAAGAAAACCTCCAAAGGAAAGCGCAATCAGCGCCATGCCACTTGGAAGGCAAAAGCACGGGTTGCGGCCCAAAAGGCCATGTCTTTGGGTAAGGCGGTGCTCAGTGGCAGGGCCCAGGGATTTCTTTATCCAATGCCTGATGAAGCTGAATCAGAAGAGGAATGATTCGGTTTTAGCTTCCTAGCTTGAATGCCTCTAATATCACTGCATAAACAGCTCCCATTCTTAAATTATCAGATATTATCCAAATCAATTTATTTTTATTTATATTAGAAACTGTTCTTATTCTAACATTAATTTCAATCAATAGCAGTAATCCCACGGCACCGATGCTTTGAAGTCGGGTGAAATTTAAATAAATACTTGTTAAATTTGCAGCCAGATAGTAGCCGATCAAAAGGGCGAGTAATCCCACACTTTTTTGATACCAACTGCTGCTTACCCAGCCGAGGAACTGTTTGCTAAGAACTTCTTGAAGCTTATAAAAACGAGTCGATTGAGGCATTTCCACTTAAGCCGCCAACATTTGTAATTTAGCAACGTTTATTCAGAGAAATTTCAATAGAAGTGCTTGCAGGGGGGCATCATGCGTTTGTGCAGATTTGATCTAAGCAACCCTGATTCATTCTCCTCCCTCCCCAGATCGCCTCTGGCAATTGCCCCAGCCCCTGGTTTCTAGCGCCCCTGTAAGCAGCGCTGATTTACCTGTAGAACTGCTGGCGGTACTGAATCGCCGCGGCATTTCTGATCCAAAACTGGTGGCGGCCCTGCTTAAGCCAGCAGCAGCTCCTGCGGCAATGGATCATTTCCCAGATTTAGGCGCTGCCCTTGATCGCCTTGAAATTGCCTGCCGTAATGCTGAATTAGTGGCGATATGCGGTGATTACGACGCAGATGGGATAACCAGCACTGCTCTAATGCTCGGGGTTCTACAACGGCTTGGGGCAAATCCTGTGGCCGCAATACCCAGCCGGCAAGAAGATGGCTACGGGCTCAATGTTGCCATGGTGGAAAGGCTTTCAAGCCAGGGCTGCCGCTTATTAGTAACCGTTGATAACGGCATCAGTGCCAGGGAGGCCCTTGAGCGGGCCCAAACCCTTGGCCTTGAGGTGATAGTTACCGATCACCACACAATTCCGGCCTTAATGCCGCCATTACTGGCGCTTTTGCATCCGGCTACCACCCCTAAGGGTTCCCCATATCGCGGCTTAGCGGGGGTGGGTCTTGCTTATGTGCTTTCCCGCGCTTTGGCGCAAAGGTTGAAGCGAGTTGAGGCGCTTCAGGCTGCCCTTGATCTGTTTTGTATCGGCACCATCGCCGATATGGCTCCACTTGTGGGGGTAAATCGCCTTTGGTTGCAGGAGGGGCTTAAAAACTTGCACCGCTCCAAATTGCCTGGTTTGCGTGCCCTTGCCCAGTTGGCTGGATTGGAAGATCGCAGCATTGATAGCCAAGCGGTGGGTTTTCGCTTAGCGCCAAGGCTTAATGCTGTTGGTCGATTAGCAGATCCAGCCCTTGCGGTGGAACTACTCACCACTAGCGATCCAAACCGCGCTTTGGAACTAGCCGATCAATGCGAAGCCTTGAACCGGCAACGTAAAGACCTATCCGATGGCATTGAAGCTGAGGCCAATGCCTTGGTGGAGGCCGATGGGCCCCAGCGACCGCCGTTTTTGCTGTTAGCGCAAAACCACTGGCATCACGGTGTAATTGGCATCGTGGCGGCCCGTTTAGTGGAACGTTGGGGTTTACCTGTGGCAATGCTTGCCGGCGAAGGTAATGGCAGGCTGCGCGCTTCTGTGCGGGCCCCCCAAGGTTTTGCTGTTGATCAAGCGCTGCAGGCCTGCGCCCACCTATTGGAGCGATTTGGAGGCCATCCAGCGGCTGGTGGGTTCACAGTGATGGCCCATCAGGTGGCCCCCCTTCAGGAAAAACTTTCAGAGCTTGCTGCCCAGTGGCTTGAGGGCCGCTCCAGCGCCCTGTTGGTGGCACCAGAGGCCTTATTGCCTTTAGGGCGTATTGATGCTGATTTCTTGCATCAACTGCAGCGGCTTGAACCATTTGGTGTGGGAAATCCAACCCCGCTTTTTTGGGCGCGTCATTGCGAAGTGAAGCGTATGCGCTTACTGCGTGGTGGCCATCTCTGCCTTCAGCTGCTAGCTCAAGGCAGCAGCACGCTTACGGCTATGGCCTGGCGTTGGACGGGCCCTGAACCCAGCGCTCGTTTTCTTGATCTTGCCTTCAGGTTGCGGCAAGACCATTGGCAAGGGCAACCCCGGCTCCAATTAGAAGTGGAAGCCCTGCGACCAAGCGCAGCACAAGCAGTAGTTTTGATGAGGGGCAAACGCCGTTATCAATGCGAAAAGCAAGGTTCTGATTTATTGATCCGCAACCCAGCCGGTGAAGAATTGCGGGTGCCATGGCTGGCGCATGATCACGATGTTCAAAATCTTCATCCCCATACGCTTGCGATCGTGCAAGAGGCAGCCCAGGCCTTGGGTTTAGTTGCTTAATGATCAGCCCAACCCCTCCCATGTCGCCGCGCCACTGGTGGTTTTTGCTGTGGCCAATGCTGCTTCTCGGTTTCTTAATCGGTTTTGCTTGCCTTCCTTTGAATTGGATTGATCAATGGGCAGACGATCAATTGATAACTGCTTTTGATCAAGGCCTTGGTTGGCGCATTTGGTTGCCAATTGCAGCAATGCCCGCGCTTTGTTTTTTGCAGCGTGGTGTTTGGCGAGCGGGCATGGGTTCAGGAATTCCACAGGTGGCACTTTGTATTGAAGAGCCAGAGCGGAGCGCTGATTTTCTAAAAATTGGCCCCCTTTTGATGCGCTGCGGCCTTTGGAGCCTTGCCAGTTTTTGTTTGTTCCCCCTTGGCAGGGAGGGGCCAGTTGTATTTATTGGTACAACTTTGGTGTGGTTACTGCGCGGATACTTAAGGGCTCCCCTGGCCCAATTGAGCGCCCCACTGCTCTATGCCGCTGCGGGTGGGGCTGGCATTGCAGCCGCTGGCGATAGCCCCTTAGTGGGTGTTGTGTTTGCCGCTGAAGATCTCATGCAGCGCTGGAATAGGCCTTTGCTTTGGGCCGGGCTTGTAGTAGCTCTGCCTGCCGCCCTTGTGGCTGCAGGTGGTGGAGAAGCCATGTTTGCTTACGGCATCATTCCAGGAAATCTTGATCAATGGAAACTGATCAGCTTTGGGCTTCCCTTAGGGCTAATGGGGGGCTTACTGGGAGCACTTTTTAGTGGAATGGTGCTGCGGGCAACAAAACTGTTGCAGCCCATCGCTCTACTCAAACCGCTAAGGGTGGGTTTGTTATTAGGAGGTGCGCTCGTTTTATTAGCAGCGATCAGCGGTGGCAGGGCCTATGGGGATGGATCTGCTGTGTTGCTGGATTTAGTGAGTAGGGGTGGCAGCATCAACAATCTGCAAGGGATCAGCACCCTGCTGGGGCGGTTATTGGGGCCAGTATTGGCTCTTGGGGTGGGGATCCCTGGGGGATTGATCGATCCTGCCTTGGCGATCGGCGGGGTGGCCGGAAGCATTTTGATGCCGCTGCTGGGTCAACAAGATCCGCTTCTCGGCATGGCTATCGGCATGGGGGCCGGCCTTGCTGGTGCAACTCAATTGCCTTTGTTTTCTATTCTTTTTTCAATGCAGCTCTGCGGTGATCAACAGCTATTGCCTGGGTTAACACTTGCCAGCGCCTTGGCGGCTATGGTTAGCCGCAGTTTGCAGCCGCAGCCGGTCTATCACGGCTTAACTGCATTATTCGAAGCCCGTTTAGGGGAAAACTATTTAAAGGGCGCCGCGACGATAGAAGAGGATGAAGATCACAGCAGGGCCAGCCAAAGTGATCAGCGCTAAGGCACCGAAATTTGCAATCAAGTGGAAATCGATGCCCATTGCGATTCGCGCAGTTATTTATTCATTCAGCCTAAGGGGCACAGATGCCTTTTCTAATCTTTTCGGGTTAATACCGTGACCGCTTGTTACAGCTGGACTTGCATTAGTAATTGCGGCGCCTGCTGCCGTTTAGATCCAAATCAGCGCCCTGAAGCATTAGCAGCGTTATCTCCAGCTCAAAAGCACACCTATCTGGAGATGGTGGGTAGTGATGGTTGGTGCGTCCATTTCGATACCGGTGCTCGCCGCTGCAGGATTTATGCCGATCGACCAGACTTTTGCCATGTGGATCAGTTAGCAAATTTGTTTGATGTTCCCGTAGAAGAGCAAAACAGTTTCGCGATTGAATGTTGCCAAGCGCAGATCCGCGTGGAATACGGTGGCAAAAGCCTTGAACGCAAGCGCTTTGACCGGGCAATCCAAACCAAATAGCAATGCCCCTGCTGCAGGGGCGATTTTTACGAGCACCTTCGTAACGGTTTTTCTTGCGGAGTTAGGGGATAAAACGCAACTGGCCACTCTGCTGCTTTCAGCTCAATCGGGAAGACCTTTATTGGTATTTCTTGGCTCGGCTTTAGCGCTTATCGCTTCAAGCTTTGTAGGTGTGTTGCTGGGGCGTTGGTTGGCAGCTTTTATTTCACCCCAGCGGCTGGAATTACTAGCTGGCGTGTTGATGTTGATACTTGGCGGACTGCTGGGTTTTCAAGTGTTGAGTTCATTTCTTTCCAGCTCATCTCTTTCAACTTGATGGCTCTCAACTTCATGGTTATCTCCCCCGATTTGCTTTTGCTTGGTTCCACCTTTACAACGGTTTTTTTAGCGGAATTGGGCGATAAAACCCAGCTGGCAACCGTTGCGATTAGCGGCACTAGCAATAGGCCTTTGTTTGTATTCCTTGGCAGCGCTTCCGCTCTTGTGCTTGCAAGTTTCTTGGGGGCACTCCTTGGTGGCGGATTAGCTGAATTTGTGCCCACAGAACTGCTGCAATCGGCGGCAGCCCTTGGCTTTCTAATCATCGGTGCCCGCTTGGTGAAGGCTTCTTTATCGCAAACGATCAAACAGCCCTAAGCCGGAGCAGCCTTAAGCTGATTTCAATTATTGGCAGCATTGCCTTCTCATGAAATTTTCCGTTGCCAACCTGCTGGAGCAATTGCAGGGTGAATCGGCAGTTTCAGTGCAGGAACTTGAAAAAAAGTTAGCCCTTAAAACCGTAAAAGAAAAACACTATTTAGAGCTTGCTCTTCAAGCATTAGAGCGGGTGGGCCTGCTCAGCCAAGCGGAACAGGGCGTTAGTCGTATCAATAACGAAACCTTGATTGAGGCGCGGCTGCGCTGCTCCAGTAAAGGTTTTTGCTTCGCTTTAAGAGACGACGGAGCAGATGATATTTACATCCGTGATCATCAGTTAAACCATGCTTGGAATGGTGATCGTGTGCTGGTAAAAGTTACTCGCGAAGGGGGGCGGCGCCGTTCCCCAGAAGGGGGGGTGCAGTGCATCCTCGAGCGCGCGAACACCACAGTGCTGGCTCAGGTGGAACGTTTAGATGCACAACTCCTAGCTGTTGCGCTTGATGATCGCCTCAATGCAGCAATTCAGCTGGATGAAGTTGATGCTGAACATATCGAACGTGCCGCAGAAGCTCTTGTGGAGGTGGAATTAGATCGCTTCCCTGTGGGGCAATTTCCAGCTCAAGGCCATGTGCGCCGCTCTTTATCAATCATGGGCGGCGGCTCAGCAGATTTGGAGCTGTTATTGGCACGCCACCGGCTTAACCCAGCCGGCTTTAGCGGCCGCATTAATTTAAAAACGCCAACCGCAGCCGGTAGAGAAGATCTCACTGAATTACCAACAATCCTGCTGCAGGGCTGGGCTGCTGAAAATTCACCGGCTTCCGTTGCGGTTTCGATCGAAACCAGTAGCACTGGAACCCGTCTATGGCTGCACGGGCCGGATGTGGCAGAACGCCTCAGCCTCGACGGCCCAATGGAGCGCTGGTTGCGACAACAGGGGGAAGCGATTTGTATTGGCAATGATTGGTTGGCGCTGTTGCCTGCCCCCCTGCAGGAGGCAGCTGCTCTGGTGGTGGGAAAAGAAAACAGCGCCCTCTCTGTTGCCCTTGATCTCAGCCCAGAAGGGGATTTGCTGCATTACCACTTCTGCCGTTCCAGCGTTCGGATTGATGCTGCCTTGGATTCAAAAAGCATGGAAGCTTTTATTAATCGCAAGCCCAAAGCCCGCACTACCCCAGTTGCTCTAAAAGCACTAAAGGAATATCTCCCTCTTTTAGAGACGTTGCAAACCTTGGTGCTAGTTCTGCGCCAGCAGCGGGTAGCAGCAGGCGCCAGCCTCGATCTTGATTTACCTCTACCTCCCCTTGAAAGCCTTAAGGAACAGGCGCAGGGATTACCTGATCAGCGGCGTAGTGGTTGGTTTGCCAGCGGGGCTGCTAATTCCCCGATTACTTGGTTGAGGGAATTGGTGCGCCCTGCCGAGCAAGCCCTTGGCCGTCATTTCGCAGCCCTTGAACTGCCGGGCTTGTTTCTTAACCAGGCTGCCCCCGATCCAGCAGATCTCAACGATCTACTCAAATTGGCCGTTGGGCTTGATGTGCCTTTGGAACTTGGTGCTGATGGCAATGCACCCGCTGCTGCAGCGTTAGCTGAGGCTTTTCTTGGCACAGAGAGGGCTCGAGTGTTGCAACAACAATTGCGCGAAGCCATAAAACCGGTGCAGCTGAGTGCGGTGCCGCAAGAAAATGCCCTGGCGGCTGAACCGCTGGCTTATGCCCCTTGGTGTTTTGCATCGCTGCACTACAGCGCTATCTGGAATCAACTGCTGCTGGTGAGCTTGCTTACAGAAGCCAAGGATCGCCCCAGCGTGCGCCATAAAACCCGCATTGATCTGAGTAGTGATAGCTGCCATGGCCAAATTGAATGGGCTTTGCTCACCGCTAGCCAATTGGCTCCTTTTCAAGAGGCAATGGCAAATGGGCTACCAAATCGTTTGAATGGCCGCAGCCGCTTTGCCGATGAGGTGGAAGCTGATGCCCTTGCCCTTGCAAGGGCAAGGCAGGCCCAAACCCTGGTGGGTCAAACCCTTGCCGGGGTAATTAGCGGCATTCAAAGCTATGGCTTTTTTGTGGAGTTACCCCCCACCCAAGTGGAGGGTTTGGTGCATGTGAGTTCGTTAAAAGACGACTGGTATGAATATCGCTCCCGCCAACACCGTTTGGTGGGCCGTAAAAATCGCCGCACTTACAAGCTCGGTGATCCAGTTGAAGTGGAGGTGCTCAAGGTAGATGTGTTGCGTCATCAAATTGATTTAGCGGTAATTCAGCCAGAAATAGATCACTCTTCCCAGCCGCTTGAAGATGAAGGTGAGGATGAAGAATCCTGAAATAATTGCCCCTGATGCTCCTTTGCTGCTTGCTGTGTGCGGCGCCTCCGCTCAGGTGCTCGCCTTAAGGGCTTTGCAGTTGCTTTTGGAGGGCGGCCACTGCGTAGATCTGGTGTTGAGCCGTGGTGCATTTGAGGTGTGGAGAGCTGAGATGGGGGTGGTGCTCCCTGTTGCGCCAAAGGAACAGGAGCAGGTGCTTCGCCAGCACTGCGGCACCAGCAAGGGTGAGTTGCGCTGTTACCGCTGGAATGATCAAGCAGCTCCTATGGCAAGTGGCAGTTATCGCAGCCGCGGCATGTTGATCCTGCCGGCCACGATGGGTACCGTTGGCCGTGTGGCAGCAGGAATCGCCACGGATTTAATCGAGCGCTGCGCTGATGTGCAACTCAAAGAGGCACGCCCATTAGTGATTGCGCCCCGCGAAATGCCATGGAATTTGATTCATCTGCGCAACCTCACCGCTTTAGCTGAAGCGGGCGCACGGATTGCACCACCGATTCCGGCCTGGTATCACCAGCCCGAAAGCCTCAACGACATGGTGGATTTTTTAGTAATTCGCATCCTTGATTTGTTTGGCTACGAATTGGGTGCATTGCGGCGTTGGGAAGGTCCAATCCAAGAGCGATGAGGGAACTACTAGCACTGCCACTGCTGTTACCCCTTGCGGTTGCTCTGGTGGTGGGTTTATTCAATCTTTCAACGCCGAGCCGCTTGAAATTTTTGCTCTGGTCTTCCCCAACCCTGCCCCTTGGCAGCTGGGTGATGCTGGCAGCTGGCGGTGGTGCCGCCATCGGCGCTGCTTTTAGTGCTGCTTCTGTATTGCCAAGAAGGCGCCGGCTGGAAGCACAAAACCAAACCGAATCAAAGGCCAACTTCAAAACCCAGTTTCAATCTGAACCAGCCCAGCAAAAGCGAACCTCCCAATCTCAAGCTTGGCCTGAACAAGATCCCCAGGCACCGGCCCCCACGGTGTCTGTTCCTTTCAAGGTGGTGAGTAGAAAACAAGCTCCCGTTTCCTCTCAAAATCCAGGGGATTGGGATGAATCCATTGAGGCTGATTGGTGAGCGCTGTTTTAGCTTGGTAAAACCTCACCCGGTTACTTGGTGACTGATTCGGCCCCCAAAGCAGCACCTGCGCCTAAACCGGAGGATCAACCCTTCGAGAGTTTTATTCCCGAACTTTTTTTGCCTGCCCTTGCAAAAGAAATTGAGTCTTACGGAGGCCCGCTCACGCGCTTGCAGCTGGAGCAAGCTCCCATGCCTGTGGTGGGTGAAATGTGTTGGCAAGTGGCGGGTGAACTGCCTGGAGGCAGAAGGTTTTGGCTCTGCTTTTTAAGCAACAACATTCAAGGTTCAAAAACCATTGCCCTTGCTGAAGCTGGATCTAATCCAAGCTTGCTGGAATCTTTTTTAATTGATGAAAAGAAAACCACCCTCGCTTTGCTTGTGAGTCGTACGGTGCAAAGGCTGAACGGGCAGAAATGGCTGGGGCCCAACTGAGCTCCCCACCCCCTTACAGTTATTAGATAGAGAAGGTATCCCTCGGATGGTTCCAGCAAGCGCTGCATTAGCAAAGGAGTCGATCCTTACGCCTCGGTTTTACACAACCGATTTTGAGGCGATGGCCGCCATGGATCTGCAACCCAATGGGGCTGAATTAGAAGCGATTTGCGAAGAATTTCGTAAAGATTACAACCGCCATCATTTTGTGCGGGATCAATCTTTTGAGGGGGCAGCAGAAAAACTTGACCCGGATACCCGCAAAGTTTTTGTTGAATTTTTAGAGCAGAGTTGCACTTCTGAATTTTCTGGATTTTTGCTATACAAAGAATTAAGCCGTCGTATTAAACATCGCAATCCCCTGCTGGCCGAATGCTTTGCCCATATGGCACGTGATGAGGCTCGCCATGCTGGCTTCCTTAACAAGGCGATGGGTGATTTTGGTTTGCAGCTTGATTTGGGCTTCTTAACCGCCACAAAAGCTTATACATATTTCCAACCTAAATTTATATTTTATGCCACCTATCTTTCTGAAAAAATTGGTTACTGGCGTTATATAGCGATCTATAGGCATTTGGAGCAAAATCCAGATAGCAAAATATTTCCAATTTTCAACTTTTTTGAGAATTGGTGCCAAGACGAAAACCGTCACGGAGATTTCTTTGATGCCTTGATGAAGGCGCAGCCAGCCACTGTGCGCGGATTCCAAGCAAAGCTCTGGTGTCGCTTCTTTTTGTTGGCTGTTTTTGCCACTATGTATGTGAGAGATGTTGGCCGGAAGGATTTCTATGAGGCCCTTGGTTTAGATGCAAGGGAATACGATAAGTATGTAATTGCAAAAACAAACGAAACATCTGCCCGCGTTTTTCCGGTGGTATTAAACGTTGAACATCCCCGTTTTTACGAGCGCCTTGAGCGCATTGTTCAGCACAACCACGCCCTTGATGCGGCAGATCAAGCCAATGCTTTATTGCCTCTGAAAGTTGTTACTAAACTTCCCCATTGGCTTGGCAATGTATGGGAAATGGCTCGTCTTTTCTTTACAGCTCCGATCGCGAGCAACCAATTTCAACCCGCAATTCGTTAATTAATCGTGAGTTTTCTTGATTCCCAATGGCAGGGGCGCCTCGAGCTTCTGATTGCCGCCGGCCGAGCTGCTGGTGCAGATTTAGTTGAGATCTTTTTGGAACGCTTCGATCGCCTAAGCGTGCTTGCAGAACAGGAAAGGGTTACCAGTGTGAATCCATCTTTGGGCTGCGGAGCTGGTATTCGCGTATTTCATGGTGCGGCCGATGGCTATCGCGATGGTTTTGTGAGCACCACAAATCTCAGTGATGAAGGCTTAATGCAAGCCCTTGATCAAGCCTTGGGCATGCTCAATTTGCAGCGAGGCATCAGCAACGGGCATTCATTTGCCGGCCTCAACCCCTTAAGTAACTACGGCAGTAGTAAGCAAAATTGGTTAACTCAGTGCCCGGGAGTGCAAACAAGCGCTGATCGATTACTTGAAGGCACAGCCAAGTTGGAGCAGCACGGCAAGCACCTACAGGCCCGCCGTGGCAGCTATTCCCGTGATTGGCAAGAAATGCTTGTGGCCGCCAGCGATGGCACCTTCAGCCGTGATCTGCGCTTGCATCAAACCCTTGGCCTCAGTGTTCTTGCAGCCGATGGCGAGCATCGTTCCAGTGTGGCCCGCCGTTTTGGTAGTTCTGATAATCCCCGCGATTTGATTGATTGGGATGCTGATGCTGCCGCCCGCGACATCAGCGCAAGTAGCGCCACCATGCTTTATGCCGATTACATCGAAGCCGGTTCTTATCCAGTGGTGCTGGCAAACCGTTTTGGCGGTGTGATTTTCCATGAAGCCTGCGGCCACTTGTTGGAAACTACCCAGGTAGAACGTGGTACCACTCCATTTGCAGATAAAATGGGTGAGCTAATTGCCCATGAATCAGTAACAGCTATTGATGAAGGTGTATCGCCTCAATCTTTTGGCAGCCTTGCTGTTGATGATGAAGGTTTTGAACCGCAGCGCACCACTTTGATTGAAAACGGCATCCTCAAAGCATTCCTTTCCGATCGCGCCGGAGAACTGCGCACTGGCCATGCCCGCACAGGTAGTGGCAGGCGTCAAGGACATTCCTACGCAGCTGCTAGCCGGATGCGGAATACGTTTATCGCCGCCGGACCCCATAGCCCCGCCGATTTAATTAGTTCGATTGATCGCGGCCTTTATTGCAAGGTGATGGGTGGTGGCAGTGTTGGCCCCACCGGACAGTTCAACTTCTCGGTGGAGGAGGGCTACTTAATTGAAAATGGTGCACTTGGTAAACCAGTAAAAGGTGCCACCTTGATTGGTGATGCAGAAACTGTTATGCCAAGAATATCAATGTGCGGCAATGATCTTGATCTAGCTGCTGGATTCTGTGGCTCCGTTAGTGGCAGTATTTATGTAACTGTGGGGCAACCCCATATCAAGGTTGATTCCATCACTGTTGGAGGCCGTTGAGATGCTGAATCCCCAACAATTACATGATCAATTGAGCACTCTTGCAAAACAAGAGGGTATTAATCAATGGGATTTAGGTGCAGCATCTGGCACCGATCTTTCAGTGCAGGTGGATCGTGGTGAACCTAAGCAGCTCAAGGGTGCGCAACGCAGCGCCGTTACGGTTAGAGCCTGGACCAGTGATGGCCGTGTTGGTATTACAAGCAGCACCGACCTATCAATTGAAGGATTAGCCCAAGCCCTAAAAGGTGCAAAAGAGGCAAGTGTTTTTGGTGATCTTGAAGAACCGCCTGGCCTTTCTTGTCGCTCCCTTGAGCCCCTTATCCCTTTAGAGCGGCCGCGTTTAGCGCTTCAACCAATACAAAATCTCTTGAAAACCTTGCTTGATGCAGAAAGGCAATTATTGGATTTGCATCCTGCTATTAATACAGTTCCATATAATGGCTTATCTGAACGTAATGGTGAAAGCGTATATATAAATAGCCTTGGCTCTCAGCGCCATCATTTGAGTAGTTCTTCGGCTTGTTATTTGTATGCAAGGGCCGAACAGGATGGTCGTAAACCCCGTAGTGCTGGAGCTGTGCGTTTAGCCTATGGATCTGAACAATTAGATGTGCAGGCTTGCATTAAGGAAGCGGCGGAATTAACTATTAGTCATCTTGATTATAGCGCCATTGACACTGGCTATTACAACTGTGTATTTAGTCCAGAAGCGTTTCTTGATCTGATTGGTGCTTTTAGTAATATTTTCAATGCAAGATCAGTACTTGATGGTTTGAGCCTCTCAAATCGTGATTCCCTTGGTTCTACTTTGGCAGTGCCTTTTCTAAATCTTTGGGATGATCCTTTACATAAATCAAATCTTGGCGCTTCCGCATTTGATGGTGAGGGCACACCAACAGCTCCTTTAACTTTGATCGAAGCAGGTAATTTGGCTCATTTCCTCCATAGCGAAGGCACCGCCAGGCAATTTGGCGTTGCCCCAACCGGTCATGCAGGGATGGGATCAAAGGTATCTGTGGGTCCGGATTGGTTTGTGGTGGCTCCCACTCCTGGCATTGCTGCTGGTGATGCCCAACTCAATCGCCATAAGGCTGATGGGGTGGTGTGGATCGATTCCCTTTCGGCGCTTCATGCCGGCGTAAAAGCAAGCCAAGGTTCGTTTTCACTTCCTTTTGATGGTTGGCTAGTTAAAAATGGCGAACGCATCTCAATTGAAGCTGCCACGGTTGCAGGCGATATTCGTAAGGTGTTAAAAACTATCCTTGCCCTTGAAGGAGAACCGCTGGTAACCCCCGGCGGCATGTGCCCATACGTGTGGGTGGAAGGTCTTTCGATAACTGGCGAAACCTAGGCTTTTGAGGGTTTTATTTTGGGGTACGCCCGCCTATGCCATACCAACCCTTAATGCCCTATTCGATGGCGGCCATCAAATTGTTGGTGTAGTTACTCAACCAGATCGCCGTCGCGGTAGAGGGGGAGCATTACAACCTTCGCCCGTAAAGGCGCGGGCGTTGCAGTTGCAATCGCAATCAAGTGCTCCTATTCCAATATTTTGCCCTGAGCGAATTCGAAAAGAACCCCAGATCCAAGCGGATCTTGCAGCCCTTGGCGCAGATTTAAATGTTGTGGTGGCATTCGGCCAACTGTTGCCAGCAGCGGTGCTAGATGCACCTTTATATGGTTCATGGAATGGCCATGGCTCGTTGTTACCGCGATGGCGTGGGGCTGCTCCGATTCAATGGTGCTTGCTAGAAGGTGATAGCTCCACTGGAGTTGGCATCATGGCGATGGAAGTGGGTTTGGATACAGGCCCTGTATTAATTGAAAGGCATTTATCAATCGGCTTATTAGAAAATGCCAGCCAGCTGGGCATACGTTTAAGTGAATTAACAGCCGAATTAATGCTGGAGGCTTTGCCATTAATTGCAAAAGGAAATTATCAGCTTCAACCCCAGCCAGCAGCTGGCGTGTGCAACGCCCGCATGATCAACAAAGCCGATTATCAAATCGATTGGCAGCAGCCAGCATTGCAATTGCACCGGCAGGTGATGGCTTTATATCCTGGTGTGTACACCACTTGGCAAGGTAAACGCCTAAAAATGCTTGCCACTGAACCATTGGTGGAACGTTTAAGCGCTGAATTAAGCCCTGAAGTTGCTGAATTAACAAAACGGCAGTGGCCCCAAGAATGCCCCGGTGAAGTGATAGAGCGCATCCCTGGGCTGGGGGTTGTGTTTGCTACTGGGGGTTGTCCGTTGCTTTTACGCAGCGGGCAGTTGGAAGGTAAAAGCGCTGCCAGCGGCGCAAATTTATTGCAACAACTCAATTAGGTAGCCCAGATCAGGCGGCCCCAAGCGATACATCTTGCAAAACTCACAACGCCAAGGCCAATACAGATCGGACAATGCAATGGACCCATCGCTTACCAAATCGCAGTAGTTCAGCATAGGCGGCGGCGGTTGGTAAAACCCCAAAGAAATAAAATTGATACCAAGCTCAACAACAACCACTGTGGTAATTCAATGTTTGGAAATATCACCCTTGTTAGAAGTTGCAAACCAACTAAGCCCACTGCTAAATAGCCAGCAGATTCAAGCCGTGGAAAGTTGTTGAGCATAGAAATAAACAAATTTGAACTCAACCTCAGGGCCACCACACCAATTACGCCTCCTGTAATTACTAGCCACAATTTGTCGCTCACTGCAACGGCAGCTGCAACACTATCAAGTGAAAAGGCAAGATCAGTGAGGGCAATACTTATGGCAGTAGTTGCTAATTTCTTGTCAACTCCAAATGCAGTAGTTGCTTGATTAGTTTCCTCTTCTTCTGATTTATTTGAAATAAAATGTTGCCCGCAAAGCCAGAGCAAGTAAGCAGCGCCTGCAGCCATCAATGGCCTAAAACCCAATACCCAGCGGGAAATTAGGATCAACCCCACTCGAAATATCAAAGCAAAAACAAGCCCTAAATTGAGAGCCTGCTTTTGTTGATCTGGATTTTTTAAGCCTTTGGCAATAGCGGCAAGAGCAATGGCGTTATCGGCAGAAAGCACCACTTCCAGCCCCACCAACACCGGCAGCAGCAGCAGCACCTCATGCCATTGGTCTGCAGCACTGATCAGCGGGGTAAGAGAATCAAGGCTTGTTGCTTCCATTGGAGCAGCTTAGAAAGCATGGGCGCTGCTCCACGTGAAAAGGGTTACTGCTATGGGAAATGAGTTGTTCACTCAAGTGGATGTGCTCCATGCCGATGCCGAAAAGGTAGTGGTGCGGGTGAGTTGCATCAATGCTGGGGTGGTGGCAGCTGCCCTTGGTGAAGCAGCTGGGGCGGAAGAGGCGGAAGATCGCGCCTTAGCTCGCTTGCAGCAACGCTTGGCTCAAGCCCCAAGGCAATCTCAAATACCTGCGCCAGTGCAGCGAATTAATCAAGAACCAATTTCACAACCCTTTCAAGAAGCAACTAAAGAAGCAATTACAGAACCAGTAAACGAACAAATTCAAGAACCAATTCAAGAACCTGAAGATTGGAGTGATGAACTCACGGCGGTAGAGCTGGAATTGCAGCGTCTTGGCTGGGATCGCCATCAAGAGGGCATTTACCTAGAGCGTGCTTTTGCCCTTGCCAGCCGCAATCGCCTTGTGAACTACGCCGATCTTGTGATCTACCTCAAGGCCTTACGCACCCTTGAACCTCCATGCAGTGCCGCCACAGCTGCCATTCCCCTATTGCGCGCAGCCATGCTGAAAGCCAGCGATCAATTGCTAGGCC
>NZ_JAGQEK010000027.1 GCF_024346075.1 Synechococcus sp. Cruz CV12-2-Slac-r
GGTTGGTGGTGGCTGCAACGCAGCAGTCCGTTGCATTTTCAAGCCGAACAAATGCATGAGCCTGCTGCTGCCAGGTTTTTACCCCGCAGTGCAAATCTGAGTTTCTATCTGCAACTAGATCCAAATCAATTACCTGCCTACGGCCGCGCGGTGGCTCGCTCAAAGCAGCGAAATAGTGCCGCCAATGCCCTCACTAAACTGCGAGACGGTTTATTTGCCACTACTGGGCTCAATTACAACAACGAATTAAGCAACTGGATTGGCCCTGAGCTTGCTATATCGCTCACGGCAAGCAGCAACAACCAAATCCAGCCCAGTTGGGTGCTTGCCCTCTCCAGCCGCACCTCAACGGGGGCAAGGGAATTCCTGCAAACTTTTTGGCAAACCCGCAGCCTTGCAGGTGGTGATCTCTCGATCAGCAGCTACAGGGGCCTTGGCCTGATCAGCAGCAGCAACCCTGAGGCCCCATTGGCAACAGCCTTAATCAACGATCAACTGGTGTTGGTTGCCTCAAGGCGCGAAGCCCTAGAAGACGCCCTAGATAGCTCCCAGGTGGATGCGCTGAATCAATCCAGTGATCCCCAACTCCAAAACTGGTTAAAGCAAAACCGCAAAGGGGTGGCATTGCTACGCAGTGATGCCACCGGCATTAGTCAATTGCTTGGGCTGCCAACAAAGCTAGTGGCAGAAGAGCAAATGCAGCAGTTAGTTGGATCTATTGCTGTGCAGGGCAGTGAATTGCAGCTGGCAGCACAAATCAGCACAGGGATTGATCGCAACGACCCCCCCCTGGGCGATCGAGCTAACCAATGGCTGCAGCAACTGCGCCACAGCGCTGATCAAATCAATATCAGCAACGCCAGCGGCAGCATTAATTCCCTGCTCACAGTGGCAGTAACGAAACCTGGGCCCCTGCTCGATGAATTGCAACGCCAAAACCAAGGCCCGCTACTGCTGGCGTTAATAAATAGCAACCAATGGCTAGCTGCTACCGATGTAGCCAACCCGAGCCCAGAGGCTCTTAACCAACCCTTACACCTTGCTGGCTTTGATCCCACCAGTATCAACAGCATTGATGTGTGGAGTCGTTTATCCGGCCAAACCAACCGCGCTGGTGAACTAAAAGCAATTCTGGCTGGGGCCAGCGGTAGCAAAGCAAACGTGCGTTGGTGGAGCAACAACTTTGATGAATTGCAAAATCAATTACAAACAAAAGGTGTTAATAAAAAAGCGCCATTTATCGATGCTCAAAGCGTTGCATTCTCTCAATTAGGGCCAAAACTAAGCAGAGATTTGCTGGGGCATTGGTCTTTTTGGCAAGGCTTACAACTCTTAGCCGCCCAACCGCTTAGCCCTGCGGTTAACGGTTTGGAGTACATGTTGGAGGAAGATAAAACCAGTCTTGATCTCAAGGCCACATTGCATTTCAGTTAACCCCATGGCTCGCGAACTTTTATTGATCCGCCATGGCATTGCCGTTGAACGGGGCAGCACCGCCACAGATGAAGAGCGGGCTCTCACCTCAGAAGGCAGGGCGCGCACGCGGCGGGTATTGGAACGCTTAGAACGCTTGGGCCTTACCTGTGGCCCATTGGTAAGCAGCCCCTTGGTAAGGGCACGCCAAACCGGCGAACTTGCCCTTGAGCGAAAATTGGGAAATAGCCTTTCTTTTAGTAACTCCTTGGCACCAGGCCAAGACCCACTGCCACTGCTGCGGGAACTACTGGAGGAACCCTGGGAACGTGTTGGCCTTGTGGGCCATGAGCCAGATATGGGCCAACTGGCTAGCTATCTGCTGGGCTGCCAAACCCATAGCCTCCAGCTAAAAAAAGCCGGTGTTGCTCTACTGGCCCTAGATGAACCGCTACTTGATCCTGGTGCTGCCCAATTACGCCTCTTGTTAAGCCCCAAGGTGCTGCTAGACGGGGGCAAGGTGTAAAAGATGGCTCTTGATAGCAGCGGTTTTAGTCCGGGTCTTGAAGGTATCCCCGCCACCCAATCAGCGATCAGCAATATCGATGGGCAGCGCGGGATTCTCAGCTATCGCGGCTACGACATCGCAGATCTCGCAGCCAAAAGCAGTTTTTTAGAAACTGCTTATTTATTAATTTGGGGCAGCTTGCCTGATCCAGAAAATTTGCGCGCTTTTCAGTACAACGTGCAAATGCATCGCCGGGTGAGCTTTCGCATCCGCGACATGATGAAGTGTTTTCCCGCCGGCGGCCATCCCATGGATGCCCTGCAGGCAAGCGCTGCATCGCTGGGGTTGTTTTACTCAAATCGAGCCTTAGATGATCCCGATTACATCAGCCAAGCTGTTGTGCGGCTATTAGCCAAGATCCCAACAATGCTGGCCGCTTTTCAGCTAATCCGCCGCGGCCAAGATCCAATTCAGCCCCGAGAAGATTTACCCTACGCCTCAAATTTTTTATACATGCTCACCGAGCAGGAGCCAGATCCGCTTGCTGCCCGCATTTTTGATTCCTGCCTGGTGTTACACGCGGAACACACCCTTAATGCAAGCACCTTCAGCGCTCGGGTAACAGCTAGCACCCTCACAGATCCCTATGCAGTAATCGCATCTGCTGTGGGCACTCTGGCTGGGCCCCTCCATGGCGGCGCCAATGAAGACGTGCTGTTGATGCTGGAGCAGATCGGTACAGAAGATCGCGTGGAGGCTTACCTAGATCAAGCGATCGCCGAAAAGCGCAAGGTGATGGGATTTGGCCATCGCGAATATCGAATTAAGGATCCCCGCGCCACGATCCTGCAAAAGCTGGCAGAACAGCTATTTGATCGCTTTGGCAACGACCAGATGTACGACGTAGCCCGCCGTTTTGAAACCCTGGCCACCGAACGCTTAGGCCCAAAAGGGATTTTTCCCAATGTGGATTTTTATTCCGGTTTGGTGTATCGCAAGCTTGGTATTCCTACGGATTTATTTACGCCTGTTTTTGCCATTGCACGGGCTGCTGGATGGCTTGCCCATTGGCGCGAACAGCTGGGGGCAAACCGTATCTATCGACCCACCCAGATCTATACCGGCGAAATAAATCTGCCTTGGCTGCCCTTAGAGCAGCGTTGCGGCAACAACAAATAAACAACTAGGCCCACACTTGGGTAAGTTGCACTTATCGGATCGGAGCCATGGCCCCAGCCCCAGCCCTAACCCTTGATCTGGAATCAGGATTCCGCAGCCTGCTTGAAAGCGCTGGGGTAAGCCCTGGCGCCAGCAGGTTGCTTTGGTTGCCTTTACCAATGCTGCTGGTGCTTATTTCAGCAGTGGTGGGGGTGCTGGTAACCGTTTGGTTGGAGCGCAAAATTTCTGCTGCCGCCCAGCAGCGCATCGGCCCTGAATACGCCGGTGCCCTTGGCATTTTGCAACCGATTGCCGATGGGCTCAAATTACTTTTTAAAGAAGATGTAGTTCCCGCAAGGGCCGACGGCCTGCTGTTCACCTTGGGGCCGGTGCTTGTGGTGGTGCCGGTGATCTTGTCTTGGCTAGTGGTGCCTTTTGGGCAACATTTGCTGATCAGCAATGTGGGGATCGGAATTTTTCTCTGGATTGCCCTCAGCAGCATTCAGCCGATCGGTTTATTGATGAGTGGCTACGCAAGCAATAACAAGTATTCATTGATCGGAGGCTTAAGGGCTGCAGCGCAGTCGATCAGCTACGAAATACCGCTTGCCCTTGCGGTGCTGGCGGTGGTGATGATGAGCAACTCCCTAAGCACCGTGGCGATCGTTGATCAACAAAACACCGCTGGAATTTTGAGCTGGAATATCTGGCGCCAACCGGTGGGATTCCTGGTGTTTTGGATTTGCGCCTTAGCTGAATGCGAACGCCTGCCCTTCGATCTACCGGAAGCGGAAGAGGAATTGGTAGCTGGTTATCAAACCGAATATGCCGGCATGAAATTTGCCCTTTTTTATCTGGGCAGCTACATCAATCTGGTTTTATCGGCGCTGCTGGTGGTGGTGCTTTATTTGGGCGGTTGGGGCTTTCCGATCCCGGTAGAAACGCTGGCGAACTGGCTTGGCCAATCGGTAGACAACCCCGTTTTGCAGGTGTTTACAGGTGCCCTTGGCATCGTGATGACAGTGCTCAAGGCCTACTTGCTGGTGTTTATTGCGATCTTGCTGCGCTGGACGGTGCCACGGGTGCGGATTGATCAGCTGCTTAATTTTGGCTGGAAGTTCCTGCTCCCAATCGCGCTTGTAAATCTGCTTTTAACCGCTGCACTGAAGTTGGCGTTTCCAGCCATCATGGGTGGCATAAGCGCCTAGTTCTTTTTTTGTTATTCCCCTCGCTGCCAATCCATGTTCGGCTTTCTTAAACAAGTAGGCGACTACACCAAAGATGCGGTGAGCGCCAGCCAGAACATTGCTCAGGGCTTATCCGTAACCTTTGATCACCTGCGCCGCAGGCCAATCACGGTTCAATATCCCTATGAAAAACTGATCCCTTCTGAGCGCTACCGCGGCCGCATCCACTTTGAATTTGATAAGTGCATCGCCTGTGAAGTGTGTGTGCGCGTATGCCCAATCAATTTGCCAGTGGTGGATTGGGTAATGAATAAAGCAACTAAGAAAAAAGAGTTGCGTAATTACTCGATCGATTTTGGGGTGTGTATTTTTTGTGGTAACTGCGTTGAGTATTGCCCAACCAATTGCCTATCAATGACAGAGGAATACGAGCTCGCCACATTTGATCGCCATAGCCTTAATTACGACAACGTTGCCCTTGGTCGCTTGCCCACCAGCGTTACCAGCGATCCTGCTGTAGTGGCCTTAAAAGAACTCGCCTATCTGCCTAAAGGTGAAATGGATCCCCACGGCGTTGATCCAACCAGGCCAAGGGCTGGAATTACTAAGGAGGAAGCCAGCTGATGCCACCAATTGCTGAACTCACAGAGCTAATTGTTTTTGTTTTCCTCGCCAGTGCCGTGGTAATCGGGGCACTTGGAGTTGTATTGCTGCCAAACATCGTTTATGCCGCCTTCTTGCTAGGGGGCGTGTTTCTGGCGGTGGCTGGTCTTTATTTGATGCTTAATGCCAGCTTTATCGCAGCAGCCCAAGTGCTTATTTATGTGGGCGCGGTGAATGTATTGATCCTTTTTGCGATCATGTTGGTAAATAAAAAAGAAGCGATGGCCGCCTCCCCTGGCACAGGCCTAAGACGCATTCTTTCCAGCGGGGTTTGCGTTGGCTTATTAATTCTTTTACTGCGGGTTGCATTCACTACACCTTGGGCTTTGCCGGGGCCAGCACCGATTGGAGAAGATGCTGTAATTCGCCTTGGTGAACACTTCTTTAGTGATTATCTGCTGCCATTTGAACTCGCTTCTGTTTTGCTGCTAATGGCAATGATTGGCGCGATTGTGCTTGCCCGCCGCGACGTATTTAGCACTGATGTGGGCACTGGAGAGGCGGTAGATCAAGCCTTAATTGAGAAAGCCCGCAGCCCATTACTTGTTGGCAAAAATATCAACCAAAAATCATTGGAAACCAACCCATGAACACAAGTTTTCTAGTTCCACTCGAGGCTTATCTTACGGTTGCAGCATTACTTTTTTGTATTGGTGTGTGGGGCTTAATCAATAGCCGTAACGCGGTGCGGGTACTGATGAGTATTGAACTTATGTTGAACGGCGTAAATATAAATTTGATGGCTTTTTCCAGCTATTTAGATGGCTACGAAATTCGCGGCCAAGTGTATGCAATTTTTGTAATCACAGTGGCAGCAGCGGAAGCTGCTGTGGGTTTAGCAATTTTGCTCTCCTTATATCGCAACCGCGACACGGTTGATATGGAGCAATTCAACCTGCTGCGTTGGTAGCTAAATATGGAACTAAACCACGTATGGGTGGTGTTTCGCAGCGGTAGCCAAAGTGCCGAGCGCATGGCGCGCCGTTGTTCAGATTTATTACTTGAGCGTGGTTCTCAGGTCACGATTGCGATGAGTGGCCTAAACGCCAATCCTTTTCCAGGTTTACTTGCAGATGGAGCCTTACCAAATTTGGTTTTGGTTCTTGGCGGAGATGGCACTGTGTTGGGGGCTGCCCGCTACCTAGGCCCCCTTGGTGTGCCGTTGCTCAGTTTCAATGTTGGCGGCCATCTGGGTTTTCTTACCCACGAAAGTAGTTTGCTCAGCAGCTTGCTTGCGGATGCTGGCAATGGCCTCTGGCAAAGGTTGCTTGAGGGCCACTACGCCTTAGAGCAACGCTTGATGTTGCAGGCCAGCATCGACCGTGGCGATGGGGTGCCTGATAGTGGCGATCAACTAGACGATCAAGGCAAGCCTTGCCATTTAGCTTTAAACGATTTCTATATGCGTCCAGCCCAGGAAGAATCCTCCCCCACCTGCCGGCTAGAACTTGAGATCGATGCTGAAGTTGTGGGTCAATATCAAGGCGACGGCCTGATCATTGCTACCCCCACCGGTTCCACCGGATATGCAATGGCAGCAGGGGGGCCAATCCTGCACCCCTCGATTGATGCAATTGTTGTTAATCCGATTTGCCCAATGAGCTTGTCTAGCCGGCCAGTGGTGGTGCCACCTCGCTCAGTGCTAGCAATCTGGCCCCTTGGAGAAAGTGGCAGGCGCGTGAAGCTTTGGAAGGATGGGGCACTTGCCTCAGTGCTGGAACCCGGCGATCGCTGTGTAATCAAGCAAGCAGATCACCATGCATTGTTGCTTTCCCTTGATCAGCAACCCTCCTATTTCAAAAATCTCAGCCATAAGCTGCATTGGGCTGGCAGCCTCAGTGATGCCATGCCATCTCAAAACTGAACCATCCAGATCAGCTAATGGGCTTAGAAATCGAAAGACGTTTTTTAGTTGTAGATGATGGCTGGCGGCAATTTCTTCAATATTCAGAGCCACTGCAACAGGGCTACTTAAGCCAAGGCAGCAGTGGCTTCACCATAAGAGTGCGTTGCAGCGCTCAAAAAGCCTGGCTCACCATCAAAGCCCCCACTGCTGATCCAGTGATACGCCATGAGTTCGAGCTGGCGATGCCGCTTGCGGAAGCTTTGCAACTTTTAGATTTAACCCCCTGCCGCATTAAAAAAACCAGGCATCATCTATTGCTGCCGGGCGGTGATTGGGTGATAGATGTGTTTGAAGCAGAAAATGCCGGTTTAATAATTGCAGAAGTTGAACTGCCAAAGGCCGATAGCCCTCTAGAAATCCCGCTTTGGTGTGGCGCGGAAATAAGTGATAGAGGTGAACTAAGTAATGCTGCTCTTGCCGTTAAACCCTGGAAATTCAGGCAACTTGAAGCAAAGATGTAGCAGGGAAATCTTTGGAAATAGTCGCAAGATCAACGCCTAGAGCTACTAAAATCTGCTGTAACTGGGTGTTATTTAGTTCAGGGAATATCGGCAAACTAAGCACCTCTGCTGCCAACCGTTCGGTGATCGGCAAACTTCCAGGTTCATAGCCGAGTTCGGCGTAAGCCGGCTGCCGATGAATTGGGATCGGGTAGTAAATGATTGTATTAACCCCTTGTTGTTGCAAATGAGCCTGCAACCAATTGCGGCAACGCCCTTCAGGTAATCCATGGCTGGCGCTTGTGGGGCAGGGGCTACAGCTTGAGTTGCCACAAGCGGCTGCCTCCATGGGGCAAGCGGGAATGCGCAACACAAATTGATTCCAACTATGGCCGATTGGGCCAGGATCGGGAACATGTAAGTGGGAAAAATCGCTAAGGGCAGCGAGGTAAGCGCTGGCGATAGCGCTACGCCGCTGGATCCACTCTTGCAAGCGCGGTAATTTCACTAAAAGCACCGCTGCTTGCAAAGCATCGAGGCGGCTGTTGTAGCCCAAGTTTGTATGTAAATAACGGCGTGGCATCCCATGCACTGCTAATTCCCTCACTTTTTGGGCTAACTCAGCATTTCCACAGGTAACGGCACCACCATCGCCAGCTGCGCCAAGATTTTTTGTAGGGAAAAAACTAAAACAACCAAGATCTCCCCAGCTGCCAACTGCTCGCCCCGCCCAGCTCGCACCCGTGGCTTGGGCGCAATCTTCCACCACAAAAAGTTTGTGGCTTTGCGCCAACTGCATCAGCCGCTCCATATCAACCGGGCGGCCAAATAAATGCACAGGCAGTATCGCTTTAGTGGCTGGGGTAATAGCCGCTTCCACTTGATCAAGATCTATTAGGTATGAATCTGGATCTACATCTACAAAAACTGGTTTTGCTCCCACGGCGCTAATCGCCTCAGCAGTGGCAAAAAAACTAAAAGAACTTGTGATCACCTCATCGCCAATCCCCACATCGAGGGCCCTCAGGGCTAAAACCAGAGCATCGGTGCCGCTGTTACAACCAATTGCATGGGCAACACCGCACGACGCCGCAAAAGCCTCTTCAAATTTGGCGATAACCGGCCCGCCGATGTATTGCCCACTACGCAACACCTGTAATACCGCCTGATCAAGCTCCTCCCCCAGCTCGGCCAGCTGAACACTCAGATCAAAAGGAGGAATTGCCATAAGGCACAGCTTAAATGCTTCTAGGTTGCTAATTGATGTTGCCAAATGAATGCACCATGGAGAGCCATAGCCGTTAGCGGTGCACTGATCCTTGTGGCTGTTATCAGCGCCGGAAAATTGCCTTTGGCTTGGAAAACCTATCCACTCAGCCGCCAAGACCCCCACGACGGCCTTGCCGTTGTGAGCCAACCCAACGGTTACGGGCTACATATCTGGATTGAAACAAACACAAACGAAGCTGGGGTTTGCAAACCCCGCTGGAATGTTGATCCCGCCAGACTTTTTAATGGAAATGGCTCTGCTCCTTTTAGCTCTGGGCTAGCTAGCAGAGGCGAATTTTTTGAAGCCGTAAGCCACTGGCACATAAAAAATCAGCTGCGCCGCGAAAGTGAGGCTCTATGCAAAGCGCGCGCGCCGGAATCAAAATTTATATGGCTTACGCCACCGCGCCGTGCTGCAGAAGTAATTGTTGAACCGTTGCCAACCCTTAAACAACAAGACCTGTTGCCCGATCCAAGCCAGATTCGCCAGGAGGAAGAAAAAATGCTTAGGGGTGATCAGTGATAAGTGCTCGGGGGGTAACTATCCATGGAGATCAGCTTGAAAATTGCTGTTGCAGCAGCGGTTGTGCCTGTTTCCAAAACCGAGTGAATCGCCTTAATAAATAAGGAGTTTCTAGAACCACAAAAGGATCTACCGCCAACTGCTCCACCTCTAGATGCTGCCCCAATGCCGTGATTATTTTTTGCAAATAGGGATCTTGCGGAGTTTGGGTTACAACCCCATCACAACCGCATCTGGCGGCAAATTCCAAAATTTCAGCTGCCGGATCACCATTGCGCAGCACCACTGGCACTTCCAGCAGGCTTTCAAATACAAAACCAACACGTTTCAAACCAATCCCCTCCGCCTCAAGCCGCGCCGTATTAAAAACAAATAAAGCGGGCGCTTGGGGCCATGCCTGCCATACCGGATTCGCAGGACCTAATCCTTCAGCATGAATCCAAAGCAAAGGGTTTTTAAATTTAAAAGTTGATTTAGGTGCTGACTGGGATTTAGATGTAGTTGCTGATTCAAATCCAAACGTGGGGAGGGGTGGTTGCAACTGTGATTGATCATCTAAAACATTGTTAGTTAGAAAAAGCTTTTTCTGCAGCTCTTCGTAGCTGGCATCAAACAAGCAATTGGATGCTGCAGGGCAACTATCACAGAATTTATTGCCAGCATATTTTTCTAAATTTTCGCGATTGAATATATAAGGTTTAGAGCTAAAACAACTTGCCACCCATTGCCAACTGAGGTTATTACTGGCGGGATCAGCATCGATTAAATGCTGTAGAAACCAGTGAGCACCTGCCTGCCAGCTAATGCGGCGCCAGTGCACTAAATAGGAAGCAAGCCACATCCGCGCATGATTATGGAGCCAGCCAGTGCTAACAAGTTGCTGCTGAAATGCATCAATACAGGCGAGACCAGTTTCACCATTAAGCACATCTATGGGTAAAGCTGGGTTATAGCTTTCGGGAAGATGGCCAGTTTTAAGTAATTCAATATCTTGCCAAATTTGATCTCCGCGCTGCTGCCACACCCGCTGCCAAAATTCACGCCAAGCCAATTCACTAATGAATTTCTCTTGATCGCGCCAAGGGCGTTTCTGGCTGATCAGCCAATCTTTAAGTTCTGCCAAACCGAGCAGCCCGTGGCGCACGTAAGGCGAAAGTTGGCTAACGGCGCCATGTAAAAAGTTGCGGTTGCGGTTGTAAGCAACGGGATCCAACCGTCGCAAAACTAATTCCGCCGCCTTGCGGCCCCCAGGCACTGGGCTAAGGCCAGCATCAATAAGTGCTGCAGCAGGGAACTGCTGGCGCAGAAATTGCTCTAAGGCATTGCGATCAGCAAAACCACGAATTAAGTCGCCCGGTGCGGGCAAAGGTAGGGATCGGTGCACTGCCATACCGCCATGCTGCCGCCGCTGGGGGAGAATCGCTCAATCCTTGGTGCCTTTTCCATGCTCCTTGATCTCCGCGGTAAGAAAGCCCTCGTTACCGGTATTGCCAATAACAAGTCGATTGCTTGGGGGATTGCTCAGCAGCTCCATAGGGCCGGCTGTGAACTAGGGGTTACCTACTTGCCAGATGAAAGGGGCAGATTTGAAGGCAAGGTGCGCGAACTCACAGCGCCGCTGAGCCCAAGCTTGTTTGAACCCCTCAATGTGCAAGATCCAGCCCAAATCGAAGCGGTATTCAAGCGGGTTGCGGAACAATGGGGCTCTATTGATGTGCTGGTGCACTGCCTTGCATTTGCAGGCAAAGAGGAGCTAATTGGTGATTACAGCGCCATCAGTTCTGAAGGTTTTAATAGAGCACTAGAGGTGAGTGCCTATTCGTTGGCACCGCTGTGCCGCTTTGCTAAACCACTATTCAATCCAGGTGCCAGCGTAATCACTTTGAGCTACCTCGGGAGTGAACGCGCAATACCTAACTACAACGTAATGGGTGTTGCCAAAGCGGCACTTGAAGCATCTGTGCGTTATCTAGCAGCAGAACTAGGCCCCGAAAAGCAAGTGCGGGTAAATGCAATTAGCGCCGGCCCGATTCGCACTTTAGCAAGCAGTGCCATTGGCGGAATATTAGACATGATTCACAACGTGGAAGAAAAGGCCCCATTACGCCGCACAGTGAGCCAAGAAGAAGTTGGCAGCACCGCTGCATTTCTTGCTAGCTCGTTGAGTTCAGGAATAACAGGCCAAGTGCTCTATGTGGATGCCGGTTACTGCATCACTGGGATGTGAAATGAGCAAAAGTAGTTTTAAATAAAACTAAGCATGAACTGAATCCAGCCAGTCAATTTCGCCGGTATCAAGGTCGTAGTGGCCAGTTTTTACAAGTAATGAGCCAGATCTAACAAGATCTGTAAGTAATACGCTTGAGTTCACTAAATTACGACCAGATTGCACCGCATTAGCCCGGCAGGCCTTATCCAATAAAATCTCTTTTGCGCTTTGCTCCAGCTCAGATGTATGCCCCTGCAATACACCAGCAGCAAGCAATTGCATGCGCACCTGCCCCACAACTTGGCCTAGGGCAGGGGGCAAATGTGTTGAAAAATCGAGGGCAGCAGTCACCGCACCACAGCGTTCATGGCCCAGCACAATAATTAATTTAATACCCAAATGCGCCACGGCAAACTCCAAAGAGCCGATCGCTGCAGTGAAAACCGTATTTCCAGCACTGCGAACAACAAATAAATCACCAAAGCCCGCATCAAATAACAATTCCAACGGCACCCGTGAATCGCCGCAGCCAAGCACCGCTGCCATGGGATGTTGACCTGCAGCCACTTGATGTAAACGCTCAATACTGGAGTGTGGATGTAAAGAATGGCCATCTAAAAAACGTTTATGCCCTTCTAATAATTTCTCAAATACTTGCTTTGGATTTTGAGGGAAATTTCCTTTTTGTTGCTGGGAAGTTGAAGTTGCCATAATAGGGGTATAATTAATTAAAAAATCTTAATTTATCAACCTCTTGGCACTCCCCCACAGAGTCAAGCTTCACTGATCTGGACCTAACACCATGACAATTCAACGTATAGGCCAGGTGCATCGCGTTACCGGCGAAACGAATGTTCAAGTGCAGCTAAATCTCGATGGCACAGGCCAATGCGAGGTAGATAGCGGGGTGGCATTTCTTGATCACATGCTGCATCAATTAGCAAGCCACGGACTGCTAGACCTAAAAATAAAAGCGTTAGGTGATACCCATATCGATGATCACCACAGCAATGAAGATGTAGGCATAGCAGTGGGGCAAGCTCTAGCGAAAGCCCTTGGAGATCGACGCGGCATTCAACGCTTTGGGCATTTTGTGGCCCCCCTAGATGAGGCCCTAGTGCAGGTGGTTCTTGATTGCAGCGGCAGGCCCCATCTGAGCTATGGCTTAAAAATCCCGGCCGCTCGAATCGGCAGCTACGACACTGAACTGGTGAAAGAGTTTTTTGTAGCCGTAGTGAATAATTCCGGCCTCACCCTTCATATTCGCCAATTAGATGGCGTTAATTCACACCATCTAGTGGAGGCATGTTTTAAGGCATTTGCAAGGGCGCTTCGGCTGGCGGTAGAGATTGATCCGCGCCGCGCAGGGGCCGTACCAAGCAGCAAAGGGGTTTTGGAGCAGGCGGGCCAAGCCCACACTTAACACTCCGTTACGCGAGGATGGCTGAAGCTTTGAGCTCGTCATGACCGCTACCTATAACCGCACCGATTGGGCTAGCGCCTTTCGCAATGTGGGCCAAGAGCTGAGTGATGTGCCGGTAAAAGCCAGTAGTGGCAGCATCCCAGAAGCATTAATTGGCACCCTTTATCGCAACGGCCCTGGCCGCCTAGAGCGGGGCGGGCAATGGGTGCACCACCCCTTTGATGGCGATGGCATGGTTACTGCGCTGCGCTTTCACCAGCAAGGCGTTTCATTAACCAATCGCTTTGTGCGCACTGAAGGCTGGCTCGCTGAAGAAAAAGCAGACAAGGTTTTATATCGAGGCGTATTCGGCAGCCAAAAGCCAGGCGGGGTACTTGCAAACGCTTTTGATCTACGCCTAAAAAATATTGCTAACACCCATGTGGTGCAACTTGGTGATCAATTGCTGGCCCTTTGGGAAGCAGCCGAACCCCATGCCATGGATCCTGTGAGTCTTGAAACCAAGGGAATTTCATTACTTGATGGTGTTTTGCGTGATGGGGAAGCATTTAGCGCCCATCCCCGTTTTGATCCAGGTCACCATGGCAGCCCAAGAATGGTCACGTTTGGCGTAAAAAGTGGGCCGCGTAGCACCATACGCCTGATGGAATTTGCAACAGTTGATGATCCAAGCAGTGGTATCAAAGCAGGAAAACTATTACACGATCGCAGCGATAACTTTCCTGGCTTTGCTTTCTTACACGACTTTGCAATAACACCCAACTGGGCTATTTTCCTGCAAAATGCAATATCATTTAATCCCTTACCTTTCGTATTTGGTACTAAAGGTGCTGCACAATGCTTGCAATCAAAAGCTGGAGGTATTGCTCAATTCTGGCTGGTGCCTAGAGCTGAAGGTAAATATGCAGGCGAAAAACCAAGGGTGATTCCTGCTCCTGAAGGATTTGTATTCCACCATTTAAATGCCTGGGAAGAAGAGGATGATGTAGTAGTTGAGAGCATTTATTACAGCGACTTTCCATCAATCGGTCCAGACCAAGACTTTCAAGAGATCGATTTTAATTTAATCCCAGAGGGCCTGCTAGAGCGCTGCATTATTAACCTCACATCAAATTCTGTTAAGTGCCAGAGATTAAGTGAACGCTGTTGTGAATTCGCAATGGTTAATCCAAATAATGAAGGCATAAAATCCAGCTACTGCTGGATGGCGGTGGCGGATAAAGAACAGGGGAATGATCCATTACAAGCAATTAAAAAGCTAGATCTAAGTAATGGCGAAAAGTTCATCTGGAGCGCAGCCCCCAGGGGTTTTGTAAGTGAACCAATAATGGTACCGAGGGCTGGTGCGATCAAAGAAGACGATGGCTGGATTCTGTGTGTTGTTTGGAATGGAGCCCGTTGCGCCAGTGATTTAGTAATACTTAATGCGAATGATCTAAGCGAGCAGGCGGTATTAGAGCTTCCCCTAGCAATTCCCCATGGCTTACATGGCAGCTGGGTTGATGCCTAGCAACAACTCCAATTTAGGAAGTAATTTTTTAAATGCTTTACCACGATGGCCGTATGTTGCTTTTGTTTCTTTATCTATTTCAGCATAACTAAGCCCAAGTTCTGGAATTAAAAATATCGGATCATAGCCAAAGCCTTCATCGCCCCTCGCCTCAATAAGTATCTCTCCGGAGCAGCTGCCTTGAGCTTCTAAGATAATATCACCAGCAGGGTTAGCAATAGCCAATGCGGCAACAAATTCAGCTTTTCGATTATAACTTGAATTGGTTTTCAAAGCCTTTTCAAGTTCATTTAATAATTTATTAATCCGATCAAAGTCCGTGGCTGCATAGCGAGCTGAATGTATCCCGGGATCGCCACCAAGGGCATCAACACTTAAACCTGAATCATCGGCAAGGGCCCATTGCTTAGTTGCGATTGCAACAGCTTGCGCTTTAAGGCGTGCGTTTTCTGCAAAAGTAGCTCCGGTTTCTTCTACATTTAGATTGAGCGGTTGCGCAGAAATATCAAGGGGAAGATGCGCTAATAAGGATTCAAATTCTCTCAATTTGCCTGCATTAGCGCTTGCGATTACGAGCTTATTAAATATCATTAAAACTACTTCACTAAGGAAGCGTAAAGCCTGAGGTGTTCAAGTGTTTTAAATCAAGCATCACTATGCTCAACCAACCCAACAATGCAAGCCCTCCAAGCCCAGCAAGAGCAATTAATGGGCCGGCCCATGGAGCTTTTGGCTTGCGTTTGGGAAGTAGATCAAATTCTTCATTTGTATCAGTCATTTTGATTTTTTAGTTGTTTAGTGGATTATAAAGCATAAAAGCGAGCGCTGCTCTAGGATCAACTAGGATAAATTGCCATGCCCTTATTTCTTTGGGGCATTTTTGCTTGCCCATATCAAACAAATAGGTGCATAAGTGAGCGTTAGTGTGATCACGCCCACAAGGCTGCTGCCGGATCGGGTTGGCATGTTAGTGGAATTAAATCAAAGCCTTAGTAATAACAACTGCATTGTTGAACATGTAATTGTTATTGATGGCGCAGCTAAAACAAATCTGCCTGCAGATCTATGCCCCAATACCACGGTAATTGCTACCGCCAGGCCCGTCGGCCAGGCCGCTGCCCGTAATTTAGGCCTCGCTGTAGCGCGGGGGGATTGGATTACCAGCGCAGACGACGACGATTGGCTGTATCCCCATTCACTTGATAAAAGATTAGCGGCAATAAAAAGTGATCGGAATGCTCTTTGGTGCGCGGGATATTGCACAGATGATTGCAAATTAGATCCAGCAATAATTGCAGCTGGAGTTAGCTCAGCTGGCGATGTTTGGCGGGCATGGCCTACACCAAAAGCAAATATCCCCCTAGGGCCAACCACCTTGCTGGTAGATGTAAATCTACTCAGGAGTATCGGAGGCTGGATGGGGCTTCCCCAAGGGGAAGATATCGGCATGATGATGGCTGTTACTTCATCTGCTCCAGGTATTATCATTGATTCCTATGTTTATCACATTCGGCTTCATCCGGGCCAAATGACTAAAACAGCTTGGTTTGAAGAATTGGAACTGCTATCGCGTAAAGCAGCATGGAATAGGGGCGAACAAATACTTAATATGGCAAATAAATCAATCAAGCTCAATGTAATTCAAGCTTCCGCTAGTTGCTGAGCCCAGTGCAATACAACCTCCACCCGTTCTGGAGTAGGCGCTTCGCAATACAAGCGCAACAAGGGTTCAGTGCCAGAAAAGCGCAGCA
>NZ_JAGQEK010000028.1 GCF_024346075.1 Synechococcus sp. Cruz CV12-2-Slac-r
AACGCCACTAACGCTGATTAGTAAACGGAATATGTCTCTTTCATGCTGCTGGTTGAATCCAAAAAGTGAACTGCCGTCTTCTTTGTGTAAGTGGTGAATCCAATATCTAAGCAGCGTGCCCGATGGGCTTAGCCGCGTGTCAGCCCAATGATCTTTACTGATTTGCACTTCGTAGCCCACGCCCGCGCAAATGAGCAAAATTCCGCTGCGGTTATTTTCCTGCCAGGCGTGGCCCAGTTGCCCTTCAAGCCAACCAATCATGCTGTTACCAGAATTGAGTTCATGCTGCCGTTGCTTTTAACCTTGTGCCGGCTGGCCCAGCAAGGGGCCCTAATCGTTTTAATTCTGCTGCTTTCCGGTTGCGCAGCTGTGGGGCAACCGCCTCGACAGGCTCTTTTGCAAGCCTTAAATTTGCAAGTGCAGTTGAGCCAAAGTGAATTGGCTGCTGCTTTACAAGTTTCGCCACGGGATAGTGATCCAAGCCTGCAGAGGGTGCGCCTCGATCAACAAAGCATCGAAAAGGTGGAAAGTAATCGGGTTTGGTTGCTGCGGGGCCGGTTTGATTGGCGTTGGCCAGGAGAGCCATTAAATGTTTCAAATCCGTTTGAAGTGCGGCTTTTGCGCGGCGAAAAGGGGCAAACCTGGCGGCTTTTGCGCCCCCCCACCCCCGAGTTGGCCCAGTGGAGTAGCTATCCGCTTTCCTAATCTGCATTTCATCTGCTGGTGCGTTCGCGATAAACCGGAGAGAATGAAGCACCCCTTCAATAGCTTGTGAGCAGCCCCCGCCTCCACCCCCGAACTATTGAGGCGGTAAAAGAAAGGGCAGACATTGTCGAGGTGGTTGGTGAACACGTAGTACTCAAGAAAAAAGGCAAGGAATATGTAGGGATCTGTCCGTTTCACGACGACAAATCACCATCGATGACCGTATCTCCAGCGAAGCAGTTTTATTACTGCTTTTCTTGTGGAGCGGGCGGAAATAGCTTGAAATTCCTAATGGAATTTAAGCGCCAAAGTTTTAGTGATGTTGTGCTTGAGCTAGCACGAAAATACTCATTACCGATAGAAACTCTTGATGCACCGCAACAGGAACGTTTAAAAGAACAACTTTCTCGCCGCGATAAAATACATAGAGCCTTGGCATTGGCTAGTGGATGGTTTCGTGCAAATCTGCGCAGCCCAGGGGGCGAGGCGGCACTTGATTATCTTATAAACAAAAGAGATTTAAATAATGGCACGATTGAACATTTTGAATTGGGTTATGCCCCTGATAAATGGGATGGCTTAATTAATCATCTTCAGCAAGTTGAGAATATTGATACGGATTGCTTGGAATTGGCTGGTTTGGTGGTGGCCCGTAAAGGGGGGCAGGGTTTTTATGACAGGTTTAGACAACGACTAATGATTCCAATTCACGACCGCCAAGGTCGCATTATTGGTTTTGGAGGCCGTAGCCTTGAGGGCGTTGAACCGAAATATCTCAATTCACCGGAAACCGAAGTTTTTGAAAAAGGAAAACATTTATTCGGCCTTGATAAGGCTGTTGATTCTATTCGTCGCGCAGATTGTGCGGTTGTAGTAGAGGGCTATTTTGATGTGATTGCCCTGCATGCAGCAGGCGTACGCCACGCGGTGGCCGCCTTGGGTACCGCTCTTAGTAATCAACAGATAACCCAGCTATGTCGCTGCTGCGATAGCAGACGAATTGTGTTGAATTTTGATGCCGATGGCGCGGGGATTAGGGCCGCCCAAAGAGCTATTGGCGAAGTGGAGCAGCAAGCTTTACAGGGGCAGATTGAGCTGAGGGTATTACCTCTACCAGAGGGAAAGGATCCAGATGAATTCTTAAAAAATCAAGGGGCGCCAGATTATCTTGCCTTGCTTGAAAATGCGCCCCTTTGGCTTGATTGGCAGATTGAACAGGTTTTGGTTGGGATGGATTTAAACCGCGCTGATCAATTCCAGCAAGTGGTGAAATCTCTTGTGGAATTACTTGGCAAATTACCCCAATCAGCCCTGCGAAGTCATTATCTCCAGCGGGTAGCGGAACGGCTATCTGGTGGACAGTCGCGAATGGCATTGCAGCTAGAGGAGGATTTGCGCCAGCAGGTGAAGGGCCAGCGCTGGCACGGACGCTCTAGCCGCCATGGCAAACCGGGTGAAGCGGGAATCAGGGAACGGGCAGAAGCTGCTTTGTTAAGGCTTTATTTGCATGTGCCTCGGGTGAGAGCCGAAATTCGGCGCGAGTTGCGTAGCCGGGATCTTGAAGATTTTGGTATTCCGCATCACCGCCAGCTCTGGCTTGCCATCAGCGAACTGGAAGAGGCAAATTTAGGTGCCGCTGCACTAGAAGAGATATGTCGTGGTAACAATTCTGGTGAAAATCTCTCGGATTTAGATATTCCTAATTTGCTAAGTGATCAACTTTTGGAAACAAATACGGCCTTACTACAAAGGCTTAGTGAGTTGCTTGAACCAAGTGAATTGCAAGATCTCAATTTAGTTAATGCAACCCAGCACCTGCGCGGTACTACGGCGAGCCTCGAGCGCCAAAGAGTGATGCGGCGCTGCCGCCATTTAATCGAGGCTTGGGGCAGCCAAAGGTTACAGAGCCTCGAGCATTGCATCGCCCTGTTGCTGGAGGCAGATCGCAAGGTTCCCGTTAATAATGAGGACGGTGAACAACGAATTGAGATTCTATTTAAAGAGCTAAATGCTGATGCAATAAAGTTTCAGGAACTTTATTACAATGAAAGACGCTATTTAGCACTGCTTGACGAACAGCGCTGCGCCTAGCCGCCCAAACAAATAACTAATGAAATATGTTTAGATTAAGTTAATCATCTTGCTCTAGAAGCATTTGCTGAAATTCTACATACAAACTATTCTCAAATGAATCGGGTAATTTATCTTTTTTATTGTTTTTAATGCTAAGTTTGGATTTATTTTTATCTTCGTTCTTGCTCTTATTTAGGCTTTGCTTCTCAATGAGTTTTAGCCTATCCATTAAATGAGCTGGAATATTTCCATCTGAACTCACCTGAATTAGTTGGCGAAATAATTCTTCTGGATTCTCTTCAGTTTCTACAGCATGCAATTTTCTTAATGGAGTTGTTTCCTTTGCCGTTGGAGTAGGTAATGCCTGGGGCAGCCTACGGCCCAGTTCCTGCAATCGCTGCGCACTTTTAGGATCAAGGGTCATTTTAGGGGCATTCCAATGTGTCGAATGTGTTTCGGCCAGTGCTGTTATTGATGCCAGAGGCAACAGCGCAAAGGGTTTTCAGGGAATCTCCGCGCAACGGCACATTAGTGAAATCCGCTCCAATGATACTTACATTTTTAAATTTGGTATTAAAAGCAAATGCATCCTCAAGAATTGCTTGATCTAAATTTGTACCATCAAATACTGCAGAATCAAGGGTTGCCCTCCTTAAATTTGTGTAGCTCAGATCTGCGTCCTGAAGTTTTGCGCCAAACAAACTCCCCCCTTCTAAATTGGCACCTTTGAAATTTGCCTCTCGCAAGTTGGTGAGGCTAAAGGTGGTGGCCCGCAGATCGGCATCATGAAAATCAGCACCGATTAAAACCTGCTTATTAAATTCTTTTGCTGCAAATACAGGGCTTGTAAAGCATATAAAAAAGCTGATTAATAGGCACGATATCGTTAAAATTCGGAAAATTCTTGCCATTGCTTCGCTTGCATAAGAGCTAAGGGGAATCCTAAATGAAATTCCAGTCGTTTTGATTTGCCAGCTACCAATAGCCCCAGCAACCCCCAAAAGCACAACAATAATCCAGTTGGCATTTCAGCAGAATTGGAGGTTTTGCAAGTGCTTTTAGGCCATGGCTGGCAAGCACTGGAACATCGTTGGCATTGCCGTTGGGGTGAAATTGATCTACTTGTGGCGAAGCCTGAACGCTTGCTCCTTGTGGAGGTGAAGGCCCGCAGCCGAGTGGGGCCCGATGGCTGGGGTGCTGGAGCATTTGGAATTCTGAAAAGGAAAAAATTAGAGCGCAGTTTTTCCTGTTGGTTGGCTTTGCATCAAAGTTGGCATAACGCTTCTGTTGAAATCGTGTTAGCCCTTGTGCCGATAGTTTCGTTGCCCAGCCAACGACTACAAAAACCGATCCGCTGGCTGATTTGGCATGGGTGATGTTGCACAGTGATTAGATAAGTAACTGGAAAAAGCCTTTTTTTATGGGTTTTTCAGGCCACAACGCCCGTAAACGCTTTGGGCAGCATTGGCTCAAAGATGCCGCTGTTTTAAATCAGATCATTGAGGCTGCTGAATTATCAGCTTCTGACATTGTTTTGGAGGTTGGCCCTGGTCGAGGCGCCCTTACCCAGCGCCTATTGAATCAGCCCCTGTTTCGCCTTGAAGCAATTGAGTTGGATCGTGATTTAGTGCAGGGTTTGCAGCAGCAATTTGGAGCTGATCCGCGCTTCCATCTGCAACAAGGCGACGCCTTAGTAGTGCAACTTCCAGAGGCAAATAAGGTGGTTGCAAATATCCCTTACAACATCACAGGCCCTCTACTGCAGGTGCTGCTCGGCCGCCTTGATCAACCGGCGCCCCATCGCTTCCAATCATTGGTTTTGCTTTTACAAAAGGAGGTGGCGCAACGTATTACGGCAGCAGCTGGGGATAGCAATTTCAGTGCCTTGAGTGTGCGGATGCAATTGCAATGCAATTGTTATTCGATTTGCGAAGTGCCGCCCCGTTGTTTTGAGCCCCCTCCCAAGGTTATGTCTGAAGTGATTTGCCTAAAACCGCGGGCAACTTTGCTTGATGCTCAGATCGCTAAAATTGTTGAGCAACTTTTGAATTCCGCCTTCGGTTCTCGCCGCAAAATGATACGTAATACATTGGCAGCATTTGCGGAAGGGGAGAAATTTCAAAATTGGCTTGAACAAGCATGTGTTTCTCCCGAACAAAGGCCCCAGGAAATTAGCCCTGATAAATGGGTAGCTTTAGCATCTTCATTACCATCAACACTTTGAATACAAGCACTTTAATAAAAGCACCAGCGAAGCTCAACTTGCATTTAGAAGTTTTGGGTTTACGCCCTGATGGCTTCCATGAATTGGCCATGGTGATGCAGAGCATCGATCTATTTGATTTGATCAGTGTTGAAGCTGCAGATCCAGGTGTGGTGTTGCTTGAAAGTTCTGATCCTCAGCTAGCGGTGGATCAGAGCAATTTGATTATTAAAGCGGCCCATGCTCTTAAAACCCATTGTGGTCGCCCTGAACTAGCAGCAAAATTGCAGCTTAAAAAAAATATTCCAATCGGGGCGGGGCTAGCTGGCGGCTCCAGCGATGCCGCTAGCACCTTGCTCTTGCTAAATAGGTTTTGGCAACTTGATGTTTCGATGCTGGAGTTGCGCTTGCTGGCAGCGGAGCTGGGATCTGATGTGCCTTTTTGCCTTAGCGGTGGCACTCAATACTGTTTTGGCCGTGGCGAAAAGCTAGAGCCGCTTCCGAGCACACCAAACCTTGCTGTTTTGCTTATCAAAGATCCATCGGCTCAGGTGAGCACCCCATGGGCCTATAGCCAATGCCGCGAATTGAGGCAGAAGTTCTACCTAAAAGAGGAGCAGGATTTTGAACATCGACGCGCTCAACTACGCAATAAATCAAATCAGCAATGGCATGAGCTGCGTAATGATTTGCAGGAGGTGGTGGCTCCTTCTGTTGAAAGTGTGCGCTCTGGCTTAGCACTGCTAAAAAGCAGCGCACAGTTGCTTGGGTGTGCCATGAGCGGATCAGGCCCAAGCCTTTTTGGTTTGTTTTTAGATCGCAGCTTGGCTTCCGCAGCCGAACAGCAATTACTGCCTGCGTTGCGGAAGAATGGATTCGATCATTGGGTGTGTGAGTTTGAGCCAGCTAGAAATTTCTAAAAGCACCGAAAAAGCAGCCGAAAAAGCAGCAGTTAAAAAGGGCCCCTTGAGCTACTTGAGTGGCAGTCTTACCAGTGCTCTTTTTTGTGGTTTGGCGATCAGCATCACCTGGCGCATCATTGGTTACTACAGCGACAGACCACCCCACTACAGCCAGCGAATAGCTCAATCCATTGCTACGGCTGTGAAAACATTATTAATAGGCAGTGGTTGCCTCGCTACATTCACCTGTGGCTTGATCAGCATCGGTTTGTTTTTGCTCTTCATCCGCTCACTCCTACCTACTAAGCCAATACCTGCCGATTAAACTCACTTCACACGAGCTAAATCTATGACTCCCCACGACTTGGGGTTACTGGCCCTGCTGCTCTCCCCCGGACTGCTGCTATCGGTTTTATTGCTCACCACCTTCGCTGCTGGTGGCTAGGGCCCTGTCCCGCTGATAGGTTGGGCCCTGCCGGAACAAGCCGGCCTTCTGTGTGCCCTTACTTTTGTGGCTGAAACCCTTCTTTTTAACGCTCTACGCGAAGCTATCGATGAAGAGATGGCTCTCGACCCATACGTTTGTGTGATGGGTGAAGATGTCGGCCAATATGGCGGGTCTTATAAAGTTACAAAAGATTTATATGAAAAATACGGAGAATTAAGAGTACTAGACACGCCTATTGCTGAAAATAGTTTCACTGGAATGGCTGTTGGTGCAGCGATGACCGGGCTGCGGCCAATTGTTGAAGGGATGAATATGGGATTTTTATTGCTTGCCTTTAATCAAATCTCCAACAACATGGGAATGTTGCGTTACACGAGCGGTGGTAATTTTACAATTCCCACTGTTGTACGCGGACCAGGAGGTGTGGGTCGCCAACTGGGAGCAGAACATAGCCAAAGATTAGAAGCTTACTTTCATGCCGTCCCCGGGATAAAGATTGTTGCCTGCAGCACCCCAAGAAATGCAAAGGGGCTGATGAAGGCTGCAATTCGTGATAACAATCCAGTTCTATTTTTTGAACACGTGCTTCTTTATAACTTGAGTGAAGATATACCTGAAGGAGAATATACCTGCGCATTAGATAAGGCGGAGTTGGTGAGAGAGGGTAAGGACATAACACTGCTTACTTACTCGCGTATGCGTCATCATTGTTTGGAGGCAGTGAAGCAGGTGGTTGAAAAGGGCTACGACCCTGAGCTAATTGATTTAGTTAGTCTTAAACCATTTGATATGGAACTTATAAAGCAATCCGTTGCTAAAACGCATAGGGTTGTAATAGTTGAAGAATGTATGAAAACAGGTGGAATCGGGGCCGAGTTGATTGCCTTAATTGTTGAAAATTGCTTTGATGATCTCGATGCACCTCCAGTGCGTTTATCTAGTCAGGATATTCCAACTCCATATAATGGAAAATTGGAGAATTTAACAATTATTCAGCCTCATCAAATCGTATCAACCATTGTTTCTATGGTGCAGAGATGACTAAATCTCAAGGCTGGTTAGCTTTAATATTAGCTCTTGCTATTGGCAGCGTGCTTGTTTTACGAAGCTTGCCACTTTCCCTGGGGCTAGATCTCAGAGGCGGATCACAATTAACTCTTTTAATAAAACCAGCTGGTGCAATAAAAAAAATAGAGCCCAACAAATTAGAGGCGGTTAAGGATGTTCTTGAGCGCCGCGTTAATGGCTTAGGGGTATCGGAGGCAACGGTAACTAGTTCCGGAGACGACAAAATTATTGTTCAATTGCCTGGTGTGCAGGATCCTCGCAAAGCAGCGGAGGTGCTTGGCACTACAGCGATGTTGGAGTTTAGGGCGCAGAAACCTGATACCGAACAAGAGATGACAGGTTTAATGAGGCTTAAGCGCTTGCTAGTTGCCAAATTAGATCAGTTGGTAGGTAGGGATAAAAAAGGGCCAGATGTGGATAAATCATTAAATGAATTGCTTAAATCACTAGATCTCAATTCACCTGAAGGGGCATCTGAGCAGCAGCAATTAGAGGCGATTCTTGCCGACACAAATAGACGGATAGTTTCTCTTTTCGAAGCTCCCGCTTTCACAGGCACCCACCTAATAGATGCTGGTAGGCAACAGCAGCCCAATAGTCAAGCTTGGGAAGTAACCCTGAGATTTGATCGTATTGGTGGAGATGAGTTTGCAGCATTAACAAAATCCATTGCTGGCACAAATCGTCTGCTTGGAATCATGCTTGATGGCAACTCAATTAGTGAAGCCAGTGTTGGGCCGCAGTTTGCCACAGCTGGTATTACCGGCGGTTCTGCAAGTATTACCGGTCAATTCACTGCAGAGCAGGCGCGCAACCTTGAAGTGCAGTTAAGGGGGGGAGCATTGCCATTGCCTGTTGAGATTATTGAAAATCGCTCCGTTGGCCCCACCCTAGGTGCTGAGAATGTACGCAATAGCCTGGTGGCAGCAGTGCTTGGAATTGCACTTGTAGGAGTATTTATGATTGTTATCTATAGAGTGCCAGGATTTGTTGCAGTGTTGGCACTTTGTTTATATGCTCTTTTTAACTTAGCAATTTATGCACTTATACCTGTTACTTTAACATTGCCAGGTATCGCTGGTTTTATATTATCTGTTGGTATGGCAGTTGATGCAAATATCTTGATCTTTGAGCGCACAAAAGAAGAACTTCAAGACGGCAATAGTTTATTCCGGTCTGTTGAAGCTGGATTTTCTAGGGCTTTTTCATCCATATTTGATGGTCATTTAACAACATTAATTAGTTGTGCAGCTCTCGGCTGGTTGGGAACGGGTCTTGTTAGGGGTTTTGCTATAACCCTTGCTGTTGGTGTTCTACTAAGTTTATTTACAGCCCTCACCTGCAGCCGAACGTTGTTGCGTTTAGTTCTTAGTTATCCAGCCTTGCGTAAACCCGAGTTCTTTTTGGGTTCCCCTTCTCACCCATGACATCCTCCAGCGGCGCTTTGCTGCGAGAACCCTCTTTCCGCATTAATAAATACCGGCGCTTTTGCATGGTATTAACAATTGTTTTGCTCATTTTAAGTGTTTTGGGATTGCTTTTAAGTTGGCTTTCACCAATTCACGCTCCGCTTAAGCCAGGGCTTGATTTCACTGGTGGCACTGCAATCCAGGTGGAGCGCATCTGTAGCCCAAGCTGCAAGAGTTTTTCTATGGAAGAATTACGTAAAACACTCCCTGCAAATGCTGTAGTACAAACTCTTGATGCTGGCAAAGCGATCAGTGTTCGTACCGTTGCCCTCAGCCCTGCAAAAAGCGGGGAAGTTGTTGAATCCTTAGATAGGGTGCTTGGCCCGATCCAAGCCAGTGACACCCAAATAAATACGATTGGACCTTTGCTGGGCTCCCAACTTCTGCGCAGTAGCTTACTTGCGCTGATTGTTAGTTTTGCTGGTATTGCTATTTATATTTCTCTTAGATATGCCCGTCTATATGCTGCTATGGCGTTAATGTGCCTTATTCATGATGTAATTCTTACCTCTGGCATTTTCGCTTGGCTAGGTTTACTTGCAGGGGTTGAGGTTGATAGTTTATTTGTTGTAGCGCTTCTTACAATAGCTGGATATTCAGTTAATGATACTGTTGTTATCTTTGATCGTATTCGTGAGCAGCAACAAGTGCTGCCTGATCTTACTGTGGAAGACCAGGTTGATCGTGCCGTAGCTGGTACTTTAAAGCGCTCGTTTTATACAATTACCTCAACCATCTTACCTATTATTGCTTTAATTTTCTTTGGAGGGGAGAGCTTATATTGGTTTGCGGTAGCTTTATTGGTTGGGGTGTTAATCGGCGGTTGGTCTAGCATTGGTTTGATTCCGCCACTACTTCCATTGCTTGGAGGAAAACTCCCTTCAAAAAGTTCAACAAACAACCCTGAGCTAGCTGCGTGAGATTTAAGCAATTTGTAGCTCTAACGGTTTGGTTCCTAGCTTTAAGCGAACTTCGTATCGAATTAATCTTACTGTTTCAGCACTTCACATGGACGAGCTTTTTATATGCGGTTTCAACAAATAAATTAGCAACAATAATGTTGATTATTTCTCCACTTTATTACGCGCGGGCAGGTAGGCCTTTAAGGTCCAGCGATCCATAATTTCCTTAACAAAAATTTCCTCAAGTAAAACCTGTAATACTACTATTGTTGGTAACGCTAATAATACCCCAGGCAGACCCAGCAAGGCGCCAAGGCTTAATTGAGCCATAAGAGCAACAGTTGGCAACAAATTCACAGTATGCTTTAAGAGAATTGGCGTTATTAAGAATGCTTCTGCATTTTGTATTATAAGCCTCATTATTATTACCTGTAAACTTAGCAATGGAGATATTAGTAGTGCCACTGCCGCTGGCACTAATGTTGCTACCGTTGGCCCGATAGTTGGTACAAACGTAAGTGCACCGCAGATCATGCCACTTAATAATGCCAACGGAACTTTTAGCCATGCAAGACCAGCCCAGGTAACTAAAAACACCAATGATGCAGAAATTGTCATTCCAGCAAGCCAGCCACCGAGGGCAGCTCTGCACTCTCCCAGTAATCTTTTGACGTGTTGCCTATAGAATCGTGGGCTTGAGGAAATAATTAAACGGGTATGACTCGGTGGATCTAAACATAACAAAATAGCTAATAAAGTCATTAAGATTATTTGCAACGAGCTGTTTACTGCCCCTCCAGCTAAACCTAATAATTGACTACCAAACGGTTGAAGTTTTTGTAGGTTAGAGATTGAATTTAAAGATTTTAAAGCGATTTGAAGATCTTGCAACCCCTTTATCTCCCCGGTAAGTAGAAATAATTTTTGAATAAGAATAGGGAATAATTGATTTAAGGTTTTAATTTGCTCCAGTAGATCTGGCAACAGCATTGTGCTTAATTCCCAGCCCAGGAAACATATCAGCACCAATACAATTAGCAGTGCTTGCGGTCTTTTTAATCTAAACCGTCGAATTAATATTTGCACCGGAACATCCAGTGCAACAGCCATCACAATTGCACCAAATAAAACCAGGAGTACCCAACGTAATTCCCAGGCCAATATGCCAAGGCCTAGTAGGGCGATGCTCCCAAGCAATGCAGGCCAATTAAAGGCTTGGCTCGGGCGATTCATGTTCCTAATGGCCTTTTCCAGCCATCAAGTAAATCATTAATTAATAAATCTCTAATCAATACTTGAAAACACACAGCCATCGGCAAAGCAAGAATTAAACCCAACGGACCAAAAATTAGCGTGAACCCCACCTGCGCCGCTAGGGTGAGGCCAGGTAATAAACGTAATTGGTGATGCATTACAGATGGGGTAATTACATAACTTTCTAAATTCTGAATTATTATGTAAAGAGCTAAAACGGCTGCTGCCTTCCAGGGCGATTCCAAAACAGCAACAGCCATTGGAAAAATCGTTCCAATCGTGGGACCAACATTTGGTATTACATTTAATAATCCAGCTAAAATACCATTTGCAATTGTAAGTTTGACCCCTAGCAAACTAAGCCCAAAAAACGCCAGTAATCCCACACATATTGAACTCAATAACACGCCAAACATCCAACTTTTTAAGGCTAATCCGCATCGATCAAGCACTAGCGCAAACTTTTTTCTGTAAAAGGATGGTGCTAGCGATACTGCCACTTGGTAGTAACTCTTGGGTTGAGCTGCAAGCATTACTGTAACTGCCAATACAAATAGTGATTGCAAAGCAGCGGCGCCAATATTACCTACAAATCCAAGTATTGGTTTAACTCCTCCCCCCAGATTCAAATTTGTGTTTTGACCCATTTTTATAAAATAATTATCTCCTAATCCTGTTAAATATGTTGCTGCTTTTGGTAATTGATCAAGCAATTCTTTAAACTGTTCTATAAATGGTGGAACAAGTTGGGAAACCAACAATGTTACTAAAAGTATAATTAGCCCCAAAGCCATAAATAAAGCCTGCCAGCGCTTTATTTTTAGCCTCTGCTCAATACCGCTCACTAAGCCTGATAAGGCGACACATAACACCACAGCAGCAAATAGTTGTATTAATAATTCCCGCAATTGCCAGCAAATTGTTGCTGCAGCCAGCAGGGCAACCAAGCTGCACCATTGGGCAAAACCCATCCGAGCTTCAGCTCTGGTTGAATCCAAGTTCATGGCCTTCTGCGTAGCGCTCAGCAAAGCGCATGAAACGCTCAAAGTCTGCCTCACTTTTCCAGGTATAGGTAGCTTCAAGAGCGCTGGCTTTGCCATTCACAAAGCGACCTTTTACATCTCTTGTGATTAATTCCCCTTCATCATCGAGCAGAAACATGCCTGTGATGTCTCCAACGGCGTTTGGTGCTAGAGCGTCTGGCTCCTCAAAAATGAATAGGGCCTGACCAGTCATGCCGTCCCGTGAACGGGTGAGCTTAATTTCTGGAATCACCGTTTCATCAACACCACGAAAAAACTGAATTGAGGCAGCCATCACGTGACCCTTAAAGCGAGAAGCTTAAGCACCCTCAAGCTGCATCAGCATTTCGGCAATTGTTTCAGCAGTTTTGCCCTCCCCTGCAATGCGTTTAAAGCCCATCTGCCTTTTTTGCAGCTCCTTTATGTAGTAACGGTCGTAGTAGTCAAGGATTTCTGCGCATGCAGCTTCAAGGTTGCCGTCGCGGATATTGGCAACTGCAATGGCGGTGCGTTGAGGCCCGAGCCGGCGGCTTAATCGCTGCGTAGCTTCAATTAATCCTTCAATTTCCTGCCTGCCGTAAACCTCCACAAGCAGGCTTATCCGTTCTGGCGTCGGACGCTCAAGCAACACCAGCGGGGCCGTTTGCATCTGTTTCCAAATACCGTTTGGTATGCGGCAACGCCCCACCTGGGCGCTCTCTGCCTCCAGCCAGATCACACTCTTGCCCTGTTGCTTATGCAGGCAAATAGCAAGGCAATTCTCAAAATGTTCGCTACTTGGCTGCGCGGGTAAGCCAAGGGCACCAAAACTGCTGCCTCGATGGCTTGCAAGCGCCTCAAGGTCGACCATTGCGCCCCCTTTTTGTGCAATGGCTTGGAGCACTTCAGTTTTACCGCTGCCGGTGCCCCCTCCAAGTATCTGCAGGGGCCATTGCTGCTCAAACAACGCAAGGGCCCAGTTCCTGAAGCGTTTGTAGCCCCCATCGAGCAATTGCACCTCAAGGCCAATTGTTTTTGCTAACCAGCCCACGCTGCCGCTTCTCATTCCACCGCGCCAGCAGTAGATCCTCAGATTCCCCTCAGTTGCTACCCCTTTTATGTTTTCCGCAAGTTTTCCAAGCCGGGGCCCCACCAGCTCCAGGCCCAGCTGAGTGGCGGCATATGAACCCAGTTGTTTATGGGTGGTTCCAATTAAACAGCGCTCTTCATTGCTGAATAACGGCAGGTTGCTTGCCCCTGGGATGTGGCCCTGTTCAAACTCTGCAGGGCTGCGCACATCAATGAGAGCTGCAGAATTTTCGAGAAAAGCATTCACTGCGATACTTAGCACTGGCCTCTATAGCGATGTTGACTGTTCCACGTCCCGAGGAACTACTTGAGGGGTTTCTTACTGGTAATGAGCGTCAACAGCTGCGTTTTTGGCCCCAGCTGCAGGCCCAGGCACCACAACTACAAGAGTTTGCCTGGCAGAAATTGCTGCACCAGCCGCGAACTGCTAATTCTTGGATTAGCGGTGCCCTACTGCGACTGTTGGCTTCTGATTCCAGCATGCTCAAGCAGATCAAGGCTGTTTTTCCTGGTGGTTGGTTGCCAGCACCAGTTGGTGCATCTGATCTATTTGCAGAAATCCAGGATGCATTGCTTCTGGAACAGCTTGAAATTGCAGATCGTTTTACTAGCAGTGCACTCAGGGAAATGGCTGGAGTTGCCGCTGTAACTAGGGGCTACGTTTATTACAGCGAGGTGGCGGGGTTTGATCCTGCGCTTCTAGCCCACATTGATGCTTTGTGGTGGCTTTACAGCAATGGTCGCTTTGGATTTCGTATCCAGCAGCGCCTAAGGCAGAGCAGTGATGGCAACTGGGAGAAACTTTGGCTAACTCTTGGTTGGAAATTTGATGGTGTTTGGACCCGCTATCCCAATAGCTTCAATTGGTCCCATGCTGCACCAGAAGGGCATCTGCCCCTTGTTAATCAATTGAGAGGAGTGAGGCTATTCGACGCAATTTTGCGTCATCCAGCTCTCGACGCCGTTACAACCTCTGCATAAGATCAAATGAGTGCGCGTTGGTGTGAATTCAGCACAACCTCAACCTTGGCTCTGCAGCCACTTTTGGAGTTGTTGCTCGAACCTGTGCCCTCTGCTGATAAGGAACTTGTGCAGCTTGGTTTGCAGGAATCATTAGTTAATGCAGTGCGCCATGGCAATGGCGGTGATCCCCTCAAGATTTTGCGGGTAAGACGAATCTTGATGCCCAGATGGTTTGTATGGCAGGTGCAAGACCAAGGTTGTGGTTTGCCCCAGCAATTGCGCTGCGCCCATCTCCCCCATTGTTTAGATGCCTTGTCAGGCAGGGGCTTGTATTTGATGCATCAATGTTTTGATGATGTGCGCTGGAGCCCCAAAGGAAATCGGGTGCAAATGGCAAAACGCCGTTAGGAATGCGAACAGCCCAAGCATTTGAGCAATGCCAGCAGACTGCAACAGACCTAATTTCCAAGAAGATCCTTGTGTCGATGATTTTGAGTGATGCCGCTGCTAAATCTTTTATGGACAGCTATGACTGCTTGCAGCAGTGGGATGTTGTAGCAGAGGCAGAAAAAGGTACTGACATTTCTGAGGTTTGTAAATCAATCGCTAATGTTTAAGACCCATTGTTAATAACGCAGACCGCCAAAGAACTGTATTAATAGCTTTGATATTTCCTTGGAGCAGGGGTTTTCGCAAATTGGTATTGGGTTTTCTCAACCAAAAATAGCAAATACATTGCTTATTCATGGTCCTTCGCAGGAGAATTGCGCTGTACCGGTTGATCTGTATGCATGGTGGATGAGCCCGCATTGCAAATCCAAAACGCTGGAGCAGATCAATTCTTTGCTGGAAACAACCTGATTTGGTATGGATTAATGAACCATTATCAACCCAGCAAACAAGCCTCCAAGTAACCTTGGCAAAGGAGGCATAAAACGCTTCCAAAGGGTGAGATCTTTCCTGGCAGCTACCGGTAGTTTTGGAATTCACCCCAAAGATCGAATTTAATTTGAATTAGCGCCAAGATCTTTACCAGAATTAAGAGGAGGATTTCATTAATGTGTAACCTAATGATCCGAAAAATATTTGTATTTATTATTCAGAAGCCACTGGCTCGTAGAGATAACGTTGGAATCCAGCAAACATTTCACCTACTTCTTTTGGGCCACCCAAATCAGCCAGTGCGTCTGCAATTGAGTTTTGATAGCGCAGTCTTAGTAGGGGTGCGAGTTTTTCTTGGGCTAGTTCTTGCACACCCATTGTTATGTAATGCTGGAGCACAAAGTCAATAAAAACTTGCTGCTTAGAAGTGAAGCGGGAATCAACGTATAAGCGAGCTTGTTGGGCCCTCTCTTCCCTGGGTATAGGGCCAAGTGCATAAGCTACATAAGCCAGCACGTCGAATAGGTCGCTGTTTTCGGCTGAAATGATTGATTGGATTTCGGCAAGCTGCTCACCACCAAAACCCTTTTCAGCCAAGCCCTGTAAGAGCTTGGTGCGGGTGACTGGTGAACTCCAAATCTCACGCAGTTCGGTCTCATTCTTAGCGAATTCAGGCAATTGGCCGTAGAGCAGTTCGATGAACTGGGTCGAGCTCATCGGCTTGCCATCAGGGTGCCAAAAGCTGGTCACCATCATGTGTTGCAGGGCTCGTTCCTTCCCATCACCGAGCTTGATGCTCACCTTGCTACGGCGAAGTGTTTCCTCGACGCCATCATCGTCAAGCCTGTCAGGTTCTTCGATTTCGCCTTTGGGCGTTGGTTGTTTGGGGTCGGTATCGACGGCTTCAGGGGGGCCATCCCATTCAGGATCGCTAAATAGCTGGTATGCCTTCACGAAGTCGAGGATCGTGAAATAGTCC